>CASEBB010000093.1 GCA_949286015.1 uncultured Succinivibrionaceae bacterium | reverse complement strand
ATAGGTGTGCCGCTAAATCTAGAGTAAAATCTCATAGATGCATATTGGCGCACCGAATGTGTGCACATAGGCGTATCCCCTAATTTCAATAAAGAACCGGAGTGATTACACCACCTATCTACTTACCAACACTGCTCCCAGACAGAACAAAACAGAACGAAAGAGGATTGTCATGGCCGAGGGAATGCCTAACCCAAACGAGAATTTAACCACTTTTTACCAAGTGCTCCCTGCTTCTATTGTCGCCAAGATGCAGCGCATTAAGCTGGTAGTCTTAGACGTAGATGGCACCCTCACCGATGGCGCCATTATCTACAATGACACCTCTCGCGAGTACAAGAACTTTGACTGCAAAGACGGTATGGGCGTCTCGCTGCTCATTAAGGCCGGTATCGAGGTAGCGCTGCTTACAGGCCGCTATTCCCACCTCACTACCCGCCGTGCTGCTGAATTGCTCATTGAGCATGTGATCCAAGGTGAGCGCAACAAAGAAGAGGCCCTCCTGCGTCTGATGCAACAGCTTAATGTCACAGACGACGAGCTGGCCGTAGTTGGTGATGACATCAATGACATGCCGCTGTTCCAGCATGCAGCGGTTTCGGGCTGCCCACTGGACGGCTATCACTTTATGCAGACCCAAGCTACGGTGCACTTAACGCGTAATGGCGGTAACGGTGCGGTGCGTGAGTTTGCTGACCTCATTTTGATGGCTAAGGGTCTGATGACCCCAGAGGGTGATGCCAAGTTTCTGCGTGAGCGCGGCTTAAGCTTTGCGCACACGCGCCAGTAAGGCATGAGTGTGCTCATCAGTGACGAAAGAGGGGAGGCGTGATAGCAACGTCACCCACCTCGAGGGTGAGTATCACCAAAAGCAAAGCTCAAAGGGGGTAACTGCCTACAATCAGGTGTTTTACCCTGAGGGTAAGGCTTTGCTGCGGCGCTCCTATCGAGATAATGAGTCGGCAGGCGCTTTTAGCTTACCTATCCTCGAGATGAATGGTGCAGGTGATACTGATCCTATCTCCAGCGCCACACACTCTCTCTACTCCCCTTACATCCCTACTGCCATGCGCCGCTCACTACCTGTACCCTTTAACCTGTACTCTGTACCCTGTCCCCTGTAACTCTCGCACGCCTTAGATTAGAGCACGCCCTGCACTTAACCACACGCAAAGCTCCACAGCACAGCAGTCTCTATCCCGCCTTTACCATCCAGCACTTTTCCTAGCTGCATTTAAGTTGCTTTGCGCTTATAAGCACGTAGCAGTATAATTGGCGCTTTTTTCATTAAATCCGTCAAAACCACGTTTCCACCCATATTTATCGGCTTTTTGCCCCAAAAGCCTCCTCAAGCGCATGCATGAATCGTCGCAAGCATCTAGAAAAGACATCTTGTACCGCCGCTTGCGGTCTAAAACAGGGCACCCGCCTCTAAGCCCGCTCTTTTACCCGCACCGCACCGCTTGTGCTGCACCCAATCCCGCCTATTACCCCGCACAGCATCGCGATAAATTAGCGCTTTTACGCTGATTTGCCTTTAAGTTAGCTTCCGCTCTCCAAACCCGCTTTTACCCCACTTAAAGGTGAAACCAATGCACCACATAGGTGCACAGGCAACAGTGTCGGAAATGTGATTCTTGTACAATTTTGGGGATAAATTGCATAAGAGCCCCTGCCCACACAAAGCGCTTTTCTATGCCATCTTGCGTACAGATGTACCTATCTTATTTTTTGCTAATGGCACCTTTTGAGCAAATTGCGGGCCAATAGCAGGAAAAATTTGCGTTAGAATGAGTGTATTAACGGCGCTCAAGTTGAGGTAGAGCCACCCGATAGTGGGTATTTGTTAATAGCTCTACTGAAGAGTGACGTTGATGCCAGCGGCGTGCTGGCAGTGCCCTTTGTGGCTTTAGCCCCTTATCTTTTTTGGATGGCTAATTCAAATTTAGCCCCATAGCCTTACAGGCCCATGGCCTTGGGCTGTGGTCGTGGCTTTAGGCTTTGGGCCTTACAGGCCTTTGCCTTTGTTGTCTTTGTCTTTTGCTTTGGCCTGCATCATCTTTGGCCCCCATCAGAGGAGAGCATCATGAGCGTTACCGTCCGTGCAATGATCATCGCTGTGATCCTTTTCATGTTCGCTGCCCTGCTCTACAGCTTCTCCAGCACCACTGGCCGTATCAGTGAAGACGAACTCTCCTCGCGCTTCCCGACCTTTGAGGCGCAGAACTTTAGAGGTGAGATCTACGACCCTCAGGGCCAAATCCAATACAGCATGTTTAGCCAAGAGATGCGCTACTTCAAGTCCCGCGAGCTCTTAAGTGCTGATGGCTTAATTGGCTTCTTCTACGACCACGATGATGCGCAAAACCCATTTCGGGGCTGGCAAATCATGGCAGATCATGGCGACATGGTCTTAAACCAACACGCCCAGCTTGCAGGCAACATCCACGTCGTGCCTAACTTTGCGTCGGCAGAAATCAAAGAGATCTCTACCCCTGACGTCTTCTACGATCTGCAAAAGAACACCATTAGCTCCCCATCGGAGATCACCATTGTGGGCGAGCGATTCATTAATCGCGGCTCAGACTACATCGTCAACCTCGATCAGAAGCTCATTGAGATCAAGGACAAGCCTCATGCTGTGTACTATCCATAACCAACTCCTTAAGTTGCGCATGCGCTCTGCCTTATCTTTATCCCCACTCGCGTGGGCTGGCTGTGCTTTAGGTAGCTTCCTGCTGCTTGCAAGTCCAGCGCAGGCATTAGAAAGCGACAAAGAGCAGCCCATCACCATTGAATCGGTAGAGCAAAGCGCGGACTTACAAACCAACAAGTTGCTCTTCTCGGGTGATGTAGTCGCCACGCAAGGCTCGATTAAGCTTACTGCTGACAAGGTTGAGGTGACGCGCAATACAGATGGTTCGCTCCAGTCCATTGTGGCCTACGGCAACCCAACCACCTTTGAGCAGAAGCAGGATAACGGACGCTATATCCGCTCCCGCTCAACCACCATTAGCTACCTGCCAGCGGAGACCAAGATCGTACTGCAAGGCCGTGCGGTCATCTGGCAAGGTGATTCGCGCATGTCCGGTGAGCGCATTGAGTACAACATCAATACGCAGCGCATGTACGCGGTCAATAACAACTCGCAAGGCGGTCGTGTGTTGAGTACCTTTGTGCCTGCCGACTTTAATAAGGACAAGGAAGAGGACAAGAAGTAAGAGCCTTATAAGAGCCTTAGAGGCTGTGTCCGCAGGGGCTTAAACAGCCCTACAACAGTCCTGCAACAGCCCCGCAATAGCACACGGCGGCATGCGCCACAAAGCACACACAAGGACAGCACAAGGACAGCACAGGCTTACATGCTCACGTCCGAGCATAAAGGCCCGCTCTCCTGTCACTCCCCAACGCTCCCAGCTACTCAAAAAACACTCCCAAACCACTCACACAAGCTCCCGCTCACTTCCACGTATCCATCACTTCCTGCTCCCCCAATAACTCGAGCTTAGTGTGCGCTACACACTCCTTGATAGCCACAGCTCTTCCTCAGTAAGGACGCCACATGAGCCTCTTACAAGCCAATCACCTCAAGAAGACCTACAAAGGTCGCGTGGTGGTAAACGACGTTAGTCTCAGCATCGAAAGCGGTAGTGTGGTGGGCTTATTAGGCCCGAATGGCGCTGGCAAAACCACGTCCTTCTACATCATTGTGGGCATCATTTCTACGGAAAACGGCTCGGTGTTGCTTGACGATCAAGACATCACCCACATGCCGATGCACTTACGCGCCCGTGCCGGTTTAGGCTACCTCCCGCAGGAAAACTCCATCTTCCGCAAGCTCAGCGTCGAGGAAAACCTCATGAGCGTTATGGAATTACAGCCAAAACTGAGCAAAACGGAACGCCTCAATAAGGTCAATGACCTCCTTGAGGAGTTCCATATCGACCACCTGCGTAAGAGCACTGGTATCTCGCTGTCAGGTGGCGAGCGCCGCCGCGTAGAAATCGCTCGCGCCCTCGCGGCTAATCCTAAATTCATCCTGCTCGATGAGCCTTTTGCTGGCGTGGATCCAATCTCCATCGCTGATATCAAAGACATCATTAAGCACTTAAGAGATCGCGACATTGGCGTGCTCATCACTGATCACAATGTTCGCGAAACCTTAGATGTGTGCGCGAAAGCCTACATCGTGAACGCAGGAGAGATCATTGCCCAAGGTTCAGCGCAAGAGGTGCTGGCCAATAAGAAGGTGCAAGAGGTCTACTTAGGCAAGAATTTCTCGCTGTAATCTGGGAACACAAGGTAATAACGATGGTAGCGCTGCGCCAAAATCTGCAAATACGCACCCGCCAAAACCAGAGCCTGACCATGACTCCTCAGCTGCAACAGGCCATTCGCCTGCTGCAACTGTCCACTATCGATCTGCGTCAGGAGATCCAGCAAAAGCTAGAAGTAAATCCCATGTTAGAGGTAGATGACAGCAACGTTATCGCTAACATGGAATCGCTGGATGCACTGGCGGAAAAAGAGAATCAAGACGACGTCTTTGATCCTTTTAGCGACGATGAAAACGGCGGCGATATGGTCGCATCGGCACGGCTGCACGATAAGGACGGCAACGTTCTTGACACCTCCGAAGTCTTGGGCAAAGACAGCGAGATGCGCCAGCAGAACGACATTGACGTGAACCGCCTCCAAGGTGACATGGGCGGCAGCACCGACATCACCAGCAGCTCCTTTGATGTCAATTACGACCCAAATAACGACGACTCCTTAGCCATCGGGGCCGAGCCAGAGCACAACACCAGCTATGCCGATGATGACGGCTACGACGATCCCCAGTCGCTGCCAGAGTCGAGCATTACTGACATCACCAAGACGCGTGACCGTGAGCTCGAAGAAGACGAGATGCCAGATCGTCTGACCACTTCGGAGCAGGATCCTGGTCTGTCCAATCAAGAGGACAGCTTTGATCTGCACGATGACAACTACAGCGCTAAATCGCGGGCTAAGGGTGTTGCCATTGATGATGACGGCGTCTATGAGGGCGAAACGCAGGTCAATCTGCACGATCACTTAAAGTGGCAGCTGGACTGCTCGCCAATGTCTGAGCGTGATTACAACATTGGTCTGGCAATTATCGACGCCATTAGCGATACAGGCTATTTAAGTGAGCCACTGGAGATCATCTTAGATATCGTCTGCCAGCGCTTCCCAGAAACCACCATGGATGATGTGCAGGTCATCTTAAAGCTGGTGCAGAGCTTTGATCCTTTAGGTGTGGGCGCCCGCGATGTCCGTGAGTGCTTAATGATCCAGATCGCAGATCGCCGCACTAAAGACAACAGCTTTGAGTGTGCCTTAGCCGAGCAGATCTTAGATCGCTACATGGACATGCTCTCCAACCACGACTACCGCAATCTGTGCAATAAGCTGCAGATCACCGAGGACACCTTAAAGAGCGTGCTGAGCATCATCATGAGCTTAACGCCACGTCCAGGTCGCACGGCGGTGGAAGAAAAGTCGCGTTACATTGTGCCTGATGTTATTGCCACCAAGGACAAGAATGGTGAGTATCAGGTCACGCTCAATCCAGCATCGTTACCGCGCATCAAGGTCAATGACCAGTATAAGTCGCTGATGTGCTACGCCAAGAACGAGCGGGAGAAGGACTACTTTAAGTCCAACCTGCAAGAGGCTAACTGGTTTATCCAGAGTATTGCCAAGCGCAATGACACGCTGCTTAAGGTGGCGCGCTGCATTGTGGCGCACCAAAAGGCCTTCTTGGATGGTGGTGAGTGCTTCATGCAGCCACTGGTGTTAAACGACATCGCCCAAGAGGTCGACATGCACGAGTCGACCATTTCGCGTGTGACCACAGAGAAGTACATTCACACCAGCCGTGGCACGTATGAGCTCAAGTACTTCTTCTCGAGCCACGTGAACACGGATGATGGTGGTACGGCCTCGTCGACGGCTATCCGTGCTGAGATTCGCAGCATTGTGATGGGTGAGGATCCACGTCATCCATTATCGGATAACCAGATTGCAGCCCAGCTTAAAGACAAGGGCTACTGCGTGGCGCGTCGTACTATTGCTAAGTACCGTGAGTACTTAAACATTGGCTCGTCCTCACAGCGTAAGCGTCTGGTCTAAGTAAAGACCAGCTCGTTAACGCACCGCCACGACCGCCAAAGCCGCAGCGTGAAGTAGCAGGAAGCAGCAGGAAGCAGCGGTTTGCGGCGGAGCTTATGACACGGCACCTGTGCAGTATCTGCTAAGGAGCCGTAGTCGTTTCTGCGCCCGCAAAAGCCGCATCCTCAATTAGCGCTGATGCGTGCAGAGACGCGCAAGACGCCCCCTGACTACGCTCGGGTTAACGCTACTCTCAAGATGATAGCCGTTAGGGCTTTGCAGACAACCGCGCCTCACCACACCGCGCCCCCTGCCCTGCTATCCCCACCTACTACCTACTACTCAACAGCCTGCCCTGCTCACCTCTTACCGCAAGCAGCAGCTACCTCTGCCCCCACACCACTACTGCCCCATTTGCCCCCAGACCACCCCACCGTGGGGCAAAATGCTCCTTTCTATACCCCTACATCACCAATTGCAACCCAAGCAACCATACTTGCGAATTTTTATCACTTTTACCCACGCCGATTTCATCTGCGCTTAACTTTGGCTTAAATATCAGCAAAACCAGCAAGCTGCCCCCTCATGCCAGCCACGCCTGATTCCATAAGGATTTTCTAAAAGCGGGATATACATCAAACTATGAGCACTTGCCTATTTCCTTACCGCAGTTTTTCGCTATCATAAAGCCATGGTTGTCAGACAACCTACTTGAGCTCTTAGAGCTGCAGGGAGTAGACGCCCCTGTTCTTTTCAGGTCTAAAGTGCACATGGTACGCACTTAGGTGACGGGCACAGCAAACGCCACTTCAAGTCACCGCCTGCAAAGGGACAAACCGGCGAGCCAAAACGTCTTAGGCAGGAAGAGTCGTTCTAAGCTCCGTTTTCTCGCTTCCACAGCAGGAGCCGCTGTTTGTGATGCTGGGTTTAGGGATGCTGTTAGATTCGTGAGCCCTAAACTGAGCAGAGGCGAGGCTTAGCGCCACGCCCCGTCTGATTTCTGCTAGTAACGCGCGCCTCCGTTTTCCCCTTGGTGCTTTGTTTTAGGGCGTAAAACGGTATGAAAAGGCCGTAGGCAGACATCTTGCGGGTAACAACGCATCAGTCTTCCTCGACAGAGGTGGATGTCAGCCACACACAGCACCCAATTTATATTGGGTTAAGGATAGGTTATATGCAGATTAATATCCAAGGTGTTGGATTAAAGGTCACAGACGCTCTTCACGACTACGTCACGGAGAAGTTCAACAAGCTTGAACGCAAGGGCGACCTGATCACCTCCATTTCCATCACACTGACTGTGGAGAAGCTGCAACAGATCGCCAAGTGTGATCTCGCTGTTGTTGGTGGTGGCGGCACGCTGCACGCCGAGGCTCAAGAAGAGGACATGTACGCAGCCATCGATGCCTTGATTGACAAAGTTGATCGTCAGCTGGTCAAGTACAAGGAAAAGATTAAGCACGAATAACGCTGAGGGTCGCCTCCTTGGTGTGACGTGCACAAGGCCGTGAGTGGGCAAGCATGGTAGACCCGCGCATGGCACAGGTAGATGGGCACGAGCTACTACTGAGCTTTACCTTTGATTATAGCGTCCGGTAGTTTAAGGCAAGCCCTGAGACCGAATGGGGAGATGCAACATCTCCTGAGCAGTGCAAGCTGCTCATGGTGTAAAGCAGGCCGTTTGCAATGGAGTCGTTGCCAGTAGCAGATGGTGCTGATTTTCACGGTGTCTTTACCAAAGTCGCAACGCGTTTTTGCCAACTACGTAAGCGGCGAGTAGTAAAGGCTGAGCTAGAGGCGAAAGCCTCTCTTTCACGGCAACCGCGTAATGCTGTACCCGAGCGAATGCGCAAGTGCAGCTCCGTGAGAGGAAAAACCTCAGTAAGCAACGCGAGGTCTCGTTAGGCCTCACCACACCGCAATGTTCTGTGGCGACCGTGGAGGGAAAGCCCAACAGGACAACCACCATTAACCTTTTGGCGCTCCCTTGCGCCGTAAATTCGAGGGAAAAAGCCCCTTAAGTGGGGCTTTTTCGTGTCTGCAGCAAATTCATGCATAAATGCAGGCGGCAGCATGGCAAAGCGGAGCTGGGCAGGAAAAGACGGGAAAGAAAGGGCAGAGACAGGCGGGATAGGAAGGATAGGCTGCATCGCGCCAAGATAGAGGCAGCTGAGCGGAGCAGGCTGCTATGGCAGCAGCACTGGTGGGAACAGAGAGGAGCAACAGCAACCGAGCAAGCGCAGCAAGCCCCAAACTAGCAGCTTAGGGCTCTTAAGGTACACCCAGAGACCACGCCAGAGGTGAATGAGCTCTGGCGCAGCTCTAAGGTGCGGTGCACTGCGATGTACTTGAGGCAAGCGCAAAAGCGCCTGACAGCGTTTTATCTCGAGACTTGCGTACCAGCAAACACCTCCTCTCAGGGTAAAACACCTGCTTGGAGGCAGTTACATCCTGTGGAATTTGCTTTTTGGGGTGCAACGCTGCACTAATGGCTCTGGACTGACGCTGTCTTTTCTTTGGCCGCCTAAGCAGCGGCTGGAGCAGCATTAGCAGTATCCGTAGCGGTGGCAGCAGTAGCAGTCTCAGCGCTACTCACCTGCGCCGCAGCGGCAGTGCTCTCTTGCGTGGTGGCAGGGGTTACAGGCATACACGCGAACTTAAGCCCGCCATGGCTTTATGATGCTCTTCAGGAGCCTACAAGCTGGTTTTGGCATCCTCATCACCCTGAGGAAGATGGTGATGACGCTTTGCGTGGCGCTGTTCACTTTTAGGTTCGCGGGTATGGGTTACAGGCTCTGCCGTGGCTACAGCAGTCGCAGCGGTGTCAGCAATAGCTGCTGCAGCAGCATTAGCCTCTGTAGCAGCGCTATTGGTAGCACTAACCGATACCATACCGGTGCTCTTATCAGTCTCGATGCTGATCGCCAGCTTCGACTGAATCTGCTCTTGCAGCTTTTCATGCAGTTTCTGCTGCGCCGTAAAGTACATCTGAGTGAAGTGCGCCTCGTCCTTTTTGGTGTAAAGGAACATAAAGAAGGTGCCAATGCTCACCAAGCCCAAAGCCACCAAAATGGTGTACTGCGGCGCATAGCCCAGCTCCATTGGGATGCCACCTAAGAGCGCACCAATAGCGTTACCGAAGTTAAAGGCAATCTGACCAAAGGCCACACCAATTAACTCACCACCTGGCGATACACGCAACATCGTCACCTGCTGTGGGGTCGAGAGACCGAACAAGGTACCAGCGATGTAGATCATTAAGACCACACCTACGATGAGGTAGTTACCAAAGAGGAAGGTCAGAGCCATGGCCACCAGCTCGGTAATAAAGAGCGCTAAGCTGACTTTGCCAGGGGTAAAGATGTCCGAGAGACGACCGGCAATGAGGTTGTAGATTGTCATGGCGATACCCATGGCAATCAGCACGGTTGGGACGTAAACCAGCTGTAAGCCCACAAAGTCGGTAAGCACTGGGCTAACGTAACTTTGCAGGCAGAAGATGCCACCGTTACCCAAAAGAATGCTTAAGCCTACTAAGTACGGAGCACGGTGCTTTAAGAAGTCGAACTGACGCATAAAGCCGTGGTCGTCCATCTTGCCTGGGTTTGGTAACCAGCGCCACAGCGAGAGCAGCACCAGCACGCCCCAAATGGCCATGATGTAGAAGATGGCACGCCACGAGAAGTTATGGGCTAAGGCCGTACCTAAAGGCACACCAAAGACGTTAGAAATGGTCTGTCCTGCCAGCATGAGTGCCATGGCAGACGAGCCCTTACCGGCGGCAGCAATGCGCGAGGAGATAATGGCGCCTAAGCCAAAGAAGCAGCCGTGCGGCATGCCGCTCACAAAGCGTGCTATGAGCAGCATCGTAAAGTTGGAGGCAAAGGCGGTAAGGATGATGCCCACTAACTGGCAAGTCACCACAAGGCAGATCGAGACCTTGAGGTTAAGCTTGCGCGAGAAGAGCATGTAGATCACGCCAAAACACACACCAAAGGCGTAAAAGGAAATGGTGTGGCCGGAGGTGGAGATATCGACGCCGAAATCATGGGAAAAGTATGGCAAGAGGCCCATGGCGACGAACTCAAGGACGCCAAAGCTGAGGGCGCCAAATGCCAACGCAATCAAACCTTTGATCACGATTTATACACCACGCACAAAGAAGAAAGGACAGCCCCTTATCAGGGGAGAAAAGCAGGCCGATGGCCCAGTCAGGATAAGCACCGCCTGTAGCTCAGATTGCCCCATACTGGAGATAAAAAGAGGCAGGCAGCAGGCTGGCGCCATTGTAATAAAAGCGCATATACAAGCAAGATAGGCAGGCTACATTTTGTTTTTTGCACCAAAACTACGCACCAAGAAAAGTACGCACCATTGACCTTGCATAAGGCAGCTAGGCACTGCTCAAAAGGGCCAACCTCCTAGTGCGGAGCAGCGCGCTCATATGCCCATGGCTATGCCCATGCCCATGTAAGCCACTAAGCCCCTGCAACGCTACCGCCTCAAGCCTATTTTTATCGCGTAATGTGCACTTTACAGCACTCACACTACGCCTCCCTATGGACAAGCGGGGTAAGATAGCAAAGCACAGTAGTCCCGCTACGATACGCAACGCTACGCAGTGATAAGCTACGATACGCAATCGCGACGCGACGGCGGCAGCTACTGCCTGTAGGCACGCCTCATGACGCTGCCTTACTGCCCACAACCGCTGTTGTCAGCAGGGCAGTCTTCGTGGTCTCACCTCTTTTGTATCTGAGATAACAATGAGCCAAACCGCACGCCTCTTGGTGGTCGTAGCCCTCTTCTGGTTTGCCCAGTATGTCTACATCCCTTACACCACCCCTTTTCTGCTCGCTCAAAAAGTCAGTGCTGACTTTGTGGGCTTGGTTGTCGGTTTCTACGGAGCCGTGCCCTTTTTTACCCGCCTGCCAGTTGGTATCTTCTCCGATAAGATCGGTAAGTTTAAGCCAATGATCTTGTTAGGCTGCTCTACTGCGGCGTTGGCTTCCGTGGTGCGTCTCTACGCGCCTACAGGAGAAGGCTTCTTAGTGGCCAATATCATCTCCGGCTTCTCGGCTTCCATGTGGATGTGCTTTATCCTGCTGCACACCAAGACGCTCAATAAGGACAATCTGCAGCGCGGTATGGGCTATGTCATGTCCGCCTGCAACGCCGGTATCCTCTCGGGTTTTATCGCCTCTGCTACGCTCTATCAGCAATTTGGCATGACGCTGATGTGCGCCCTCTCGGTCGGTGCGGGCTTTTTAGCTCTGTGCATCGCTCTGACGATTCACGAAAAAGACGAGCACCGCCTGCACAGCCCCAAGATCAGCGAGCTTTTGCATGTGGTCGTCAATAAGCGCCTGTGGTTCTTTGCCTTTATCGGTATGATCCAGCAAGGCATCCTCATGGGCACCGCCATGTCCTTTTCCAACGAGGTAGCCCACAGTTTAGGCGCTGTGCCATGGCAACTGGGTCTTATCACCATTACCTTTAGTGCCTCGTATGTGGCGTCCTGCTACATCTCTTCTACTACATTGGCCATTCGCATTGGCCCAGGCATTTTGATGACCGCAAGCCAGCTGTGCATGGCGCTCTATTGCGTTTTAATGGTAAGTATCGATAACGTCTACGCCCTCATTCCTGTGCAGATACTCATGGGCAGCACGGGTGGCTTGGTGTTCTCGTGGTGCTCGGCCGAGGCCTTAAGTCAGATTGAGAGCTACCGCCGCTCTACGGCACTGGGTATCTTCCAAACGGTCTTTGCGGTAGGTATGACCTTTGTGCCCATCATCGCCGGTTTACTCTTTGATATGTCTGGCACCTTGGATTGGGCCTTCTACTTCCAAGCGCTGCTGGCAGTGGTGGGCATGGTTGCTACAGCTTGCTACTACGTGCGGCGGCGTCATGTACGCTTACGCGAGGCGCAAGCGGGAGCAAAGGCACAGCAGCAAGCGCGCAGCAGTGCCAGCTAAGCTGATGGAGGGAGCAGCACCAAGAGAATGCTCTGCTCCCTTTAGACCTTAGGAGCTACAGTTGCAGGGACTTCCTGTGTTATCCCACTCCTAAGAGTTTGCTGCCCCTTTGGGCACCGCTGCTGTGGAAGCTCTGCGGCGCTGGCTCTTTGCTCAGCTCTGCTGTCCTTAGAGCTGCGACGCGTGCTTTAAGGAGCCTGCTCTGCCTGCGCAGCTGATGGCTGATCCTGAGGCACGATCAAGCCTTGCTGGCGCTCAAAGGCTTGGGGGAAGTTCTATTGGTTTTCTGGCCTCACAGTTACTTTTACTGCTTCTTTAAGGTGTTTATGCGGTTCTTGGGCTGTTTGCACCAAAGATGGGCGTATTAAAATAACTACCCGACAGGAAAACCTGCGGCATCATAAGCGTCAATCAGTCTTGTACACATACTGGCCTCAAAAGAGGCAGCATCAGACTCATCGCCCAAGCCATACAAAGACAAGTTGATAACTGGGTAGCCACCCTCCTCATACAACTTGCCATCAATCCCCAATCCCGCAAAGCTCTTTGAGCCGTGCGTGAACCACTCACACAGAGTGTCGCACAAGAGAGTTTTGCCCATGCGCCGTGGTCGGGTGAGGAAAAGCTTGTCGCCCATTAAAAACAGATCCCGCAACTGAGCCGTCTTATCTACAAAGAAAAACCGGCCACTACGCATTTGCCGCCATTCATTAATCCCCACCGGCATTTGGAGTATCGTTGCCATCGTCCCATTCTCCCCTAAACTACAGCACTCTCCACAAGCGGCAATGGCCACTTAGGCTACTTTAGGCACAGCCACTACCATCTACGCTTTCTAACGAGATCTTAGCAATAATCAACATCATATGGCGCATGCGGCGCCTATCTGACGATGAATCGCGGGGCAACACCTCAGTTTGCAGTAAGTAGCTGACTTCAGTGCCTGTGACACAATTGCGCAGCTTAGTGACGCGCGGTGGCCAAACAGACTACAATGCAGGCCGCTCCGCTCAATGCCTCTCCCCCATGGTGCCGCATGTCCCAAACACAGAAACTCCTTCTCATTATTGGCCTCTTCTGGTTTGCCCAGTATGTCTACATGCCTAACACCGCGCCCTTTCTCCTTGCGCAAAAAGTTAGTGCTGACTTTGTAGGCATCATTGTCGGCATCTACGGCGGCATGCAAATGCTGACGCGCTTTCCTATGGGGCTCATGGCCGACATCTTAGGCCGCCATAAGCTCATCGTTATCATTGGCTGCTTCCTCTCAGGGTCAGCTTCCATTGTGCGCCTCGTTAGCCCTGATGCTATGGGCTTCTTCTTTGCCAACATGATGTCAGGTCTGGCCTCTGCCATGTGGCTCAGCTTCATGTTGCTCTTTACCAAGCACATTCCCGTGAGCAAGATGCAGATGTCCTTAGGCTACGTCTTTGTGGCCAACAACTCCGGCATCATGATCGCGTTTTGCGTCTCCGCTTTCCTCTACGCTCACTTTGGTATGGAGCTGATGTGCCTTTGCTCCATTGTCAGCGGTGGTTTAGCTCTCATCCTTGCCTTGACACTCTTTGAGGACGATCCAGCGTATGTAAAGGCAGAGGCAAATGCAGCAGAAGCCAAGGCAACAAAGGCCACGGCTGCAGCTGATGCCGCCGAGAGCCAGCCACAAGCTCCGCAGCAATGCCAGCAAGCACGCGAGCGCATGGGGCGCCCGCGCTTACGTGAGCTCCTTAAGGTAGTGCTCATTGGCCGCATTTGGTTCTTTGCTTTTCTGGCCATTGTGCAGCAGGGCGTGGCTATGGCCACTATCTTGTCCTTTTCAAACGAGGTGGCGGTGCGTAATGGCGCCACGCCGCTAGAAATGGGCTTCATGACCATTGTCTACACGCTCTTTTGTGTCGTTTCCAGCTACCTCTCCGGACTGCCTCTCATTAGCCGCATTGGCAATGGCATTGTGACCACCACGGCTTTTGTGCTACTAACGGTGTACTGCTTAGGCACGGTCTTTTTGACCGACATTTACGCAATGATCGCTATTCAGGTGCTGCTAGGACTGAGCTTTGGCTTTATCTTCTGCGTGGCCAATAGCGAAGCCTTACAAGGCGTCGCGGGTTATCGCCGCTCGTCAGCGTTGGGCCTGTTTCAAGCTATCTTTGCCTTTGGCATGCTCATCATCCCTATCATCGCCGGTGTCCTCATTCGCTACACCGAGACGCTGGACAGCGCTTTCTACTTCCAAGCTCTGGTATCGCTGGTAAGCGCTGTGATTTGCGCGGTTTACTACGGCGGTAAACGCCTGCGTAAGCGCAACTCCTGCAACGCAGCTTAAGCGACCAATGGACAAAGCAGCAGGATGGCAGCTGAGCATCAAGACAGCGGCGCGGCACGCCAAAACACCTGCTCTTAAGGTGAGGACACTGATACCTACACCGAGCACTCCCATCTCACCACTGCGGGACGCCGCTACCGTTTTACCCACGATGGTAGTGGTGCTGCCACGCCCTGCCCTGTCTGCTTTCATTCCTCTTTTCTCTACTCTCCTCAATCTCTGCCTCTATCACCTATCCACACGCGCTCGTGCCCGCACACTACCCTCTTTAAGCCCACAGCTTCCTTTCCCTGCAAGTTTATGCTCACTTTTGAGGCACCGCCTCAGGGGCGCTGCACCATAAGAGCGCATATATGCGATAAAAGCGTCACGCAGAAAAAATTTTTCAGCTCCCCTGTAAAAGCCAAAAGTACCGCACAAACTCTGCTTTTATGGGCTTTGCGCGCACAACTAAAGCGCTGTGACGCAGGCAAACGTCGCCGCAAAACGGGCATAAAGTTCACTGCACCCTTAGAGGGATCCTTTACAATGGCCCATTTGATAACTTTGCTTCACTTCCAGCTTCACGTCTTCATCTCACACCTGAAGAAGAAGAAGAAGAAGAGGCAAAAGACGTCAAGCTCTGGTCTAACAAGCCACGGTTCGTAGAGAAAAGTGCTTAGCTCTCTTAAGCGCTGTTGCTGCGATGTCAACTTGTAGGGAAAAAAGATGCAGCAGACAGATCATAAGCTCAGCTTTCTGCCTATTGGTTTAATGCTCTTTGCCTTGTTCTTTGGCGCGGGCAACTTAATCTTCCCAGCGTCCATGGGACAAGCCGCCGGTGAAAACGTGTGGTGGGCTCTACTGGGCTTTTGTATTACGGGTGTGGGTTTACCACTTTTGGCCGTAATGTCCATTGGTTACTCCGGCAAGCTGGCGCTACAGCAAGTAGCCTCGCGTATCGATCCACGCTACGCCATCTTCTATACCGTCGTCTGCTACATGTCGATCGGCCCTTGCTTTGCGGTACCACGTACTGGCACGGTCTCTTACGAGATTGCCATTCGTCCATTCCTCTCGGAGGAAGCTGCAGGTTACTCTCTGCCAATCTTCCTTGCGATCTTCTTTGGTGTTTCTGGCTGGTTAGCCGCTTCGCCAAACAAGCTCGTCGATCGCATTGGTAAGTACCTCACCCCAGCTTTAGTGCTGACGCTGGTGATCTTCATTGTCCAATCCTTTATCAGCCCATTAGGTACACCACAAGCTCCTGCTGCTCCTTATGCCACCCCAGGTAAGGCCGTGATTCAGGGTATCTTAGACGGCTATAACACCTTAGACGCCATCGCTGCTCTGGTATTCGCCTCGCTGGTCATTCATGCCGTTAACTACTTAGGCATCATCGAGCAAAAGAGAGTGACCCTTGAGGTGTACAAGGCAGGCTTTGTGGCTGGCCCACTGCTCGCGGTCATCTACATCTTCATTGCCAAGATCGGTGCAGAGAGCGTGACTGCCATTGGCATGCAGGATACGGGGGCGCCAATCTTAGCGGAGAGCGCCAAGATCTTCTTCGGCTACGGCGGTGCGATTTTACTGTCGATCATGGTGTTGCTGGCTTGCCTCACCACCTGCATTGGTCTTATCAGCTGCTGTGCCTCCTTTATTAAGGAGCTCACGGGCAAGTTCTCCTACATTGGCTGGGTGATTGTCTTCACGGTAGTGTCGTACTTAATTGGTCTCTTTGGCTTAAAGACGATCATTGTCTCGACCATTCCGGTGCTGATGTTTATCTACCCACTGTGTGTGGCCTTAGTGTGCTTAATCTTCCTGCACAAGTTCTTTGGTGGTCGTCGTTGCGTGTATGCGTGGACGATTGGCTTTACCTTTGTTATGGCCTTATACAACGGTCTGCAGACGGCACAGATTGCTTTAGGTGGCTTAGACGCGATCTTAGCTAACTGGATTCCACTGCACCGTTATGGCTTAGGCTGGATTCCACTGGCTATTGTGGGCTTTGTTATTGGCCTCATTCACAAGGCTGTGGTACCAAACGGCAAGGTTGTCGACTAAGTGCCCGCAAGTGTTGTGAGGCGCCGCGCTGTGCCTCACAGCACTTCACTCCCTACACTCCCATTACTCCCGCGCGCAGCGCCTGCTGCAGCCGAGGCACGCACTTGAGCAAGTTTTTTAGGTTTCACGTAAAATAATATACAGATAAGAGCTACAGCAAAGTACAGAGTACAGCGCATTGGTCGCGGCACAGGTAAGCGCCACGGCACCTGAAGACGCCATGATCTCAAGGACAGCTGGCAGCCACAACCAAACCTTAGGGCAAACGCGTGGCGCGATTAGTTGCAGTCGCAGCAACATCTCTGGGCGCGTACAGAGCAAAGCTCAAGGTGAGCCTGCAAGGGCCATCAAGCTGCACCAAGGCGCGACAGTAGCGAGAGCGGGTGCAAAGATGCTGCAAGGATGCGAAAAAGAAAGGAACAGGAGAAAAGAGAGAGAGAGAGAGAGAGAGGTAAGAGGAAAAGAGGCAGGATGGTTTTGCGGTGCCCAAAAACAAAAAAATCAGCTCAAGGGCTGATTTCCGCAAAAAGTTTGGCTCCCCCTACTGGACTTGAACCAGCGACATACGGATTAACAGTCCGCCGTTCTACCGACTGAACTAAGGGGGAATCGCAAATTGTTTCTCAATCAAGCTTGGTTGGCTCCCCCTACTGGACTTGAACCAGCGACATACGGATTAACAGTCCGCCGTTCTACCGACTGAACTAAGGGGGAATAGACCAATTTTGATTGCGCTCACTTAGGCTTTATGGCCTCAGAAAGCGATGCACATTGTATAGGCCGTGTTGAGGCCTGTCAACACCTTGGGCAAAATTTTTTTAGCCCACATGGTGTGCAAGGCTATCCAGCTACTCGGGGACAGCCTCTAAGCGCGTGCTGCCTCCAAGGAGCGATGACGCACTTGCACGTTAAAGCCACGCTCCTTAAAGAGGTTAGCCAGCGACTGCGCAATGTACACCGAACGGTGACGACCACCGGTGCAGCCAATCGATACTGTAAGGTAGCTACGGTTGCTCGACTCAATGTCACGCAGCCAATACATGAGCATGTTGTCGATTTGCTTAATGTAGGTGCCCACCTCTGGGTAACGCAAAAAGAAATCCTTTACCGGCTGATCGAGGCCCGTGTACTTGCGTAAAGGCTCCTCCCAAAAAGGATTAGGCAGGAAGCGCGCATCAAAGACAAAGTCCGCGTCCTTGGCAATACCGTTCTTAAAGCCAAAGGACTCAAAGACCATCACTAAGCGCTTTTCAGGGCTGCCCGTGATCGCCGTGACTACCTCTTGGGAGAGCTCGTGCACGCTTAAATCGGAGGTGTCGATACGCAGGTCGGCATAACCCGAGATGCTCGAGAGCTTGGTGCGCTCAAGGACAATAGCCTCGCTTAACGAGAGGTGGTTCTTAGACAGTGGGTGTAAGCGGCGCGTTTCAGAGTAGCGCTTAATCAGCACCTGATCATCAGCGTCGCAGAAAATCACGGTGCAGTGAATGCGCTCATCGTGCTTAATGTTATTCAGCAGCGTCCCGACGTAGGACTCGTCCTCTGGCATGTTGCGGATATCGATCGAAACCGCAAGCTTTGGGTAGCGATCAGGGGCAATGGTCGTCAGCTGCTGTAAAAAGAGCACCGGCAGGTTATCAATGCAGTAAAAGCCCAAGTCCTCAAGGGCACGCAAAGCTACGGTTTTGCCCGACCCTGAGCGACCGGAGATCACCACCAATTGCACCGCAACGCCCTGATCTTTTGGGTTCAGCGGACTGTTTGCCTCATTCTCAGCTTGAGCTTTAGCAGCTGCTTCCTCTTGCATGGTATATCTCTCTCCTCACTAAAGCACACCAGCACTGCACTGCGTATGGGGGATGCAGAACATGCTGCAACATCTTCCTCTACGGCGCTAGGGGCATTTTAGCCCAGATAGCAGCACAGTACAGCACTTTGCACAGTGTATAGCACCTTGCACTACAGACTAACAACAGTGCCTTAGATGCGCTTCTTTACAGGGGCTGGTTTTGCTTCTGAGGCTTTACTCAACTCACTTGCAATAAGGTCGGCACTAAGAGGAGCGTCATCATCAACCAGAGGTGCAGCTGCATCGCTGTGCATAGCGCTCTCTTCAGGTTCCTCAGCTGGCTCTGCAGCAATACTATCCTCAAGAGCAATAGCAGCAGCCTCAGGAGCAAGCGGCGCCATTTCAGCACCAGCCGTGTCATCGATAGTGGTAGCGGCGGTAGCGTCAGTAGTATTATCAGCGCTTGCGGCACTGACCTCATCGCTGTCCAGTGCAGTTTGCACCGCTGCAACAGCCACGCTATCCGCTGGCTTTGGCTCTGCTACAGCAGGCTCAGCTGTATCTTGCTCGGACATCGACTCGGCCAGCGTTGCCTCCTCAGCAGCATCATCAGCAACGGCAGCAGCAGCGTCAGCATCAGCGACAGCAGCTGTCTCTTCAGTAGCAGTCTCTTCAGCATCACTCTCAGCATCTGGCGTGGTCGCGGCATTAGACGGCGTCACCACCGCCACAATCTGCTCCCAGAATGGCAGCTTTTTACGGGCTGCAGCCGTGCTGTCCTTTGTGTCTGCAGCAGAGTCGGCCTCGGCGTTAACAGCGCCCGCCCCCTGCGCAGTGGAAGCATCACTATCAGTAGTGGCAGCAACAGCCTGCTCCGTGAGGCTATCGCGGCTGGCAGTAGCACTATTGCCAGCGCCCGCCCCTGTACTGGCGTCACTGTGCTCGCTACTACCACTACTCGCAGCACTAGCGTCGCTCTGCGCAGGCGCAACCCTGCTATCTCCCGTGTCACTCTGCAGCGTAGTAGTAGTAGTAGTAGTAGTAGTAGTGCTCACAACCTCCGGCGGCGTGGCAAGGATGCTCTCTACTCTGGCGTTGCTACCAGCGCTCACCAGAGTCTTTTCTGAGCCACCACCCACTACCGATGGGATCACGCCTGCTACTGCGGCTACGGCGGCGCTTACCGCTGCTGGGCTTGACTCTGTAGTAGTAGTAGTAGTAGTAGTGACAGAGGCAGCGGAGACAGCAGCCAGCGGGTCGCTCGCACTGCTGCGCTCTACAGCTCCTGTGTCCTGTAGAGTGGCATTGCTGGCGGCCATGTGATGCACCGCGCCATACTGAGTAGAAACAGCTTCCTCTCCCGCGCCCGCCCCCAGCACAGCGTCACTGACAGTAGTTACAGAGAGATCTGTGCTGTTCTCTACTACGTCCTCTACCAGAGCAGCCTGCTCCAGAGCGCAGTCACCAACAGCAGCAATGGAACTCGACATCAGGTCGAGATCAAGCTCCTGCTGCGCAGGGACAGCACTGTTCTCAGCTATCCCTAGTAATGGCAGTGGTAAGACCTCATCAAGAAGCGCCGCTTGCTCCAGTGCACAGTCACCTACTGCTGCCACCGAGCTAGACATGAGATCGAGATCAAACTCGCGCTTAGTAGGCGTGACGCTGTCTCCCGCGCTCTTTGGTGGTGGTAAGACCTCCTCTAGCAAAGAGGCCTGCTCTAGAGCACAGTCTCCCACTGCGACCACGGAGCTCGACATGAGTTCATCATCATCGTCCACGGCTTCAGGTAATGACTCTTGAGTAGCAGTAGACGCTGTAGTCCCTACCACCTGCGCAGCTACCTCCAGAGAGGCCCCCTCTGCCGCTACTACGCTCGCGCCGTCGGTGCAAACAGAGCTCTGCTCTGTAGTAGTAGTAGTAGCTGGTACAGCTACCACAGGAATGGTAGTGGCTACCGAGGCAGTAGCCGTGGTTTGCGCCGCGCTTGCTGGCTCTGGCTCTAATGGGATAGCACTCTGCCTTTGGGAGCTCTCTGTCTCCACTGTAGATGGAGCGTCCTCAGATATGGCTGGCGCCGTTACGACAGAGTCAGACTCTGGGCTGCTGGTAGTAGTAGTAGTAGTAGTAGTAGTAGCAGTACTGGAAGCTGCCTTTTCTGCACTGGCGGTACTCTCTACAGGCGTAGTCTTTTCCTCTACTGCCACAGACTCCGCTTCTTTCTTGGACTCGCCACTTAAGCTACTGACCACAGCCGTCAGCTTATGTACCAGTATCTCCATAGTGCTGGCGCTGGCCTCTGGCTCTTTAGCTGCAGCCTCAGCATCATCCTGTGCTGTGGCAAAAGCAGGGGCGGGCGCTGCCTCATGGGACGTGGTGACCATACCTGTAAGCTCAGCTAAGCTCGTGTCCTGAAGCTTTTTGCCTAGAGTGGCCTTAGCTCCACCTGCCTGCGCATCATGCACCTCAAGCCCCACGAGGAAGGTGGTATCCACATCAAAGGCAGCATGTGGTGCGGCTTGTTCTTTTGGCGCTGTAGCAGGGGCGGGGGCGGGCGCTGTAGTAGTAGTAGTAGTAGTAGTAGTAGCCTGTGCTTCTTTAGCCTCACTCTCAGCACTGGCGCTTGCTGGTACCGCCGCAGAGGTTACTGAGGATGTAATGGAGGTTATCAGGTCTGAGAGCTTAGTCATCAGCGTAGTGCTGACACTGCTCTCGGCATCATCAAGAGGATCTGCTTTACTGGCAGCCATGCTATCAGCAGCTAGTACAGCGCCAGCTGCATTACGCCTCTCTGTAGTAGTAGTAGTAGTAGTAGTAGCGGCCTTCTCAGTTGCAGCTGACGCGGTAGCTACAGGCGTCCTCGTCTCTACCAGCATGGTGCCGCTGTCAGCATTACTCACAACAGCAGCAGGGGCGGGCGCTGTCATGGTGGCGGCCTTTGCGCCCTCTACGGCCTCTGCCTCAGATGCAGCTGCCTCTGCCACCGCCACTGCTGCCGCCTTAGCTTCAGCAGTACGCTTCTTTGCTGCCGCAAAAGCTGCCAGCTTACTTATGCCACTCTTATCGTTATCGTCCTCAAAAGAGCCCTCGATCAGACGCAGGCAGTGCACCTTATCTTGAGGAGTGAGGTGCTGCATATCATCGCACGTGGCAGCATGATCTGGAGTGCTGTGCGCAATGGTAGAGTCCGTGGAAGTGGTCTGCTGGCTCTTATTAGCGCTACTCTCTGTGGCTTTAGAGCTAGCAGTGGTAGGAGCCCCCTCACTTTCCTTGGAGATAAAGGCATTAGCAATAGACACCGCAGCGGCAATGGTGGTAGCAGCTGCCGCTGGCGCTGGGTCTTGAGACGCTGGCTTAGCCAGTGAAGCAGGCTTTACAGCCTGTACAGACTGTGCAGGCACAGGAGCAGACGCAGCCTCGGCAATAGCCGCTGGCACCGCAGCTTTATCTTGCGCAATGGCAGTAGCAGTCACCTTTGGTGCTGCAGCCGCTAATGTAGAGATTTCTGGAGAGGCAGTCTGCACCTGATCCGATGTCGCTGCTGCTTTGGCTGGTGCTGCGGCTGTGGCAGGGGCGGGCGCTGTAACCCCAGCGGCTGGTTCTGGGGTGGCGGCTGTCTCTGTGGCATTAGTGGTAGCTGTCTTAGCAACTGTGGCTACCTTAGATGCTGCGGCGTCACTGGCAGCACTCTCTGAGGTGCTCTTAGTGCTGCTGTCACTGCCCTCAGTAGCGTTAGCTTCTGTCTGAGGCTCTTTCTGCTCTGTATCCTTAGTTGGTTCCTTGGCTTGCGCTTTAGCCTGCTCCGGAGATTCTTCCTCACTACCAGCGAAGTTACTGATGAGGTCAGCCACCTTATGCAGGAGGCTCTGGGCTACCGACTGATTATCCTCAGTCACAGTCTCAGCAGCAGCCTTATCCTCAGCTTTTGCTGGGACTGCGGCCGCTTGCGACAGAGAAACTATCTCTTGCTCAGTCTCAGTAGAGAGCGTGGCTGCTACAGCACCGGCCTCGGCGATACCAGCGGCAGCACCACCTGGCGTGGCGACCGCTGCGCCCATGACCTTAGCGGCAGTAGCTGCGGCTTGCTCTTTTTCGGCAGCAACGTCCTCAGCTTCCCCTGTTAATTGCTCGAGCTTATGCCCACCGGCCATGGTGAGGATGGCGCCGTTACTATCACTGCTTTGCTGTAAAGCCTGTGCGATATCAGAAGTAGCAGCCGAGGCCGCAGCGTCCGCCTTAGCATCAGCGGCGTTAAGATCAGCCAGCTTTTGCTCCGCTTCCTTTTTCTTAGCTTCTTTTTGCTCTTTTTCAGCGGCCTCACGACCTGCTGCTGAGGAGATACTGACGCCTGCAGCAGCGGCCGTATCGATCTTAGATGCTTGCTCCTCATCCTTATCAGTACCGATGCTGGTGATAGCGTCGCTAATGAACTGGATAATCGAGCTAGCCGTAGATTGAGGCTCGTCTGCATCAGCAGAGGCTGGCTTAATCTGCGCACTTAAGATAGCGTCGAGCTTATTTAAAAGCAGCGTCAGCTTAGTGTTGTCCTGCCATGAGCGGCGTAAGGAGTTGGTAAGCTCGCTGTTACCAAGCTCTTGACCGACCAGCCGCAGCATGGTCTCCACAGTCTCATACTTATCATGAGGGGAGATAAAAAAGGCCATAGCCACATCCACGCCCATATAGTCGCTATCAACGGAATTATAAGCAACCTCATCTTGCAAGATGGTGAGGATGGCAATGGACTCCTTAAGGCCGGTAATAACGGCGTGGGGCATGCCTATGCCCTTAGCACAGACAGTAGAGCCAGCCCACTCCCGCTCATTGAGGGCACGCAAAAAGAGCGCGGACTTCATTCCGGTAGCAGCGGCGGCCACAGCGCACAATTCCTCGAACAAGCGCTTTTTACTAAAGCACGTCAGGGGTGAGAGGATGTAGGTGGTAGGCAAGATCTTAAATTGCGACATGGCCTTGCGCTCTTCTTGTCAGTCCAGCAACAGGCGCTGGGCTTAGTGGGAGTGGCATGAAGTGGTTGAAGCGTAGTTAGTGGTAGATGGTACTGACGTAGATGGTAATGAGCACCACACCCAGAACAACTCTAAGGGAGTTCAGACTGTGGCGCTTGTTCGCGAGTAATGCTGATAGCAGGCATGCTGGCTTACATGCATTCATGCATGCTGACTTGCATGCAAGGATGCTTGCTAAGGCTCAGCTACCTCAAAGGTGGTAAAACAACACCTGCAAAGACAAAGCAGCTACCTTAGAGTTACCGCAGAGGTGCAGCGCAATAAGCTGGGGCTCTGCCCCTGAGTGGACATACAAGCAGCCCGTGCGGTGCCGCCAGTTGTTTCTCCCGTCCGCTGGGCATCAGGGGCGGCATTTCCTCAGGGAATGAGCCGCAGCGGCGTGCTCACCTTGGGAGCACAGGAGTGGTGTTGGCAACTCCAAGCGCAACATTATTTTGCGCCTAATAGGGAATGCCTCTAAAATGGCAGTACTTTACACAGTGCAACTGCGCACGCTACAGAATTTTACTGACATTTGGCTTTTGCAGCTTACGTCGCCCCCAAAAGACGGTGCCTCCTGCTAATGGCTTAGCCCCATACGGCGCCATCTAGCAACGCGCACCACCCGCCGTCATCACAGCACCACATCGCGGCACCTCCTAAGAAGGACGCAGGCGATCATGGCGCTTACGGCGTACCTACGGCTCTGATTTCCGCACTTAATGAAGAGCCGCAGGTGCACCAAGACGTAAGCAAGTAAGTTTCAGCTTTTTTAGGCCTCAAGAGATGGCGACTTAAGTCACCAAAAGTCTGCCTCTGTGCTAAGCTGCACTACTTGCAGTTTAGCTGCGCACCACCGTCACAAAGTGCGGGCAGGAGCCACCTCTGAGATTGGAGAACATGTATGAGCAAAGAGCTTTTCAACAAATTTGACCAGGCCATACGACCTTACTACGTGACGCTAACACGGTCTGGCATTTGTGACAACGCAGCTTTGCAACAATTCCTCGACCGCTACAGCGCCGATGATAAGGTCGTTGACTTCTTATTAGCCGCCGACAGCGAGCTTAATGCCCTGCACGGCATGTTAGACGCCAACGAGCAAAAGGTCTTAGGCCTGTACTTAAAGACCCGCTTCTTCCATGACAGCCTTGCTACCCCATTAGGGCAAAAGGTGCTGGCCAGCTTAAATGGCAACGACATCTTAGGTCTGTGTGCGCAGCTTAAGGAGCTTACTGGCCTTAACGTCAGCCAAAACGAGATCGCTTTAGAGCTTGTCGGTTTAACTGATATCTTAAGCCGCATTGTCGCCGCAAAGAGCGCTGCACTCTTACAGCAAGCTGGTATCAACTGCTCTTACACCCTGCCAGTTGCCAAGAACGCTACCTGCATCGATCTCTTACCAGACGGGGTGATGCCACGCTTACTGAAAGCCAACCAGACCCACGGCTATCAGCAGTATTTAGTGCTGACGCAAAATCCACGTCAGACGCAGGCTCTGCTCATGGAGCGCTATGGCCAAGGCCTGCCACGCTTTAAGCTCTTTAAGGGTATCTTAAGCCAGACTGAGGGCGCCCATGTCTACTTTGATCACCAGGGCAACCGCTACGTCAATCGCATTCCTGTAGGCACCACGCAAAACGACAGCTACATTTCCTGCACCATTGGCTCGCTGTTACGTGCCACCAAGGCGCAAGTGATGCGTCTGGGCTTAAATGCCGAGACCGTACACCTGCTGACCACCAATGAGACCGGTCGCTACCTCAAGAAGAATGAGGTCAACCTGCTTGCGGTGGCTTCGTTCAAGCACGAGCGTGCGCTCAACACCTTAAACTACGACTTTAAGGCGCTGTGGCCAGATTGCGCTGATCTTGCCAAGGTGATCACCTTCATGCGCTCCTTAAAGAAAGAGTTCAAGCTGCAATTACAGTATGAGCCAATCTACTACAACGTGCTGCAACTTAACTGCGCGCCAGTAAGCAACCTCAGCATCACCAGTGCAACTGAGTCTGCTGGCTTAGTGATTACCCCAGCCTCTGCGGCGCTGAAATAAGGAGTTGTGACGTGGAAAACGTAAATCTGAACCCACAAGAGTTAGCCGATCTGGTACGTCACAGCCCATTGTTTGATGAGCAGTGGTATAAGCAAGAGTACCCAGAGATTGAGTACCACGAAGAAGGCAACCCTGATCCTGCTTTCCACTACGCCAACTATGGCTACAAGGAGCAGCGCTTACCAAGCCCTCTGTTTGATGGCAACTACTATAGCGCCCTGCACCACTTAACTGACGTTAACCCACTGGTGCACTACGTAAAGTCTGGCGCTACGGGCACTACCTATCGCGTCAGCGCCCGTGAACCAGAGGTGCTCTTAAAGGTCTCCTTACAGCTGCCTTTAACGCCAAGCGAGCGCGTGCTCTATCTGGAGAGCAACTACAAAGACAGCTACGGTCGTGAGATCGATTTAGCCCTGCGTACCCCTGAGTACTTACAAGAGAAGCTGTGCTACTTACGTGCTTTTGCTGCAGGTAAGACCACCGAGGAGCAAGAGGCTAAGGTCGCAGCTGAAGCTGAGCTCTTAGATGGGCAGAAGCTGCCAGCTAAGGCCGAAGCGCTGGGTGTTGCCGCTGAGGTGTGCCCAAAGCCAGATATGGTCTTTGCGGGCTTCAATGAGGTCGATCTTAATAAACTGCCACGCTTCTTCCGCTTAAAGTGCAATGGCGCTAGCACCTATCAGCTGTTAGTGACCAACAAGGAGCGCTTAAAGGTACAGGACTTTAATCAGCAGATTCTGCTCTTAGAGCGCCTTGCCAGCAATGTGGTCAGCGGTGATAAGCTCGGTGCGCAAGCGCAGGTGAAGCCAGAGATTCTGGTCTATAGCCAAGATCCTATCGTTAAGGCCGCCTCGACACCAAACTCCAAGGAAGGCATCAAGTACCCAAGCCATGTGGAGCTGTGGTACATCGCAGGCGAGCTCAAGTACGTGCTCTCGCGCAATAATTTACGTGCGCTGAGCCTGTTTGATCAGAACTTTACGCTGCAAGCGACGCGCTGTGTGGAGCGCTTTGGTACGCAGCTGCAAGCACACCAAGCCGTACAGCAAGAGAAGCCAGTGTGCTTTGATAAGCTGTGCGAGGTAGGCAGCAAGTTTGCTGCTGGGCAGAAGTTTGTGCGCGTAAGCTTTACGGTGGATGGCGAGAACTTTGTGTTAGACGAGGTGGGTAACAATCCAGTGCCAAACTTGGTGCTGCTGCACAATGACGTGGCGTTAAAGGCAGGTGCGCTGTTAGACGTGAGCGACGTTAAGGCCTAAAACGCAAAGCCCCTGTTGCCGCGAGCGGCCGCAAGAAAGGCGCATGCGGGAGCAGGGGCAATAGCATTACACCTTACAGCAGGAGCGCCACAGAGCGCCCCCTGCGCATAAAAGCCTCCTTTGCGGAGGCTTTTTTGTTTACTACTGCTGCGCGGCAGCCTCACGCCCGATTGTGAGGAGGTCTAGCTGTAGGTATCCCAAAAAGCCAATTTCCAAGGAGGAAACTGCCTACAATCAGGTGTCTTACCCTGAGAGTAGGTATTTGCTGAGACGCTACTCTCGAGATAAGGCACCGTCAGGCGCTTTTTAGGATAACTACGTCTAGCTTCATTTTTACAAAGCGCATAAATAAGGCGTTTCGTGGTCACCTACTTAAAGGTAATATTGGCCAAAGCAAGGGGGCTTATGCCACAAAACTGAGGTAAAGTGCCTTACTTTGTGCTCAAGTTTTACCTCGAGATAGTCTGATGCATGCCCATAAACCATGTGTTTATCAGCTTGACCAAAATTATCCCAGACCTCCTCACTGTCGGAAACATAGGTAAGTGCCTCACTTTGCGCTCAAGTTTTACCTTGAGATAGTCTTAGGCACGACCATAAAGCCTGTGTTTATCAGCTTGAGCAAAATTACCCCAGATCTCCTCACGATCGGGTAGATTGTTCCCATAAGCATTCCTGAAAAATGTGAGGCCGTAAGCGCGAAATAAGCGCTTATTTACGCTGTTTTTTGCGGCTACAGCAATCGCAAAAGCGGAGCTCTACCCTCAATGAGCAGCACTTTTGCCTATTTTCTCAAGGGCAGCAATACGCATCCTCTGCACAGCAACAGCTACCACTGTCTCTCAGTCTAATACGTACACAAGCAGCATGATAATGAAGAGCTGCTACAGTAGCTGGTGCTTTTGGAGCGACTACGCAGACAAAGCGCTTATTTACGCCTCTTGCAGCTAAATTACATATTCTCCAAAATAGTGGATGCTAAAAAGCGTCTCAAACGGCTTAAACATCATGTTATTATGGATAAAAGCAGTGTTATTGCGCTTTTGCCTAAAAC
>CASEBB010000092.1 GCA_949286015.1 uncultured Succinivibrionaceae bacterium | reverse complement strand
ACCAGATTATAACGATGCACAGCACACTTATATGCTGGTTATGCTGGCTGCATTAAATTCATCCCCATAGCTAAACTCGCTAACTTAACGCCCATGGCTGCTTACTCCCTTCATAGCAGATATTATCGACGTCAATGAGCCACACCTCAGTGGAGTCTGCACTAACATAGACATTATTGGGAGACAAATCGGCAAAGAGCAAGCCCTGCTCATGCAGAGCTCCTAACAGCTCTGCTAGCTGCAATAAGAGACTCAGACGCAAACGCAAGCCGCCGCTAGCACTATAAGGGGCCGCCTTACCCAGCGTTTGCTGAAGCCTTGCAGGCACAGGAATATCTTGACGCCCGTTTTGATTTTGATTAGGCATCAGCCGCTTTAAAGGCTGCATACTGCCCAAAAGCCGCATCACATAGCCGGCCCTATCTTGAAGAATCGCTAGCGGCATAGACAGACGCAACTGCGGCGACAGTGGGAGATAACGCAGAGCACTCATGTGCTCCTGATAGTCTTTAATTTCCTGTGGGTCTTGAGTAAAGGCCAGTTTGACCGCCAAATACCTATCATCAGCTACCCGTAGCACTTCACCTTGACCGCCTTGTCCTAAGGGATTATCCCGCAGGACGTTGTAAATACGGCCGCTGGTGTCTTTTAACTTCACCACCGGTGAACTTGCAGGTGACGCTTCCACTTTCAGCCATCCTTAAGATAAATACATACAGGCCAAGGTCTTGTCATCGCTATGATGAGGCACTGGCCACGCTTGCAGCTGGCGGCGCAGCAGATAACGACAATGCTGCGGCGATAAAGAGCGATAAGAAGAGGTCAAGTCATGCACAAAGGTCATAACGCTAGAGGCATCCAGATCATCTGCGATACCATCGCTCGCCAGCAGTACGGAGCGCACTCTGGTTGCGGGGAGCACGCAGTAACGCCATGCTTCCAGCTTAAATTGCTCCCCTAAAGCGGTAGTGATATTGGCAAAGCTCTTTTGCTCTTCGCCTAAGGGGAGAATTACCCCGTGCTCTGTATCCACAGCTAGCAGCCCATCACCTAATTGGCACAGCAACAGTTGCTCTTGATAAAGCAGAGCTAGCAAACAAGTGGTACGGCAAGCAGCTGCGGGATACGGATTAATTAAACGCCGCCATTGCTGGTAGCACTGTTCAAGCAAAGGCTCTGGCTGCAATTGCTGACTTTGTGGATGAGAGCAGCAATAGATTGGTGCGGTCAGAGCCACGGCCTGACAGGCGCAGCGTGCTCCGATATGTGCGTCAGAGCAACTGCCCATACCATCACACACCGCAATTAAACTGCCCCACGTTCCTATTGCCACCGTAAAAGCGTCCTGATTGGGCACTTGGCGGCGCACATGATCAGGGCCGCGCACGCTTACACCCCAGCCCCAGCTTTTTAGCAGCGGCTTAGGCATCCCATGCATCTTCTTCGTCATCTTCATTACCCTCATCTGCTGCGAGTAGAGGCGCGATAGCAGCGGCTACTCCGCTAAATGTTGGCAGATGACGCTGATGCAAATAACTTAAGGCTGCAGGTATGTCTTGCAGTGCAAACACGTTTCCGCTCTCACCGGCGATGGTGCGCAGAGCAATAGAGTCTTGATCTGCGCCAACCCCAATGATGGCCAAGCGTAGCTGCGGATGTTGTTGCCAAAAGGCGCTTACTGCCGCAAGCCCCTCGGGATCATAAAAACGACCGTCGGTAAATAACAGGAAGGACACCTCTTCTGCTCCTGAAGCCGCATCATTACAGTGCTCTTGAAGAAAGGACAATAAGGACTGCAAGTTAGCTTGTCCTGTAGGCCGTCCCTTAAAATCACAAAAGCTCATTAAGCCCTGCTGCCAGTACCAGCAATCAACACTGGACACATCCAACACATTAGCGTTACGTGCAGTCAACGATTGACTTAATAGTGATAAGGAAGTGGCAGCCTTTAAGGCCTGATCGTATTTGCGCATTACGTTCATGCTGCCAGAGGCGTCGATAATGCAGCACAGATTATTAGCCATGATGGCTCCCTGCAGAGATGATGTTGAGGCAGTCGTGGTGGTTGTTGCTTACTCCAAGATGGCTCGATACCGTACAGGTTTTACTTGATGAAGCTGGTAAAGGTCGACTGGGCCTCAGTCTGTGTTTCCTCAGGTTGCGACTGAGTGGAGGGGGTTGCAGTTTCTTTAAGAGACCAAGGCTTGGTCTCGCTGCTTACATCAGGTTTACGGCCACCGCCAGTCGTGCTTCTAGTGACAGACATGGTAACCTGCTTAAAGAAATCCTTAATCTGCGTTGCGTTTGCCGCTGTGAACACTTTAGTTTGACTGGCACCAGCGATAAACTTGCTTAAGATATTGCTGTTAAAATCAGCGCCAATACCCATGGCCATGCGGTCGCACTTTTGCGAGCGACCTTCGCTCACAAAATGCTGTAAAGGCTTTTCCCAACTATCTGTAGGTTCGCCGTCAGAGACTAATACCACCAATGGACGATAGCATCTGCTTGGCACGATCTCTTTGTCTTCAACCATGTCTTTGGCCAAGGTTAAGGCTGTGCCCAAAGGAGTCATGCCACTAGCGCTCAAGTTGCTCCAGTTGGTTAAGGCCGCATGAGCGTCTTGCTGTTGCATGATGAGCTTCACCTCAGCACCAAAAGTAATGATGCTGACCTGAATCTTCACCTCTGTGGTGGTAAAGGATTTCAGCATGTCGTAAACGGCGATGTTAAGATCGTCAATCCGGCTACCAGACATACTGCCACTCACATCGAGCAGTAGAATTACTGGCATCGGCTTAGCTTCCTTGACGGTGTATTTGGACATATCCAAAGCCATGATGTTCTCCTTGTGTTTCTCGGTGCCGCTCAACGCTTTCTCTGCTTAGCTCAAAGCCGTTACTAGAGGATGCGCAGGCAGGCGAGCGCTGCTCATGCAGCGCAAATATATTGACTGCTGCACTGGTTGGTCACGCCAAAAGCCATAACATGGGCCACCATGCTTGATCGAAGGGGCGCTGCTGCTTTTCTTTTTGGCATCCCCCAAACTCTGAGGAGGGCCAAAAGTTTTGCATCACCAATTAGAGGTCTTAAGAGGGGGGGAGCTGTAGTAGGGCTAGTGCCTTCCAACCACCAGCTAAACAACCTTAGGGATGGCATAACTTTTGGGTTTTATCACTAAACTGAAGTTCATAAAGCTTATCTTCAAACGCATCTTGATCACAATGCTGATCATAAGCTTGCTCTGCACCAAAGAAGATATCCTCTCCCTCCTGCTTATCAGCCGCAGTGACATTGGATAGGAAGCAATTTTGAATTTTGTTTAAGTCCTTGTGGTGCTGCTTGGCGTACTCGATATAGGCAGCCACTCTCTCTTCGGTAAAAAAGTCGTTATACAGCACAAACATCCCTACCAACTCAGGTGTGATGTTAAGTTCAAACTTCAAGGCTGCGCTGAGCACAGACATGCCTGCAATCTGTTTTTGTTCTGGTGTGTATTTGGTGCTCTGCGGATCAAGCTCGATTTGTTTGATGCGGTCAAAGTAATCCTTGGGATTATCGTAATCCTCGAGCAAAATGTTTTGCTCAGCTGCCTCCAGCGCGCGCTCGCCGATATCCTCAAGCTCATCGTCTTCGCTAATTAAACCAGCAATCGTAGCGGCAACCTTAATTATCTTTTCCGCAATTGCAATGGCGCCTTCTAAAGGCTTGCCAATATGAGGAGCCACCACTGACAAAACTGTCACTAAAGGCTTAGCTACCGCTAAAACAGCTGTACCCATCTTGGCTACCGTTTTTACTGCGGCACTGACAGCTTTAAAAGCAGTTTTTCCTAGCTCAACCACACCCGAAGCAACTGAACCTACGAAATCGCAGACAGCACTAAAAAGCCCCATAATTACGTCCTTCCTACTGGTAGATTCGGAAATTAACAAGGAACCCCATCCATAGCCGTGCAGGCGCATGAATGGGATCAATTAGGGGCATTGGACAGGCGTGATGAATGTCTGTTGCCCTTGTTGTGAGGGGTCTGGTTCCTCGTTAATTTCCGAATCCTTCACTACTATTTAGCGCACGATCAGCAAGACTACAGTGGGATAGCCAAAGCTGGTTATGGCATCTTGGCCGTGCTAGTACCTCAGCTGTTGCTTGCTGATGAGGATGTTTAGCACGTTAATTACAGTTTAATCATGGCGCGATTAAACAGCTTCCTTGGCTCGGTGTCTCCTGTTTGTGTGGTCAAGAGCAGAGCGATCTTTTGACCGCGTTCCAAAGTTTTACGAGCATCAAACTTGAAGGCTTGAGCCTTGAGTATGTCCTCAAGGAAGAACGCAGAAATAATGGCAGAGATCATAAAAGCACTAGCTCCAGCCCCTATGACGCGCTGCGCATAAGCAAGTAGATTTTGCCAGGTCTCATAGAGATCTTTGTGAGCATCTCCTTGCCTATTGCTAGGATCATGCAGTGCCTGATTGTGCTGGCGGCAACTGCGGATAAACTCCCTAACTTGCTGCTCTATATCCAGCATGCTCTGCAGCTTCACAGGGCTAGGATTAGCCCCACCATCAATAGGATACAGCGAGCAGAACAGCTGTACGTTGCTGCGCCAGAACATGCGCCCATTTGCAAAAGCCTGCTCTTCACCCACTATTTGCGATGTATCGCCAATAGGCGCAATGCGGGCATGCACTGGCTTGTTCCAGCCATTACCAGAAACAATGGCTTCACCAATACCCAATTGAGAGATGAATTCGGTCTGCTTCTTACTCAGAGCAATCGCATCACCAATGGCCTCTTTATCATCATCGGCAAACAAGCGATGCACGATCTTGGTATTAGTGTTCTTCAACACGTCCGAGGCCAGCTTGGACGGAATCTGATCGACAATAATGAGGCTTTCGTGATACTTACGAACCTCTGCCAGCATGTCGGTCAAAATCTCCACACCCAAACGGCGCGAATTGCTGCCAGTCATTGCGATGCGGCTTAACAGACGGTGAGCCTCTTCAATGAGGAGCACGTGTTGGAATCTACCGCCGTTATCTGCCTCAGCCTTTACTTTGGCCTTTAAAGCCTCAATCAGGCGCGTTACAATCAGTGCCATGACAAAAGACTTATCATCACCAGATTTGAGCTCCTCAAGCTCGATGACGACCTTTTTATTTAACAGCCAAGCAAAATCGATGGAGAGCCGCGTATTCAGCATACGGCCTTTGACGCCCTCTTTGAGGCTGTTAAGGCGCGCTATCAGGGATCCTAAATACTCACCCTGTAATCTATCGCCAAAGTTCTTGCTGTTTACGACTTGTTCTACCATCACGATGTAATCGCTGATGGTAGGGAACCATAAGCCATGGCTGTTGGTTTGCCATGCCTCATGTACATTAGTCCCCAAATAGCGATTACCGTTGGTGCTTATATCCCAGCCAAAGCGCTCATAGACACGGTACATTGCCTCCTCAAGCAGATTTGGCATGGCTGCTTCCATCTCAAAGCTCGACATGAAGCAAGCCTTGAGCATATCAATATGGGAGCTGATGTTTTCGCTAGGCAGAAACTCAAAAGGGTTCATGCGAAAAGGCACGCCTGACTCGCGACCCACTGTAAAGATCAGCACATCCTTCATGCTTGGGATGTTAATGAGGCTCCGATACTCCGTTTTAGCAGGCTCAATCACCATAAAAGGCCCACCAAACTCTTTGAGGATGCGCTGACAAGTAGTGGTTTTACCAGAGCCAGTTGTACCAGCAACAAAGACGTGGCGCTCTAGGTCTTCTGGTGGCAGACGCAAGCGCTGCTGAAGTTCTCCTCCATCCTGCAGCAATTGCCCCAAATCCATACCAGAAGCGGCGCTTGCAGGGAGGTTTAGGCCAAAGGAAACACGGCTACTAACTTCAAGGCCTGGCACATCTGTACGTGGGAAGCCTGCGATCAGGCTTAACTCCTTGATGGTAAGGCAAGAGGCAATAGAGGTTTTTCCCTGATAAAGCCAGCGCGAGTTTGCATCCAGCCACGAGGCAGTGGCCTGCAGGTCTTTGTAAATACCGCCTGATGCGACCAACTTGTTGATGGCCGTTTCCTTGGGCAGTCTTTTCACTGTCAGAGGGACAAAAGCTGGCTTTTCGCTTTGAAAAACACTTGTAAACGAGGCTTCAAGCAGCGCTAAGTCGTCTATGCTCTCTGCGCCCAAGTAGACAGCGGTGTGATAGAAGCCTTTGGCCTTAGCGCTCCGTAAGCGAACAAGCAGTTCATCATCGATGTACTTCTGTACGCTTAAGAGCCTCTTATCGCAATGCTGGTATTGATTGCTAGACCCCTCGTTAGTCGAGTTAGTCTTTTTGGCTCGTTCTTGCGGCACATCACTTGTAGAGCTACCTGTGCTATGGGTAATGTTGTTTGCGGTCAACGGACAAATAGCATTGTAGATACCGTTAACCTTAGTCTGCATATCCTGAATAAGGCCAGCACTAAGGCTTTCCCACGAAATCACGATATGAAAAGGGCGGCCATTCATGGAGTGAATCACATGATCGAGGCTCTGAAACTCGTAATCATCGGCTTTGGCTTCTTGCGAAGGTACCCCTAACACCGCACTAAATGTCATATGCGGTGTGAGCAGATCTCGACACACCATGCTGCCAGAAAAATAGCTGGTAGTGCCGTTACGCTCTGTTTGCAGCACTGTTCCGCGAAAGTTGCCCTTTAAGGAGTTTTCCAGCATCTGTGCGTAGGCACGTAAGTTGTCTCGAGGTAGAGACCCCTTTTGTGGCCTGACGCCCAAATAGAAAGAGACCTTCTCACCGTCGCTCTTGATGTAGTAAATCAGGCTAAGAGGCAGGTTGCGATAAATGGACAACACGTTTTCTAGAGCCTGCGCGTGAGGGTAATCCTTGTCTGAGCAGATCTTGTCTACTTTTACAAACAAGCTCAAAGCTGGATCGTCAGTAATCGCTGCGGTTTGCAGGGAGGTAAAGTTACGCTTCTCTTCTTGCTCCAGATCAACGAGCTTTTGCATGACATCTTGTCGCTCATGTTGATTTGGGAAAAGTGTGCTGTTCATATCAAACCAAATAACTAACTCAAGTTGTTTAGCCTGTTGCGACAAGTAAGGGTTCTTTATTGAACGAAATGGTCACGATCCTTGATAGACACATGAACTTTCATGTGAACCATATTGGTGCTCTTAATCGGCATCCCCTACTTACAACAAAGAACCAAGTAAGCCACTTGTCGCATTGACGTTAGCCGGATCAGTTGGGGCTCATGCTGAGGAGAGTTCAGCGTTAGATGATAGTTATTAGCAGATCTCTTGATACTCCTGCGAGGCAAGGTTAGGTCGATCCTTGTGACTGTTGGGGCAAGCTATAGCAATATTCATTAATGTGTATAAACGTAGACCATTGGTCGGCCTGCTTAAGCACATACGTGTGTATGTGGCGTTTATATGGATTAATGCAAGTTGCTATAGGCACAGAGCGCACAAGGGGGTATAGGTAGTACACAGCAATAAAATGCGACGCAGATATAAAACGCGATAAAATCAACGTTTCTAGGCACTGACCATCTCTTTATTGAAGCGAATCATCCCTACAAAGAATAAATATAGTATTTTAACCTGTAGCTAAAAAAAAAAAAAAAAAAAAAGCCTATCTCTAAAGATAGGCATATTTTTTTGAGAATTAGCAGAAATATCGTCTTCTATCGCAGGTGTTACATGGATTTAGCGCGTTTGTAGTATCTATTGTTATGGGGGTTAGAGCAGCCAGCTGTAAAACAGGCTGGTGTTGGTTGTCGTAGTAGGGTAGGGGGCGCGCCAGCAGCGCCAACTGGGGAGAGCCGCAGGATCCTTGCTGGCTCTCCCCCAAACAGCTTGCTGCTATTGGTTCTCCGCTGCAGGTAAGGCGGGAGCTACCACAGTGGAGCTGCAGCTCTCGCTGTCGCTTGCTGCGGCCGCATCACCGCTGCTCTCCAGATTGCTCTGGGGCTCTGCCGCAGAAAGTTCCTCCGTGCCATCGCTCATGCCCTGTATCAGCACCTGATGGCTGACGCTATCCCCCGCGCTATCAATCACCGTGACCGTATAAAAGCCATTGTGCTGCGGGGTAAAGAAGCTATTTTGCTCCTGTAAGACATCGTTGACTAAGACGTAATACGGGCCATGGCCACCACTAAAGCGCACCATCACCTGTCCCGACGCGCCCACTTGTAAGCGCCCACCATCCAGCGGAAATTCTAAAGCCAGTGGCTTGTGATTAAGGTCAGTAACCACCTCTACTGGTGGCGTCCCTAAGGCACCCACTTGCGCGGTATCCTGCTCACTACCACTGTTAGCGCGCTTAAACACCTGCCCTAAGGAAGCAATCTCCACCTTAGTCAGTGCCTGTGGTGGCTGTGGTTGCAAGAGCACGCTATCAGTAAGTGGCTCCTTGGTCACCGGACGCAGAGGTATTTGCTCTAGGGCCGTAAAGAGCCACGGTGCTACGGTCTCATAAGCACTCTTGCTCTGCCGCGCGGCACTATCCAAGCGTCCTGTCCAGATACCTACAGTGACGCCCCCCTTGCTACCAATAGCCACAGCATCGCGGTATTTATACGAGGTGCCTGTTTTATAGGATACAGGCTGCGCAGGAAGATGTCCACGTGGTACCGGTGTGCCCTCCATCACGAGGTAAGTAGCGCGGGCGGCATCCGCATGGAGTAGCGGCGCCGTATGCAGCGTCTGATTCTGTAAGAACACCGCATCACGCGCTAGCGCGTCATTGCTTGCCTCTGTGGTAGTGGTAGCAACAGCCTCTTCCACCTCACCTGAGGCCGTTACCGCAAGGCCTCTTTCACTTTCTGGAGCTACCTGCGCACTGCGCTGATAAGTGCTCATCGCCAGCTGCGCCTTTTGTGCAGTATGGCCATTGATCAGATGTAATGGCGCAATCTGCCCATCATGCGCTAAGGCCGCATACAGCTGCGTTAAATCGTAGAGACTGATATCAACTGCTCCTAAGATCACGCCTAAGTGTGGCTGCGTCTGTGGTGCTAAATGCAAGCGGCCATGCTGATAGGTCTTGAGCTCCTTACTGTGGTCGGTTTTATCCACCGCATTAGGAAACTGGTTTAAGCGGCTGACAAATTGCGTCGCTCCCACCGCTTGCATCACCTCTAAGGCCGGTAAGTTAATCGACCCCTGTAACGCCCGTGCTGCCGTCATCTCCCCAAAGAATTTACGGTCGTAATTGCGGGGCTGGTAGGCACCATAGAGCCGCGAGATATCCAAGAGCAGGGAATTAGGGTGCAGTAAGCCATCCTCAAAGGCCATAGCATAGGCAAAAGGCTTGAGCGCCGAACCTGGTGAGCGCAGCGCCTGTACCGCATCGACATAGGAGTGCTGCACGCTCGGTGAGCCCACATAGCCCAGTACCGAGAAATCGCGATTGTCTACAGCAAGCAGCGCAATGCTCTCTTCACTATCAGCGCCATATTGCTCCTGATAGCGGCGGGCAATGTCGTTTAAGATATTCTGTACCAGCGGATCAATGGTGCTGTAGAGCTCGGTTGGTACGCCAATGCCGGACTGATCCTGCTCTTGATGTACCCGCGCTATCGTCTGTCCCACTTCCTCTGGTACGGCATCTCCAGAGGCCGTCACTGTAGCCTCGGCCAGAGCCTGACGGGCAATGCTGCGCATCTCTGGTGGCTCGAGCTTGCCACTAAAGAGGCTCTGTCCTAAGTGGTACGCACTCTGGGGCAGTGGATAGCGGCGCGTTGGCAGCGGCTGGGCGTCAGCAGTAGCTAAGACATCAGCGGCAATCAGGCCTTGCTTATAAGCCCGTTGCAGCACCGCATGGCGGTAGTAGCGCGCCTTTTCGGGGTGTAAGTCCGGACGCATAGCCTCAGGAGCGCGCGGCAGCGCCACTAAGAGTGCCGCCTCATCAGGGCTAAGCTTTTGTGGGCCGTGATTAAAGTACATATAGGACGCCGCAGTCACACCCTCGATGTTGCCACCAAAAGGCGCCATGGTGAGGTACATGTTGAGGATTTCTTCACGGCCCATGTAGTAGGTAAGATAGAGCGCCCCCAGCGCTTCTTCGGCCTTGCTCATAATAGAGCGCTCTTTAGGCTCTAAGAGGCGGCAGACCTGCATGGTAAGGGTAGAGGCACCAGAGACAATATTGCCTGCTTGTAGATTGCTGAGCATGGCTCTGCCCAGAGCAAAGGGATCAACACCCCAGTGATGGAAAAAGCGCTCGTCTTCGGCGGCAATGAGCATCTTGAGGTAGAGCGGATCGACATCATCGACCGTGGTGCGGATACGGTAGAAGTCACCAGGCGCCATGTGCGCGTAGATGATATTGTTTTGCCCATCGTAGAGGACGTGCGAGCGCTCGTAGTATTTGCGCAGGTCGGGGGCGCAAACGTGCATGCCCACCACCATCACAAGGATTGCGGCGACCAAGAGGCCGATGTTGGCTCCAATAATGGCGCGGCGATGGCGGCGCACAAAAGCGTTGCGTAGCTGCCAAAAATAGCGCCCATACGCAAGGGGCCCACTGCCAGCGGGTACATGCTCACGGAGCGTGCGCTTGGCCTCTATGAGGCGTTTTTTGAGGCTTTGCGTGCGTTTAGTTTGAGCACTGTGTTCTGCCGTGACCTCGGCGCTGGTGCTAGCGTTAGCGCTAGCACTGGTGGTCGCACGTGCTGCGATCTTCGCGGTAGTTGCGGTAGTTGCGGTAGCGGTAGTAGCAGCGGCGGTAGCACTGGCCTCTGGTGAGGCGGGCGCTTCAGGGCGCGCTTCGTGGCGCTGCGCGCGGGCTTTGGTAGTAGGGCGCTTGGTGGAAGTAGGGCTATGCTTCTTGGCCATGGGCAGAGAATAGGGGGTGAGTTGCACGCCGCGTGGTGGGTTGGGGCGTGGTTAGGTGGTTGGTAGTGGTATTGGTAGTAAAAGCGCCTGATGGCGTCTTATCTCGAGAAGGCGTTGCTGCAAATACTTACTTTTAGGGTAAGACCACCTGATGGTAGGCAGTTACTTCCTTTGTGATTTGCTTTTGCGGCTACTCTGTTTGTAGTTACGCTCAGGTTTTCATTCTTACCAAAAGTGCTCACCCTCTTTGTAGTAAGGATCTACCGTGGTCTGACCTTTATCTCTAAGCAGGTAACAGTAGAGTAGAGTAGAGGTGGTGACTTAGAGAGGGTAATACTTGTGGTTATTAGTAGTTGCTACAAGTATTTGCTGAAGCGATCCACCTGCTCTGTGCGGTGCTGCTGTAGTCATTACCCAAAGTGGCTCCTTGTGGTAAGCAGCTCCCCTGCTGAGCAGAGACTACAACGGCCTCAAAGTGAGGCCGTCGTGAGCTTTTGCTTTAGCTTCAGCAGTCGAGCTTAGTTCGCTCCCATCTCGGTGATAATGAGTGGGCTCTCCCCATAGAAGGAGCCGTAAATCTGTGGGCTGCTCTGCAACTGCATCAGCGCCTCACCTTGGTTAAAGGTGCCAGGATGCGCCGCCCGCAACACCACAAAGAGGCTCATGCTCTCCTCGTCAATGTAGCGCGAGTAGCGTGCCACCAGCATGTCATCCAGCACCTGTAAGTCCTCAGGTGAGTACACCTGCGTCTTGCCAATGAGCTTACCAAAGACCGGATCGTTGAGCTGCGCGGTGCGCACATACTCAAAGCCCGCAGGCAGCTTTACTTTAACCAGTGGATTGGACTGTAAGTCCACCTCGCGCGTAAAGTTCACTTCCATGAGCACTTCCTCGTTTGGTCTAAACTGGTAGTGGCTCACGTCTAAGGCACCATCGCGGTTAAAGTAATTGACGTGCAAGGTAACCCCGTTATTGGCCATAACGTTGTCGTGCTCGTACTGGCCTAAGACCGAGGTCGTGACAAAGATCGCGCGCTCCCCACGATTGTGCACAGTAAGCTTGCCGTCGGCAAGAGTATAGCCTGCAGCGCTCTCATCGCCAGCCGTAGGAGCAGCCTCAGGCACGCTCTCCCCTTGCGCTGTTGCTGGCGCGGCGGTGGCTTGCGTGCTGGCAGTGTTGGCAGCTGTCTCTGTCTTGGTCTCTGCTCCAGCCTCTGCCTCAGCGCTGTTTGCGGCCGCCGCAGGAGTGGCCGGCGCGCTATTAAGTTGCGCTAATTGCTGCTTAGTGAGCACAATTTGCTCGCTATCGACCGCCTTGGACGCTGCGCTTTGCTCGGCAGTCTGCGCGGTATTGGCCGCCATCTGGGCATTAGCGCGCAGCATGGCCGCCATGGTCAGCGTGGAGAGGTAGTCCGGCGCCTCTTGCAAGCATTGCAGCTTGGTCAGCAGCAACTCCAGTGGTGCGTTAAAGCCCGCACGTAAGCAGGCATCAATCACCACAAAGGCATCATGGCGGATGTCAGTCTCAGGCAGTACATTAAAGTTGCTAATCTGCCCTAAGAGCTCATAGCGCTTGCTGCGATCTTGTGGATCGACCTTGCTGAGCTCATCTTGCAGCTGTTGCCAATTAAGTAAGTTGCTAGCCGCTAAATCCAGTGCCTTTTGCGCACGGGCATGATCGCCAATCTGCTCTAAGGCATTAGCCAAATGCGCCAGCATCACCGGTGCCTTCACCTGATTCTCATCTAAGGCATAGCGCAGGTTAGCTTGGTTGATGCTCTCGCCTTGTGCTAAGACCTCATTGGCAAAAGCAGCGGCGCTGTCACCTGTAAAGTACTTGCTATTTAAGCGTAGGTACTGCAGCGAGTTCTGCAGCGTTTGCTGATTGACCGCAAAGCCCCGCGCTTGTGCCAGTTGCAGCACTTGTGTAGCGTAGGCCGTAAAGTAATCACTAGCGCCGACGTAGTTACCAGAGGTCGTGGCTCGTGCCAGCAGCCGTAAGATCAGATCTTGAATAGCCGCATTAAGCTCCGCTTGAGAGCGGTATGGCTTATAGGAGTTCAGCTGCGCACTGAGGTTCTGGTAGGAGTTGTCAGTGCTTGGCTCCTCTTCCCCGCCTGCCGCCGTGACTGCTGCGTCTGGGGTTGAGGCTGCGTCTATGTCTGCGCCAGCGTCTGTGCTGGTGCTGTTGGTATTAGTAGTGGTGGTAGAGCTGGCCGTATTATCCGCAATCAAGCTCTCACCATAGAGCAGCTTGCTCTCCAAGGAGGCAATGAGATCGCCAATGGAGTAGAAACCAAAGCGGTCAATCTGAGCGGTGTATGCACTTGGATTGACGTTTGGCAGCAAGCCCTTAGAGATGGCCACGCCGCTTAACTGCGTAAAGTCCTGCCCTAAGTCAAAAGTCGTGCTCTCATGGGCAGGCACCAGCATCACGTAATTCTTTAACAGTGGTAAGCGTGGTGAGGTCACGGTGAGGTTGTAATCCTGATGCACCGTGTACTCAGGATTCATGACCTTCAGGTGAATCGTACCAACACCTAATTGCTCAGTGGTGTTGGCACTGTCCTGACCTAAGGCGCCATAGGTCTTAATGGTAAAGAAGTGATCCTCGCGCAAGCCTGGCTTTAAGGAGCTTACCGCCTGCTCCGAGCACTTTAAGGCGCCCTCGCAGCGGATATCGATCTTAAAGTTAGGATCGCTGGCTTTGAGGTTGTGCAGATTGAGGCGGGCCTGTACCTCATCACCTGCATTTAAGAAGCGTGGTAAGCCCAGCGTAGCCACCGCCTTATCGCGAATGAGCACATCTTGGTTGCTGGCACCCGTCTGCTCTTCATTCCATGCTACGGCCATAACCTTTAAGCTACCCGAGAACTGTGGCACCGCAAATTCCACTTCACCCTCGCCTTGGGCATTAAGCGGCACAATCTTCGAGGCTAAGGCCACAGTCTTAAAAGGAATGGCCTCTAACACCGCAGCGGCGGCACCCATAGAGAGCATCGCTTTTTCAGCGGTGGCACCATAGCCTTGGCCGGTTTGCAGTGGATTGGTCATGAGGTAGCCATAGGCGTCGTAGAGATTGACCTCATACGCCCGATCCTGCATCAACACCTTGTTAGGATCTGGTGCTTTGTAAGAGGTAAGCGCTAAGACACCATTGTCGACCAGTGTCACCTTGGCATAGCCGCTGGCGGCCTCCTCTAAGGTCGCGGCACTGCTAGGTGTTTGCGCCCGCCCTTGCGTTAGCCCATCAACCTGCGCCTCTTGCACCGCTTGCTTAGCCGTCGAGCCCGCCACACCTACGGCCTCGCTATCCACTGGTACTGCTTTGACCGTAAAGCGTAATGGCGACTGTGGCTTCACCTCGGCAGGGGCGGTGGTAGTGACCTGCAATTGATGTGCGGCTAAATTGAGGTTGAGATCGCACAGTCCCACGGCACGAATCGGCGTGGTGGCATCAGCCACGGCGCCAATGGTGCTGCCTTGGTTATTGGTGCTGCCAGTGGCTGTATTGGCCTTTGGGCGAGGTAAAGGCGAGAAAATCGAGAGCAGGGCATGGCCTTGAGGGTACATTTCAGAGGTGATGTTAACCTCGATCTCGTTGTGGCCCTTTTCTACCTTAAAGGTCTTAAAGTCGCTGATACCGTTGCTGCCTAAGGCTAAGTTGGCATAACCGGCAAAAGGACTATCAAAGCTTAATTTGGCCTTATCACCGAGCTCATACTGCTCCTTATCGGCATACAGCGCGATGCGGTCAGGGGTTAAGGCATCATGGCTCGAGGAGAAGCCCTTGACAAAGGAGTAGGTAGTGCGGCTCTTGTCTGACTCCAGCTCTAAGACGTAGGTGCCATCATCAAGCTCAACCGAAATAGCGGCGGCATTAAGCTGCTGGTTGTTGACGCGCACTGCACCTTGGTTGACAAGATTGCGCCCGACAAAGCTGACAAAGCGCCACGCGCCATTGTCATAGACGTAGTTGTAGTCGGTAAATTCTTTGTAGAGGTAGTACTTGACGTCCTGCGGGAAGGTGCTGCCATCCTGCATGTACGAGCACAGCGCAAAGTTGGTGGTAGCGGCACTTGGCGCTTTAGCTGGCGTCGTGCTCACCTTGCTGCTGTCAGCAGGGCGCGGCTGCGCCGCTGTGGCACCACCGGCTAGAGGAGCGACCTCTGCAGGCGTATCGCTGCTCTTTAAGAGGCGCACACCGATTAAGGGCTGGTTATAAGCGACCTTAAACTCTTGCTCGATAGCTACCGGCTGGCCATTGGTATCAAAGACCGTGGCGGTGACATCAGCGATACGTGGGTACTCACTGGCCTGGAGGGTAATGTTTTGCTGCAGCTCACCTTGGACATTGGTCTTGAGGTTAAAGAACTGCTCCATCTGCTGCAGTTCGGAGTACTTGCGACTATCTGGGCCAAAGTGGAATTGGTTTAAGAACTCGTTATTGGCAGCGTTAGCATCACGTGGTACTGGGTGCGGATCAGGACGCAGCGTCAGCGTAAACATGCCGTTGAGATTAGACGCGCGCGAGCCGTAGTTGAAATTGGTGGTAGTGCGCAGCGTAAACGGCGTATTGAGGGCAATGAGCTTCTCGTCGTTGGCAAAGGCACTGTTGATTTGCGTTGGGACAAAGCTGCCTACTGTAAAGTAGGTGTTGCTTAAGATGTTGTCACCCAAGCGCAATTGCATGGCGTAGGTGCCCTGCGGCGTGCCCTCAGGCAGGGTAAAGTCGTACTCATAGCCACCCATCTTTGGCTCTTTGAGCAGCACCTGCTTAATGGCGTTTTGATACGGATTGAGGACGCGTAAGGTCAGCGGCAGATTGACGCCTTGTAACTGCGCATTACGCACTAAGGCCGTAAAGTGTACGGTCTCTCCTGCACGGTAAATACCACGCTCGGTATAGGCGTAAGTCTGTAAGTTTGGCGTGCTGTTGGTATCGTTGCTCAGGGGTAATGAGCGAGCGCCAGTGTTGTCCTCAAGATAAAGTGGGGCGGAGTTGAGGTCTAAGCTGTAGGTATCGTTCTTGTGCAGGGCAATGAGGGCACGTGGGGCTAAGGCGTTTTTACCGGCGATAGCTTCAGCACTAAAGCGGGCGACACCTTGCTCGTTGGTGGTGCTTTGCGCTAAGACCTCATTGTTGTGCGCAATCAGCTGTAAATTGACCCCAGGTAAGGATTGCGCAGTGGTGAGCGAGCGCACGCTGACTAAGAGGCCGTCCGCACTCTTGTAGGTGCTTAAGCCTAAGTCCGTAATCATCATGAGCTTGGCGCTCAGCGGCAGCGTGGTGTTGTTGAGGTTGTAGAAGCTGGTGATGTCGTCGACATTGAGGCGAGGATCGGAGGCCACAATGAGGTACATACCGTCATCAGCATTGCTCATAAACTGCTTGAGCGCAATGTTGGTGTTGATGCCCTTGTTCTTTTGCTCAGGGCTTAATTGCGCCACCATGGCCGCTTGTACTGCTTGTTTGAGGCCAGCGGTAGGGCCAGAAACCGCGTTGCCAGTGGTAGTGCTGTTTTGGGCGTTAGCTGCATTGGTGGCAGCGGCGTTGCTGACGGCAGCGGTCGCAGCGTAAGCAGCGTTAGCGTTAGCTGCTGCCAGTGTGGTCTGCTCGGCGTCAGCCATGAGCTCGGGCAGCGGCGGCAGGGACATAAGGTCGATGCTACTGTTGGAGGTGAGGTTAAAGAGGTGGTCGTAGACCTTATGGGCGCTGTCACTTAAGAGCTGCCGCAGTGTCCACGTGCTGAGCTCGTTATTGAGCAGGGCTGGCAGATTGAGCTGATTGATGCTGCGCGTCGAGAGCTTATAAATCGAGAGCTTAAAGCTAGGCTGATTGATGGTCTGGACGTTAAAGGAGCTATTGGCCGCGTTCTTTGGCAGGATGATGTTGTAAGGCAGCTTGATTTGCGCGCTGGCATCAGAGATGGTAAAAGGTACGCGCATATCTTGCGCGAGCTTATCGCCAGAGGTAAAGGTTAAGCCCTGCTTTAAGGTCAGCTCATATGGCGTGCCGTGGCTTAAGCCGGAGACACAGAGTAAGCCCTGATCAAGCGTAGGGTGGCCGTCAATTAAAGTACCGACATTAGCTAGCGCTGCTGTAGCCTGCGTGGAGGTAGCACCCTCTGTGGCGGCTAAAGTCGTGGCCGTAGCGCCGTTAGGAGTAGTGTTACCGGTAGCGTTAGAGGCAGCGGTAGCTGGTAATTGGCGCAGCTCGATAAAGCGGGTGAGGTTATCGATGTCGTTTAAGACGCTTTGCCCTTGGCTCAAGGTAAAGCACATCGAGGCAGGTGAGGAGTTGGAGCGCTCAAGGAGGTTTAAGACGGTGACATTGGTGTCAGCAGCGTAGGCGGTGCCCACGGTAAAGCTGCTCAGCGCCGTACAGAGAGCAAGGTAGAGCTTGCTTTGCCGTAATTTACGGGTGGAGAGGGAGTAGGGCTCATCGCGAAAATCTTGAGGGCTCATCAATAAACTCCTTGCGGCTCGACGATGCTGGGTACGTGGTGGCGTGGTGGAAGTGGTGAGAGTGATGTGGCGGATGGTGTTGGGGATAAAAGCGTGGTCGCTCTTGGTGGCGACGGGCTTTAATCGCTGAGAGCTAATCTCAGGAAAGAGTGAGCTCATAAGTGACGGATGTAGTGGTGCGTGGTGGCAATGTCCCACCGCGAGATAAAAGGTGCAAGCGAGCTTGAGCCTATCTGGAAATGGGCAGGCATGCGAGCCCTAAATTCCGTCATTTATTAAGTCAGTCGTTCCTAATCATAGCACCGCCTGTGGCCTTATGGGCAGAGAGACGTGCTTTTGTCGGTGCAGCTGCAGCTTTTCCCGCTATGTGGGAATGAGTGCTCTCATAACTGACGGCTGCTGGGGGAGTGCTAGCAACAACTTACACCTCGAGATAAAGGGTGTTCTATCCTGAGCCTACCTTAAGGTGCGGCAAGCATGATTGCCCTAAATCCCGTCAGCTATGAAGCAAGTCGTTCCATGGCGGAAAAGAGCGTAGGGGCGTGGGGCTGTGTTGGTGTGGTGATGACGCCACCTGTGCTCCTTAGGAGCTGGGGCTGCACACCGCGTAATTCAAGTGTTGCTCCCACGCGGCCTCATGTTACTGGCAGCCGCCGCAAGCTCCGGTCGTGCCCGCTGTTAGCAGGTGAGCAGGCGGGCTGGCTGGCAGAGAGGTGGCGGCTGCTTTTACGCTGCGGGCGCTTTCCCTAATGGGTAATGAACCTACCTCGGGGGTACATCACTGTAGCGCCGCTTGGTGCTTTATCTCAGGGTTTTGCAGCAAAGGTCTTAACCCCAGCGCCAAGGTCGATGTTAAGCCCCTAACATCGGGGCAAACACTCTGCAGGCACAAGAGGAAAAACGCTCTCGTTGCGCGAAGCAACCTTTAAGGGTAGCAAGGCCCCTTGCGCCTATAACCTCCTCCAAGACTAACACCACCATCATCACCGCCGCCAATATCACCAGCGGTTTCTGTTTGTGGCCAGCGCCACAGGCGCCAGCACCTGTCAGCACGTGCAGTACTCAGTCTCACCACCAGCGGTAGCAGGGCAGCAAAGTCAGCACGCTACTGCTGGCAGTGGGCAGCAAGCACCTGCATTAAGTGGCAGCTGACTGTACCGGTCGGTGATGCGGTCAGGTAAGCCTTACTGCTATTGCTTGGTACGGTAGTTTAGAGCTGGCCCCTGAGGTTGTCCTTAGTGCGGGCAAAGTGTGCGCGCTTTATCCATCCTCAGGTGCACCTCTACTGCAGGAGGATGCGGGAAAAGCAGGGAAAGCGACTAAGCAAGCAACAAGCGGCGTTAAGCAGCAGTAGCAATGCCCACAGTGGAGCGTAGTTAGCGGCTGCTCTGGGTAAAGGAATGAGTGCTCTCAAAAGTGACGGCAGAGGAGGCGTCAGGGCAAAGACACACCTCGAGCTGCATGGTGCATTGAGTCCAATCCTCTCTGAGGCCTGTGCACCTTGATTACCCTCAAGTCCATCAGCTCTTCAGGCAGTCGTTCCGCACAGGGTAGCGAGGCTGAGCTTATTTGGCTTTTGCTGGTGCTGGCTGCGCTTGGGCTTGTTCCTGAGCTAACTGCTCCAGCGTGGCTTTAATTTGCAGCTGAATAGCAGGCGAGGTGGCTTGCTCTAAGCAAACAGCGCGTGCCTGCTCCAGCTTCTGCGCCGCAGTCTCGCGGCGCTGCTCTGGTGTTGTTTGTGGTGTGTAGAGCATGGCAAACTCTCGGTATGAGCCGCTGCGGCATGCATGCAGGCAGCAGCATAACTCTAAGGAATTAAGGAATTAAGGAATAAGAGGAGCTACTTCTGCGTGTGGTGGCAGTCAAGGCGACACGTAGCGTAGCCTCGCTCCTGCATGCCAGCAAGCACTTGAGCTGCAGTGATGGCGGTTGCCGTGAGACACCGCAGAGCAGTTTGTGGCTGCTCTCCACCCAACGCCAAAAGGAGAGCGCAAAAAGGTACCTTGCAGAGCTGCCGCGCTACGGCGGGGCTGCTTTGTACTGCGCAGGCAGAGTATTGGTGGTGTCCAAAGCCCGCACCTTAGAGGCGCGTGTTGCTGGTCAGGGCAACGCTGGGTTAACTGGGGGTACAAAATAGGCGCTGCCATTGCAGAAGCTCACAGCACGCCGCTCCCAAAAGCTTGCCGTATTTTGGGAAAAGGACGCGTCATATCCCGCAGTGGTCAGCGCCTCGTCATAAAGAGATGGCTGTTGCCATCTCTGTTAGAACTCTGTAGAGCAAGAAATCTACCTGTACGCTTGCGTGCCACCTATGAGTAAGCAACTACACACAGCAGACGCTGGACGCAGTCACCGCCAATTGCTCAAGCTCAGCTGTGATGATGGCACCTTACCAGAGGCGTCAACAGGGTAGCAAACGTTGATAATGGTGATTAGAGCAACTACCTCTAACTCTAAGTGGTAGTCGAGCGCATAGGGCCATTTGTACCAGATGTAAGCGGCGCCTATTGCTTACCTTACGAAGCGAGCACCATGGCAATAGACTTTGGCGCTTGGTTCGCCTCGTAGATCATGGTCATCTTGCTGCGCAGTGCCTGCTCCTCTTCAGGGGTATAGCCACGCACCCCTGATAAGCACACCTTCATACACGCTGTGCAGTTCATGCATTGCTCACGATCCTCGTCTTTTACCGTAAAGGTCTCCGGATCAATGATGCCACAAGGGCACATCTTGATGCAGCGCTGGCAAGAATCACACTTCGTGGTGTTAAGCGGATGGGGAATAATAGCGGCTCTGCCTGCCGCCTTGTACGGTGTAGTAAAGTTAAAGTCGTACTCTGCCCACTCCTTGTGCTGTTCTTGCAGCTGGTACAGCTGCTTTAAGATCTCTTGGGCTTTGCTCGTAAGCTGGGCCTTATCGTTAGCATCAGGACGTCCCGAGGCTAAGCGGCGCTCTAAGGAGTGCTCGGCAATAGCTTCGATGTAGCCACAGACCATAAAGCCATGCTCTTGTAAAAAGGCTGCTGTCTCTCGGGTGCCATCTTCAATGGCGCGGTTGCCGTATACAGAGACCACAATGGCGCGGGCGCCATTGCCTTGCAGCTCTGGCCACTGCGCAAAGGCCCAAGGCATGCGCCCATAGTAGACAGGGTAGGCTAAGACTAAGAGGTCGTGTGCAGAGAAGACAGGGGCTTTAGCGCGGCGCTCGGGGGTGAGGTAATTGTAGGTGAGTACCTGTGGTTTGTAGTGTGGCAAGCCTTGGAGAAAGCCATTTTGCAGAGCCATAGCCACACGCTTGGTGCCGCCGGTTGGGGAAAAATAAGCGCAAATGATGCGATTGATGTCCATCCTGCCCCCTGAGCTTACAACAGAGCACACGGCTAAGCGCCGCCGTAAATCCTAACAATGGTTACGCGCCCATGCTTTTGCTTTATGCAGAGTGCAACAGGAGTGGAACCTCTGGTCTCTGTAGCGAACATATCCCTAAAAGCACATCCCCAAGGAGGTCACTGCCTACAAGCAGGGGGTTAACCTGAGATGAGGTGGGTGCTGATACGTTGCTCTCGAGATAGGCGCCGTGAGGCGCTTGAGGCTACCTACCCTGTAGCAGGGGCGTTTAGCTGCATTGTAACAAGATGTGAGAACAATGGGGCATTGCACTGCTTTGCAGTGTACAGCGCGTCACATCACAGCGCCGGTGCGGCGTGCAGAAACAAAGACGGCCACCAGCGCAGAGGGCGCGGCGGCCGTTTAAGTTCAGGGAGCGGGAACACAGGGGTAATGGCTCTACCCCAAGATTACCCGCAGACGCCAGAGAGCATTAGCGGCGTGGCTGCTCCTTTAACTTCTGGGAGAGAGCCTGTAAGTTCTCAATACGTGAGGAGTCAGCAGGGTGGGTGCTCAATAACGCCGCTAAGCCATCATTGCCGGAGCCTAACTGCATCATCTTTGTCCACAGGCTGACACCGGCATCAGGATCGTAGCCAGCATCGTACATCAGCTCTAAGCCCAGCTCGTCAGCCTCCGTCTCATGAGAGCGCGAGAATGGCAGGGTTAAGCCTAAATTGGCTGCGACTTGGCCTAATTGTAAGGTGGTATTGTCCACACCAAAGAGCGAGGCAATCTGGAAGGCGCCCTGCTTTAAGGTCTCAGTGCTTTGTTGCTCACGCACGTGCTCACGTAAAGCGTGGGCAATCTCGTGACCTAAGACCGTGGCTAACTCGTCATCAGTGAGGTTAAGTTCCGTCAGCAGCGCCGAGTACACCGCGATCTTGCCACCGGCCATACACCACGCATTCACCTCATCAGAGTTGATGACATTGACTTCCCAGTCCCAGTTAGCGCAGTCGGCGCGGAATAATGGGGCCTTAGCAATGAGCTTGTTGGCAATGTTCTTGACGCGCTTAGTCTGCGCCGCGTTGGTGTTGAGGGCATTTTGGGCCTTAGCTTGCGCGATCACTTGGTCGTAAGCTTGGGCCGACTCCGCCATGATTTCTTCGGAGGAGACTAACATCAGCTGGGAGCGATTGGTAGTTTGCGAGTTGCTTGTCGTGCTTTCGCAACCACTTAAGACAGGGGTAGCAAGGGCAAGCGAAACGGCTACAGCTAAGGCACTGGTCTTTAGGGACATGTGAGCTCTCCTTATTGAGCAAAGCGATCAGACCACAGCAGGGAGCATGCTGTCATCAGTTATTAGGGGGCCCAAGTCACATCCAAGCAGCGTAGAAAAAGATGCGCTCAGGGCACGGTACAGCAAGCTGAGGTGAGACCTAATCTGCTTTATCTTAGCAGGTTATAAGCACCAAAATGAGCAAAGATAACGCCATGGCGGCGCAAATTGGCCCTATTCACGTTGCTTGTGCCACCATGCTTGGGGCCGTGGGTGATGACGCGGTGGTTGCGGCAAACAGCGCAGTGGAGATAAGCGCACCAGTGCCAGAGTCTGACAGCACCATTACGCGAAAGTAGAGCGGCAGCACTTTCTAATCTGAGTAGTGAAGAGTACAGAAAGTTCCACCATACCTTCGCAGGGCTCCATGTGAAGGAAGTGGTGGCTACTTCCAGAGCTGAAACAAATCGTGCATACTAG
>CASEBB010000091.1 GCA_949286015.1 uncultured Succinivibrionaceae bacterium | reverse complement strand
TCTGCTCTTATTCCTCAGTTTGAACCTGAGCTGATCACAGTAGGATGGCACCTAAAAGCCAACAACTACCTCTTCACTGCAAATTGTCGGTGTGCATGTCCTCTGGGGATGATGGCTGACTTAGGCTAAAGGTAAAGGCTAAAAGCTAAAGGCTCATGACTACTACCTCATCCAAAGGTAATGGCGGCTGTGTGCTTACTGCTGGGCAGCAGAGCGGCGCCAGCGAGTGTCGTATCTCTAAGGCAAAGCAAAGAGCTACAGGCCTCAGCTTGTGCTGGGGGTGGGTAGCTCTTTTTGCAGGAGCGCTTTACCTGCGGTAGTCCGCAAAGACTACCTCTCTTCAGCAACGCCCCAGAGGAGAAATTGGCGCTTTACCCTGCTTAAAACAAGGCTTTGTGCCCCAAGCATGCTAAGATGCAGCCTGCACTCAGGCTGCTGTGCAGGTGTGCCTACTTCACGCCACTCCACGCCAATCCCTTTGTTTTGAGGTCAGCTCCCACCTTTCCATTGAGATCAGGTTTTTCTTATGCGCTTTATCATTTACCCGCTTCGTGTGGTGATACTGCTTATCATGGCGCTGCTGTGGCTGGTTTTAGGCCTCATCGTGTGCTTATGCCGTCCTTTTAACAAGGGCAACGTCTACGCACTAACCCAGATGCTACGGCTTGCCCAGCGGGTCATTGGCGTCAAAGTGGTCATGGACTTTGATCCTAAGTCCGTGCGTAAGGACATGCCTGCTATTTTTGTGGGCTTACACCAGAGCAACTGGGACATCATTACCATGGCCGACCTGCCCCAGCCAGGACTGGTGTGCGTAGGTAAAAAGAGCCTGCTCTACACGCCAATCTTTGGCATTTTGTTCTTTTTGTCGGGCAATATCCTCCTTGATCGCGAGAAGCGCTCCAAGGCCGGTGAGCTCTTTTTGAAGATCGTGAAAAAGATCAAAAACGAGCAGCTGTCCATTTGGATGTTTCCTGAGGGTACGCGCTCAGGCTATGGACCGGTAGGCAAGTTTAAGAGCGGTGCCTTACACACGGCGATGATGGCTAAGGTTAAGGTCATTCCTTTTGTGACCTCGACTTATGCGGGGCAGATTGACTTAGGTCGCTGGAATAATGGCGAGGTGCATATCAGCCTCTTAGAGCCACTGGATGGTGCCACGCTGGAGCGCGCACAGATCAATGAGCAAACGCTGGCGCTGCGGGAGCGCATGATTGCTAAGCTCCATGAGATGGATCCTCAGGTAAAGCGCCCTGAGGGCTATCAGCTGCCAGCGGAGCGCTAATCTCCCATCACGCTCCGCGATCCGCCTCCACTCCTTACTCACTCCCGCACCACCACTAAGCCCTCCTTACTGGCCCGTTGCTGCCAGCACTCTGTGATGCAGTGGGCATCTCAACCGCGCTCACTGCTGCCAAGCTGCACTTCTGCCTTACGGCCTGCCATACTGCGAGTGCTTTCCCCCTATGTTATTGGCTTAAAATCGGCCTTTTATGTGGGTTTAAGCCCCTTGATGCAGAAACCTGATATGAAGCAGCAAGCGTCGCTACCGCGACCTACCCTAAGGTAGATTAAGGGCAAGAAGCTGTGCTCACACATGGGAAAAGCCTCTAGCCAGACTGCCAGACTGCCAGCCTTTCCCTTCTTCCTCCAGAGTCCCCTCCTGTTGCTGCCGCTCCCGCCTTTTGGCCGCGCTTACTCCTACCTGTTTTTGCTACGCACGCGACGTAGCGCACCGCCCCGCACTTTACCGCACAACACCGCAGAGCTCAGCACTACACAGCACAATCATCCCCACGCGTGAACCAGCAGCGGCGCTTTGATGGCGTACTGCTTCAGGGCCCTGCACCCTGCTGTGGCAATCACGGTTCTTACGACCAAACTACCAACCAAAACAGCTTGTACATCTGCTTTACACCCGCCCAAAACAATGGCCCTGCCTAAAGGGGTGTATAATGGCAGGCTAGCCTAGGCGCCGCCTCTTAAGGTTGCCACTTAGACTCCTGATTTTTTTGAGTTTTCTCATGTATATGACGACCGATGAGATACGCTCCACGTATCTCAATTTCTTTAAGGATCACGGCCACGAGATCGTGCGCTCTAGCTCGCTGGTGCCGTACAACGATCCTACCTTGCTCTTTACCAACGCTGGTATGAACCAGTTCAAGGATGTCTATCTTGGTAAAGAGAGACGCCCTTACATCAACGCCACCACTGCGCAAAAGTGCGTGCGCGCTGGTGGTAAGCAAAACGATCTCGACAACGTGGGCTACACCGCCCGCCACCACACTTTCTTTGAGATGCTGGGCAACTTTAGCTTTGGCGGCTATTTCAAGAAAGAGGCTATCACCTACGCTTGGACTCTGCTCACTGAGGGCTTTAAGTTACCTAAAGAGTCCTTAATGGTCACGGTCTACGCCGAAGACGACGAAGCTTACGACGTCTGGCACAATATCATCGGCCTGCCAGAGGACAAGATCGTTCGCATCGGTGATAACAAGGGTGGTCGCTACAACTCAGATAACTTCTGGCAGATGGGCGATACTGGCCCATGTGGCCCCTGCTCGGAGATCTTCTACGACCATGGCCCAGAGATCTGGGGCGGCCCTCCAGGTTCCCCTGATGAAGACGGCGATCGCTTCATCGAGATCTGGAACATCGTGTTCATGCAATACAACCGTCAAGCCGACGGTACCTTCGAGCCTTTAGGCAAGCCAATGATCGACAATGGCTTGGGCCTTGAGCGTATCGCTGCGGTGCTGCAGGGTGTGCACTCGAACTACGATATCGATCTCTTCCGCGCTCTTATCGACAACGTCGCTGAGATCCTGAACGTCAGCGATAAGTCCTCCAAGTCCCTGCGCGTGATTTCTGACCACATTCGCTCGTGCTCGTTCTTAATTGCCGATGGCGTGCTGCCATCCAATGAGGGCCGTGGCTATGTGTTACGTCGTATCATCCGCCGCGCCGTGCGTCATGGCCGTCTCTTAGGTGCCAAGGAAGTCTTCTTCTACAAGGTGGTAGCTAAGCTCGTCGAACTCATGGGTAAGGCATACCCAGAGCTTGTTGAGCAGCAAGCTTTAATTGAGCGCACCTTAAAGAAGGAAGAAGAGCAGTTCTTAAACACCTTAGACCGTGGCTTAGCTCTTTTAGACAAGGAACTGGAGAAGTTAGGTGCCGAGCGTACCATCCCAGGTGAAGTGGTCTTTAAGCTCTACGACACCTACGGCTTCCCAGCTGATCTGACGCAAGACGTGGTGCGTGATCGTGGCTATGTCGTCGACATGGATGGCTTTGAGAGCGAGATGTCCAAGCAACGCGCTCGTGCCAAGTCCGCTTCGACCTTTGGTCTTGATTACAACCAAGAGCTGAAGATTAACGTCGAGACCGAGTTTACTGGCTACGATAAGACCTCTGATCAGGCCAAGATCATTGCCCTGTTCAAGGGTATTGAGCCATGCGACGAGGTGTTAACCGACGAGCAGGCCGTCATCGTCTTAGAGAAGTCGCCATTCTATGCGGAGAAGGGCGGTCAGGTTGGTGATACCGGTGAGATCCGCTGCGGTCACAACCTCTTTATTGTCGAGAACACCAAGTTTGTGGGTAAGGCCATTATCCACATCGGTCGTGTGGAGTTAGGCGAGTTTAAGGTGGGTGACGAGTGCGAGGCTCTGGTCGATGCCAAGCGCCGCAAGCGCATTGCTGCTAACCACTCGGCTACGCACTTACTGCACTCCGCTTTACGTGAGGTCTTAGGCGATCACGTCATGCAAAAGGGCTCCTCGGTAGGCCCAGAGCGCTTACGCTTTGACTTCTCGCATCCACACCCACTGTCGACGCAAGAGCGGCAGCAAGTGGTGGCCCTTGTCAATGAGTACATTTGCGACAACGTGCCAATCTGCACCGATGTGATGGATCTGGATGCGGCCAAGGCCACTGGTGCCATGGCCTTATTCAATGAGAAGTACGAAGGCGAAGTCCGCGTAGTTTCCATGGACCCATTCTCCAAGGAACTGTGCGGCGGTACGCACGCTCACCGTACTGGTGACTTAGGCTACTTCCTCATTGCCTCTGATGAGGCTATTGCCTCTGGTATTCGTCGTATTGAGGCTATGACGGGCCCTAGCGCGATTGAGTATCAGCAGACTATTAGTCGCGTCGTGGCTCAAGCCTGCAACATCTTAAAGGCCGACAACTTCAGCATTGTCGATCGCATGAAGTACATGATCGAGCACACCAACTCCATTGAGCATGAGAACATGCTCTTAAAGGAGAAGCTGGTGCACTTAGATTGTGTCAACTTAGCACACTCGGCCCAAGAGATTAATGGCGTGAAGGTGATTGCGGCCAAGACCGATGGCTACAGCAAGCGTGAGTTACGCTTAGCTGCTGACGAGCTGGTGCACACCTTAAAGAGCTGCGTGGTCGTGTTAGGATCGCCTGAGGAGCACGAGGACAAGGTCAGCTTAATTGCGGCTGTGTCTCCAGACTTAACGGCTAAGGTACCAGCTAACGAGCTGGTAAACGCTGTTGCTGCTTATGTTGGTGGCAAGGGCGGTGGCCGTCCATACGTTGCTCAGGCTGGCGGTACCAACAAGGCTGGCTTAGACGACGCGATTGCGTCCGTAGTGCCATACCTGCAGGAGCGCTTATAAATGCTGGTAATATCCCAGAAGAAAGGTGACAAACTGCATATCGGAAGGGATATTACTATCAGCATTATCGACCTGAGGTCGAACAAGGTACGCTTAGGCATTGAGGCACCGGCGAAATATACGGTGTTACGCGACAGTCTCTTTTTGCAAGAGCAGGAAGAGACTAAGGAAGCAGAGGTGGCTACAGAGCTCGACTCTGAATCTAAGGCTTGCGCGCCTAGTGAAAAGGACGAGCAATAGTAGCTGCCGCTAAAGCCGCTCAGACAAGAGTAAGGGCGCGCTATTGAGCGTACTGAACAGGGGAAGCTGTGGTGACATGGCTTCCCCTGTTTTGTTTTGTTTTGGACTAAGGCGAGGTAAGGGCCAAGCAGAGCCTGAGGTGTAAGGCATTGCGAAGCTAAGCCCACAGGTCAACCCCAAAGGGGGTGCTACAAGCCCAGACGGCAGAGCAACTACCTTAAGGATAACGACAGCAGCTGGTAGCAGTTAGCTCTGTAAGATCCGCCTTTTGCTCAAAGTTGTTGGTAGTGGTGGTGATTGCAGTCTCTGCAGCCGCAGCTGTCTCTGCCCTGCATTGCTTTGCTTCACTACGCATGTCGCTAATGGCGTCGTAAGGTGCCACGCTGACTACGGTAAGGGGGATTGACTCATGGAGTGCTTAACTTTGACTACTAAACGCGCCCGTGGTGACTACCAAACTCCAGCGTCTTTAGCCCAGCAAGTCTGCTCCTACCTCTATGAGGTACGTAAGCTTAGACCCCAAGCGGTATTAGAGCCTACCTGCGGCTTAGGAGCGTTTCTTACGGCAAGTAAGATCTTTGCGGCCCGTGAGTACGTGGGTATTGAGCTTAACCCCGCCTATTGCCAGCACTGCCGTGACCACATCGCCGGAGACAACCTCACCATTGTTAATGCGGATATCCTCACCACAGCGACACGGCCTCTCATACATGAGCAGCCACTCCTCATTGTGGGCAACCCGCCATGGGTAAACCAAGCGACGCTGTCGGCATTAGAGGCAGCGCCCGCCCCCACGCGCGCGGCTAAAGAATTTGCGCTCAGTGGCTTAGCGGCACTTACTGGCGAAAGCAACTTTGACATTGCCACGGCTATCACCTTACAGCTCATTGCGGAGTATCAGGGCACTAATACCACAGTGGCGCTCTTGTGTAAGAGCACGGTCGCGATAAAGGTGTTTCAGGAGCTAAAGCGCCGTGGCATTGGCTTTACGTGCTGTGACCTGCTACGTATCGATGCGGCAAAAGCTTTTGGGGTGGATGTCAGTGCGGTGCTGTTGGTTGTGGAGCTGACAACAGAGAACAGCGTGGCCACACCTGACATCTGTAGGATTTACGACCTACAGCAGCCACTTGAGGTGATGGAGTGCTGTGGCTACCTTAAGGGACGTTTTTATCGGCAATTGCCCTTAGAGCTGGCCACTACCACAGGGAACAGCAGCAACACCGCTACTACTACCACCACGGCTGCCTATACTGCAACCACCGCGACGCCCGCCAGCGATCAACGCGCGCCAGCGCCCCAGCGCCCGCTGAGCACCAACCTTGCGCCGCTAACCGCGTTAGACGGGCAATGTCAGCTGCCATGGCGGCAGGGCATCAAGCACGACTGTGCAGCCATTATGGAGCTACAGCCAAAAGAGCTATCCCTGAGCACAGCCGTGTCTTCTGACCAGTCCTTACAGCTGACCAACGGCTTAGGTGAGCACGTAGTGGTCGAGCCTGAGTGGGTGTTTCCTCTGGTCAAGAGCAGTCACCTCAAAGCACCACTCATGACCTCATGGCGTAAGTACGTGCTGGTACCCCAGCGCAAGCTGCATGAGGATACCGCTCACTTAGAGCATGATGCGCCGCTGCTGTGGGCATATCTCCATAACCATGCTGAGTACTTTGCTCGCCGTAAAAGCCGCATTTATCGCGATCGGCCAGCCTTTACGCTCTTTGGCTTAGGGGACTACAGCTTTGCCCCTTACAAGGTAGCGGTGAGTGGCTTTGCACAGCAGCCGCTCTTTTGCCAGCTTGACGGTACAACACGTCCTGTAATGACTGATGATACCTGCTACTTTCTCAGCTTTACGCAGTATGAGGTGGCCTACGTCACCATGTTGCTGCTTAACAGCCCTAAAGTACAGGCTTTTTATGGCAGCATTGCGCTCAAAGAAGCCAAGCGGCCACTGTGCAAAAAGGTCTTAGCCCGCCTCGATCTGTTGCAGGCGGCTGCACTCACTACCTTAGAGGCGTTACAAGAGACGGAGCTGAAGCTGCATTTACCGCCACGGATCAGCGACAACATGTGGCAACAGTGGGCTATGGCGATCAGCAAGGCGGCGCAGTTGTAAGTGTAAGCAGCGCTACCACAGGATACTGCGGCAAAGCAGCCTACGAACAAAAGAGGTTAGCTTGCTTGAAGCTATGCAGTGCTCTGCCCTCAAGGCTGTACTGGTATCCCAGTGCCACCCCCAAAGATGCCCATAGACATGGGCTTTTACTACCAGCTTAGGCTAAATTTCACCTTTTTGTAAAAAAGTGTTGACAAGGGTAGGCAAAACTAAGATAATGCCGCCACACAGTCGCGGAGAGATGACCGAGTGGCTGAAGGTACTCCCCTGCTAAGGGAGCATACGACTATAAAAATCGTATCGAGGGTTCGAATCCCTTTCTCTCCGCCATCGCACTGTAACTGCATGCAGTAGCAAATGACTGCGCACCCGTAGCTCAGCTGGATAGAGTAATCGGCTACGAACCGATCGGTCGGGAGTTCGAATCTCTCCGGGTGCGCCATACAGTCAAGCGCTTGCTGCCCTGCGCACCCGTAGCTCAGCTGGATAGAGTAATCGGCTACGAACCGATCGGTCGGGAGTTCGAATCTCTCCGGGTGCGCCATTTCTCCTTTTATCCCCTTCTCTTCTTCCCCTCTTCCTCTTATTCTTACTTTTCACATCTTCCTCTCTTCTGACTACCGCTAATCTCAACGTAGACTTGGTGTGCCCACTCTGTGCGTCTTAAGTGCTACCGGAGCAAAGACCTGACGCTGCGCGCCTCGAGTTGCAGAGCAGTATGGTTTTCATTTTTTGCAGCAAACAATGCAAAAGAGCTCTGGCTTAGTGACGAGCTTGGTGCGATAAGATGCGCTTATATAAGCTCTTTGCAAAATACTGCAAAGCAATTGCTGCAAAAGAATGGCGTAAAAACGGCCTGTGAGCAGTTGATGCGTACCCTGCAGAAAAAAGTTTGGTGCGCTAAGCAAGCAACCATCGCGTTGGTGGAATGCAGCAACTTTTTCAGCAACGCGCAGCGGTGAGATCTTGCTATGATTATGAGGCTATAGCGAGCGCTCAGGTTAGCTCTTCTCTAAGCGCTACAGCGTCCTAAGACAAGGCGCTCTGCCTTGTGCTAGGCGGCATGTCGCGGCGCCTTGCGCTTGAGCCTTGCTGCGCTTAAGCCTTGCGGCTCTTCTGCCGTGGCACCTTAAAGCTCTCCTCTGGGCATCGCGCTGCAGACGGGCAAAGCCCTGTGTTTGGTTGGTTTTGGGAAAAGGTGAGGGTAGGTATGGCTGACGGTCTGACTGACGCTAATACTGACATTGAACATCGTGAGCCGCCAACGGATCTCGATGCTGAGCGCCTCGTTTTAGGAGGCCTGATGCAAGATGGCTCTCTGCTCTCCCAAATCGCAGAGACCATTGGTGCCTTATCTCCAGATGAGTTTGCCTCAGCGCGTAATCGCTGCATTTATGAGGCTATCTTAAAGCGCTCAGCTACCTCTGAAGACTTTAATGCCACCGTCTTAGGTGACCAGCTTGAGACTGATGGCTTGCTCGAAAAAGCTGGTGGCACCCGTTACCTTGCGGCCTTAATTGCCAACAGTGGCCCGCCATCGGCCTCGGTCATTGAGTACGCTAATATTGTGCGCACCAAGGCCAAGCGCCGTGCCATGATCGCGGTGAGCGAAGGCATTATCGACATGTGCTACAGTCCAGAGGGCCGGTCGATTAAGGAAATCTACGACGAAGCATCCGGACGCATCTTTAAGCTCGTAGAGGAGCAAGGCCAGTTTAGTGATGGCCCGCAACCGGTGATTGCCGCTGCTGTTAGTCTGATGATGAAGATGCACAGCGACGATCCGGATATGCAAACAGGCGTACCGACGGGATTTTCGGAGTTAGACGCGCTGACGCAAGGCTTACAACCAGGCAGCCTCAACATTATTGCGGCTCGTCCTTCGGTGGGTAAGACCTCCTTTGCCATGAACATCGTGACCAACATCGCGATGAATCCTAACGTCCACAAGCCAGCGCTGGTCTTCTCTTTGGAAATGCCGACGGAGCAACTGGTGCTGCGTATGCTGGCGACCTTTGGGCGCGTTAGCATGTCCGAGATGCGTGCAGGCCGCGTCGAGAATGAGCAGTGGATGGACATGGTGCGTAAGGTCAAGCTCTTGGCCGAAAACGTCAATGGCACCAACCGCGATAAGCTCTTTATTGATGACAGCAGCGATATCACGCCACTTGAAGTCCGTGCACGGGCGCGTAAGCTCAGCATGGAATATGGCGGCTTAAGTGTCATCATGATCGACTACGTACAGCTGATGCGCAGTCAGACTAAGGCCGCTAACCGTACCTTAGAGATTGGTGAGATCTCCCGCTCGCTGAAGATGCTAGCCAAAGAGCTGGAAGTACCAATCATTGCGCTAGCGCAGCTTAACCGTGAGGTGGATAACCGTAAAGACCACCGCCCATTAAACTCGGACTTACGTGAGTCGGGCTCCCTTGAGCAGGATGCGGACATGATTATGTTCCTGCACCGTGAGGCGGTCTATAACAAGATCGAGGGCCCAAACGATAACTCGCATGATGCGCTGCTGATTATTGGTAAGAACCGTAACGGCGCGACGGCGGATATCGAGCTGACCTTTATGGGCGAGTACACGGCCTTCTATGACAAGGGCTACGCCGAGCAGGTGTTAAACGACCCTGTTGGTGGTAGTCAGGACATCCCTGCTTACTAAGAGTGGCGACAGCAAGCTCAAGGTGCTGCCACGTTGCTTTCTCAATGCGGCTGCTTTGCGTCAGGTAAGCGGCCGTTGTCACGCTGCGCTGGGCAAGAGGTGAGATGCAGTCCCTCTGCTCTTACCGCCCGCGCAGCAACAGCAAACGCCAAGCATCTCCCCTCAGGTAAGCACTGCTCAGCCTCAGTAAGGAGTGATCATAAATGACGGCAGAGGTGATGCGTGCTGGCAAATACACACCTCGAGATGCATGGTGCAGAAGAGTCTAATCCTACCTGAGGACGGTGCACCATGATTCCCGATTACCCTAAAGGCCGTCAGCTATGAAGTCAGTCGCGCCAAAGCTCTGCGTCACTTCCATAGCCAAAGCAAAGACTCCCTTAGACCATCCCCTCACCACTACCGCTCACCTCATTTTCACGTGAATCACAGCTTTTACGCGCACTGCACCACCGTAATCGCGCCTGCACACACTGTCACGGCAGACGGGGCTTGGGTGTAAAATGATGGCCGTTTTTCTTTTGCTCACCGCGTAATTTCCCTTGTTCTCACGGTAATTGCTGCGCCCAGAGAGGAGCGTAAGGCTCGCGCCTGCTTGCTTGTTATGAAATCTGTTACCGCCGTTATCAACATCGCCGCTCTCAAGGCCAATATCGAAACCATTAAAGGCTTTACCCCACAGTCCAAAATTATTGCTGTGGTCAAAGCTAATGCCTACGGCCATGGCCTGATCACGGTGGCGCAAGCACTCACTGATCAAGTGGACGCCTTTGCCGTGGCGCGCTTACCTGAGGCCATGGAATTACGTGCCGCTGGCATCACTAAGCCCGTCGTGCTCTTAGAGGGCTTCCTCAATGATGAGGACATCCCTACCATCTCCGCGCAAGGCTTCTTTACTGCGATCCATGACATGGAGCAAATCGAAGCCATTGAGCGCACCGCCATTGCTAAGCCAATCCATGCGTGGCTTAAGATCGACATCGGTATGCACCGCTTAGGCGCCTCCCGCGAGCAGGTGCAGCAGATGAAGCAGCGCTTAGAGCAATCTTCTAAGATCGTCCAGCCTATTGGTCTCATCTCGCACTTAAGCGTCGCTGATACCCATGGCATGGAAGACTACAATCAAGAGCAGATTGCGTACTTCTTTGAGGTGGCAAAGGACTTTACGGGCGATCTCTGCCTTGCAAACAGCGCCGGTATCATCTCGTGGCCACAAGCCCGTACTGCCTACGTGCGTCCTGGCATCATCATGTACGGCATCTCCCCCTACCCAGATAAGACCGGCCCTGATTTAGGCTTACAGCCAGTGATGACCTTAAAGAGCTCGATCATTGCCATACGTAAGGTCAAAAAGGGCGATCGTGTCGGCTATGGAGCGGCGTGGACTGCTCCTTATGACACCATTTTAGGTATTGTGGCGGCGGGCTATGGTGATGGCTACCCACGCACCATGCCTAATGGCGCTCCAGTGCTGATTAACGGCCGCTATGCCCCAACGGCAGGCCACGTGTGCATGGACATGCTCTTTGTGGATTTAGGCCCAGAGAGTAAGGACAAGATTGGTGATGAGGCTATTCTCTGGGGACAGGGCTTACCTGTAGAGAAGATTCCCTATGAGCTGGTATGCCGCATCATGCCGCGCGTCAACATGGAAGTGCAGGCGTAAGCGACTTACGGGCTATGATCTCGAAAGTGGTGGTGGTGGTGTGGTTGCTACCTTGCCCGCCCTGCTCTTAGCCCATATTGCTCCTTTGAGCGCCCCCAAAAGAAAAAGGCCCGTAACGGGCCTTTTTTCTTTAGTGCTGCCGGAGCAGCTTAACAAGCAAAGAGCTGGAGATTAGTTCTTTGGCTCTTTCACAAAGCGCATCGACAGGTCTAAGGCGCGCACGTTCTTGGTTAACGCACCCACGGAGATAAAGTCCACACCCGTAGAGGCGTACTTGCCAATGGTCTGCAGGTTGACGTTACCGGAGATCTCTAACTTAGCCTGACCGGCAGTCACCTTCACCGCCTCGATCATGCCATCAAACTCAAAGTTATCCAGCATGATGATATCGGCCTTAGCCGCTAAGGCCTCACGCAGTTCGGTTAAGTTCTCAACCTCAACCTCGACCTTGGTGTTTGGCTTTAATTCACGGGCCTTTTGCACCGCAGCCGTAATCGAGCCACAAGCCATGATGTGGTTCTCTTTGATGAGGTACATGTCAAAGAGGCCAATGCGGTGATTGTGACCACCACCGACAGTCACTGCATACTTTAAGGCCGTGCGTAAGCCTGGGATGGTCTTACGGGTGTCTAAAAGCTGCGTCTTGGTCTCACCCATGGCCTTCACGTACTCGTGCACCGTGGTAGCCACGCCCGATAAGGTCTGCACAAAGTTTAAAGTGGTGCGCTCTGCCGTCAGCATGGTGCGCGCATGGCCCTTTAAGTGGAAGAGCTCTTGGTTTGGCTTAATCTCATCACCATCCTTAACAAACCACGTAATGGTGACGCGACCGCCTAACTGGCGATACACTTCTTCGACCCAATCCTTACCGCAAAACACGCCAGGCTCACGGGTGATGACTGTAGCCTCATTCACGGCATCATCAGGAATCAGCTGGGCCGTCACATCTAAGCTTAAATCAACCGCACCACCTAAGTCTTCCTTTAAGGCATTGGCAACCGAGATCTTGATATCGTCAGCTAACATTTGGCAAAAAATCTCCATGACCCAGCTGGTGCCAAAGGCTGGAGCCTAAGGAGGAAAGCACGCCATCACAACAGGGCTGAGCCCTTAGTCGGCACTTACCAGAAGCTGGGGAAAATCGTGCTCCAAATTCTAGCACTTTTCAGCGGAAAAACCGTTTTCTATCGGGAATTTACCCACCCGCTTTTGCTATAATTAGTGGCTTTTACATCGTAAGGTCACAGGGACAAAAGCTTCTTTGCCTGCGGCGCCCTCAAGCCCAAAGCAAAGCTGAAAAAGCTCAACTAAGAGCGCAAAGAGAGCTCCTCTATCCTGTGACGGCTAACACTAATGGCAGCCAAATGTTAGATATTGCTTTAAACACGCGCTTACAGGAACTCCGCGAGCGAGCTGATTCCTTACGGGGGTATCTTTGAGTTAGAGGCCAAAAAAGAGCGCCTTGAGGAAGTCAATGGCCTGCTCTCTGAGCCTAATATCTGGTCAGATCAGGAGCGCTTTCAGACCTTAGGCAAGGAAAAGCAAACCTTGCAGCATGTCATCGCCACCTTTGCTGAGATTGACCAAGGGCTTGATGACGTGGCCATGCTCTATGAGATGAGCCAAGAGGAAAGCGATCCTGAAGCCCAACATGAAGCGCAGCAAGAGGCCCTAAACGAGTTTACGGCCTTAGAAGAGAAGATCAGCACCTTAGAATTTGAGCGGATGTTCTCCCAGCCACTTGATAACAGTGACTGCTACATGGACATCCAGTCTGGCTCAGGCGGTACCGAAGCGCAGGATTGGGCCGAAATGATCATGCGCATGTACATCAAATTTGGTGAAAAGCACGGCTTTAAATGCACCATTACCGACCTCACCGAGGGTGATGTCGCCGGTATTAAGGGTGCGACCGTCAAATTTGAGGGCCCCCATGCCTACGGCATGCTGCGTACCGAAACCGGTATCCACCGCTTAGTGCGCAAGTCACCGTTTGACTCTAACAACCGTCGCCATACCTCGTTCTGCTCGGCCTTTGTTTACCCAGAGGTCGATCACGACATCAAGATCGATATCAATCCGGCAGACTTACGCGTCGATGTGTTCCGCTCCTCCGGTGCCGGTGGTCAGCACATCAACAAGACCGAGTCGGCAGTGCGTATTACCCACGTCCCGACAGGCATTGTCGTGACCTGCCAAAATGAGCGCTCCCAGTTTCAAAACCGCGATCAGGCGATGAAACAGTTACGCGCTAAGCTCTATGAGCTGGAGCTGCGTAAACAGCGCAGTGAGCAGCAGGCTATTGAGGACAGCAAGGACGATATTGGCTGGGGTAGCCAGATTCGCTCTTACGTGCTGGATGATGCCCGCGTCAAGGATCTGCGTACTGGCGTCGAGTGCCGTGACACGCAAAAGGTGCTCAATGGTGACCTCGACCAGTTTATTGAGGCTAGCCTCAAACAGGGCCTGTAAACACTACCCGCAGCATCTTGAGCGCGAATAAACGCTCTCAGCCACACTTCAAGGTAGTTGTAAGGTCGCTGTAAGGCAGGGAACGACTGACTTAATAAATGACGGAATTTAGGGCTCGCATGCAGGACCATCTCAAGATAGGCTCAGGCTCGCTTGCACCTTTTATCTCGAGGTAGGACGTTGCAGCCACGCACCACTACATCCGTCACTTATTAGCTCACTCTTTCCCAAGTTTCTTTTTACTCCCTGACGCTGAGCTGTCTGCAGGCAGCATCAGCAATGAACAACACACTCTCAGGCTTAAGCAAGCAGGCTCAAGAGCATACCGCCGAGAAAGCCGCTACGCCCCATGGGCAGCAGCTTAAGCCTCACAACTTAAGGTAGCTTTGCTTTAGCTCCGCACGAGATAAGTAGCCGCCGCTTCATTTGCAGGCCAATAATGCCGCAGCCGCAGCCGCAGTGCGGCGCAGGACGGCAAAGAAGTCAGGCTCTTACGGCTACTTACGCCGAGCTCCTTTTTTCATCCAAGGACTTTTTCATGACTCAGGCTCCTTCTTCCGCAACCGAGAACAGCAACGCGCAAATGCTTGAGCGTCGCGAAAAGCTCAACACTTTACGCAGCTTTGGCCAGGCCTACCCAAACGACTTCCATCGTGATGCCATTTCCTCCGACATCGTGGCCGCCTGCGCTGACAAAGAGAACGAGACCTTAGAGCAGGAAAAGAACACCTTTACCATTGCCGGTCGTATGATGACCCGCCGCATCATGGGCAAGGCCTCGTTTGCCACCTTACAGGACATGGGCGGCAAGATTCAGATCTACGTCACCCGTGACGACTTACCTGAGGGGCAATACCAAGAGCTCTTTAAGAAGCTGGACTTAGGCGACATCATCGGTGTTACCGGCTTTGCCTTTAAGACCAAGACAGGCGAGCTGACCTTACACGTCACCTCCTTACGCCTCTTAGTAAAGGCCTTACGTCCACTGCCAGAGAAGTACAAGGGCTTAGTTGACCAAGAAGCCCGCTGCCGTCAGCGCTACTTAGACCTCATTGCCAATGAGGAGTCGCGCCGCACCTTTGAGATCCGCACCAAGATCGTGTCCTTCATTCGCCGCTACATGGATAGCAAGCGCTTCTTAGAAGTGGAAACGCCAATGATGCACGTCATCCCAGGCGGTGCTAACGCTAAGCCATTCATTACGCACCACAATGCCCTTGATATGGACATGTACCTGCGTATTGCCCCTGAGCTCTACTTAAAGCGCTTAGTGGTCGGTGGCTTTGAGCGTGTCTATGAGATCAATCGTAACTTCCGTAACGAGGGTATTGACGTCCGTCATAACCCAGAGTTCACCATGATTGAGTTCTACATGGCCTATCATGACTACCACGATCTCATCGACCTGACCGAAGATCTCTTCCGTAACATGGCCAAGGACGTCTTAGGCACCACCAAGCTCCACTATGGTAAGGAAGGTGAGCCTGGCTTAGACCTCGACTTTGAGCGTCCATTTGAGCGCCTGACCATGAAGGAAGCCATCGTCAAGTACGGCCCTGGCATCACCATGGAAGACCTCGAGGATGAAGCTAAGACCAAGGCATGGTGTGAGAAGCTGCACGTGGAAATCCACGAGGGCTGGGTCTTAGGCCACTACATTGCAGCTCTCTTTGAGGAGCTGTGCGAGGAGCACTTACAGCAGCCTACCTTCATCACCGAGTACCCTGCGGAGATCTCCCCACTTGCCCGTCGTAGCGACAGCAACCCAGCCTTTACCGATCGCTTTGAGTTCTTTATTGGCGGTCGTGAGATGGGTAACGGCTTCTCTGAGCTTAACGATCCAGATGATCAGGCTGGCCGCTTCAAGCAGCAAGCTGAGCAGAAGAAGCACGGCGATGATGAGGCCATGTACTACGATGAGGACTACATCGTGGCCTTAGAGCATGGTCTGCCACCTACCGCTGGTGAGGGTATCGGTATTGACCGTGTGGTAATGCTGTTCTCCAACAGCCACACGATTCGTGACGTGATCCTCTTCCCAACCTTACGTTTACAGAACAAGGTGGGCTCTGACAAGGCTGCTGGCGACAAGGCAGAGGCTGCAGCTGAGGCTCAAGCTGAGTAAACAGAAGCTTAAGCCCAGAGGGCAGCAGCAACAGCGAGAGCACCTGCTAAAGCAACAGCTCAAGCTGTCAGCTAAAGTTGCCCCATAAGCTGCTGCCCGTGGTCTAAAAGTGCGGCGTTTGCGCCTTAATGCTCTAAAATAAGGCCTACAGGTGCAGCGTTGCTGCCCATGAGGCCATGGTGAAGATGCCCCTCTGCGCTATCCGAGGTCGTCGCGCGTCTTACACCACACTAAGCCCCGTCTTTGGTGCTTTGGTTTTTTTCGGAGATTTATCTCATGCATACCTTCCACGGATCTTTAGTGGCGCTGATTACTCCTTTTAAGGATGGCAAAGTTGATGAGCAGGCCCTAGAGCGCTTAGTGGAGTGGCACATTGCTCAAGGCACTGATGCGCTGGTGCCAGCAGGTACCACCGGTGAAAGCCCAACCTTATCGGATCAGGAGCACACCCGTGTAGTGGAGCTTGTGTGCCAAGTGGCTAACCACCGCATCCCTGTGATGGCTGGTGCAGGCTCTAACAACCCAGTTGAGGCGGTGCACTACTCACACGAGGCAGAAAAGGCTGGTGCTGACGGCCTGTTGCACGTGGCTGGTTACTACAACCGTCCAAATCAGGATGGTCTGTATGCCCACTTTAAGATGGTGCATGATGAGACTTCGCTGCCTATCTTTGTCTACAACATTCCAGGCCGTGCGGTAGTCAATGTGCTGCCACAGACCTTAGCCAAGCTTGCGGAGCTGCCACGCATTGCCGGTATTAAGGACGCCACGGGTGACTTAGCACGTCCATGGGTAGAGCGCTCCTTAATCAAGCGTGAGGACTTTACGTGGTTATCAGGTGAAGATGCCTCGCAGGTGAGCTACGACGTGGCTGGTGGTGTGGGCTGCATTTCGGTGACGGCTAACATTGCGCCAAAGTTAGTGCATCAGGTGCAAGCTTACTGCGCTAACAACCAGTGGCTTGAGGCTCGTGCCTTACAGGACAAGCTCATGAAGCTGCATGGCCTCATGTTTAAGGAGCCAAGCCCAGCTGGTGCGAAGTACGCAGCTTCGCTGTTAGGGCTGTGCACTGAGGAGTGCCGTCTGCCAATTGTGCCGCTGAGCGACAGCACCAAAGAGGCTATCAAGGCCGCGATGCAAGAGCTCGAGCTCATCTAAGAGCAGCAGTAACAGCGCAGGGTAATTCCTGCCAGCACCACAGCGCAAGTGCGCTTTTCTCTGACAAAAGGAGTGGCCATTGGTCGCTCCTTTTGCTCATTTAGACCTTAAATGGTGGCTGGACGCAGCAAAGATCGCGACCTACAGGTAGGTACTAAAAGCGCTAGACGGCGCCTTATCTCGAGAGTAGCGCAGCAGCAGCAGCAGCAGCAGCAAACACCTACTCTCAGGGTAAAACACCTGCTTGTAGGCAGTTACATCCTTGGGGATGTGCTTTTTGGGGACACTCGCCTTACCAGTAAGCACAGCGAAGCCAACGAAGCTAAGCTCAGCAGAGCGGCCGCTCCCCCAAATATGGCTACGCCCTTTATCCTGCTCCTTACAGCCACTGTATACCCTTTTTAAGACGCCTTTAGGCCCGAGAGTATTTAGTGACCACTAACATCCCTCCTACGCAGGCTGACGACGCCCTTTCCCCTGAGACGCTCACCAGCACTAATGCCAGTGCTACCACTGACGCCACCGCAACCAGTGCTGACAACGGCACTGCAAGTGAGGCCGGTGAGCATCCCCACCAGCGCATTCGCTCCTTTGTGATTCGCGCCGGACGTATGACCAACGCCCAAACTAAGGCCTTAGAAGAGCTGGGCCCTAAGTATGTGCTCGACGTCAGTGACTTACAGCCTCTTGATGTAGCTGCCGCCTTTGGCCGTGAAGCCCCTGTCGTGGTCGAGATCGGCTTTGGTATGGGCAAGTCCTTTATCGAGATGGCACAACACGACCCGCTGCGCAATTACTTAGGCATCGAAGTCCACCCACCTGGGGTTGGTGCGACCTTGCTCTTAATTGAGGAGCTGGGCCTTACAAACGTCCGCCTTATCAAGCATGATGCCTTTGAGGTGCTCACCAAGTGCTTAGGCCCTGAGAGCATCGATATTTTGCAGATCTTCTTCCCTGATCCATGGCCAAAGGCGCGCCATCACAAGCGCCGTCTCATTAATCCAGAGTTTTTAGCGCTGGTTACCCCGCTTTTAAAGCACGGTGGTGAGATTCGCATGGCCACTGATTGGCAAGAGTACGCTGAGCAAATGCTGGAGTGCTTAAATAACGCTCCGGAGCTGAGCAACACCAATCCAGAAGGAGGCTATATCCCACGTCCTGAGTGGCGTCCGCTGACGAAGTTTGAAACACGTGGCGAGCGCTTAGGTCATGGCGTCTGGGATTTAGTGTTTAAGCGTGACTAATACCTCTCGTTACCAACAGCTGCTTAGCTTTTTACAAGAGCACGGCGTGCCTTGCTCCAGCTGTGATCCCTGCGATTGCGGTTGCCAGTGCGCCAATTCCCTCGTGCCTTTAAACGGCGATGCCAGCTTCCGCCGCTACTATCGCGTGCGCTTAGAGCCTGAGCAGTGCGAAGCCCTGTGCCGCAAAGAGCATACTTATCCGCACCTGCCAGAGCGCTATCGCAGTACAGTCATTGCGGTCGATGCACCCCCTGAGACGCAGAAAAACCGCGAGTTCTTTGCCATTAACCGCCTCTTAAGCCACGCCAAGGTCTTAGTGCCAGCTATCCTCTGCGCGGACTTAGAGCATGGCTTTATGGTGCAAGAGGACTTAGGCGACAGCCTCTTTTACGATGTGCTCGCTGATGACGACGAGCGCTTAGGCTTTTACTTTAGAGCCCTTGTTGAGCTCAATAAGATCAGCTCGCTGCCTTTAAACTTTGATGCCATGGAAGCGCTGACCACAGGGCGGCAGCAAGCGCAAGAGCGCCATGCCCAAGGTGGCCCTGACGAGGCAGTGCTTATTGCCCGCTACGAGCTCGATAGCGACGACTTTGCCTATTTAGCGCAGCTGCAACCTTTTGATGATGCCTTTATCCGCATGGAGCTGGGTATCTTTACGCAATGGTGCTTACAAGAGGCTTTACACTTAGAGCTCAGCGCTGCTGAGCAGGACATGCTGGAGCGCAGCTTTAGCTTCTTAAGTGAAGCTTGCCGCAGCCAAAAGCAGGTGGCTATGCATCGCGACTTCCACAGCCGCAATATTATGATCAGCCCCGAGGGCTGCCGCTATTGCATTCAGGCGCAATTGGCGCTGCTTGACTATCAGGATATGGTAGTAGGCCCAATTGGCTACGATTGCGCGTCGCTGCTGTACGACTGCTACTACGTCCTTGCCTCTGATGAGCGCGAGATGCTGCTGGAGCAGCTCTTTAAGACCTATCAGGTCAGTGGTCTCTTAGAGGCGAGCTGCACCTTAGAGGACTTTAAGCAGATGGTGCTGGTGTGCGCCATCCAGCGCCACATCAAGGTCTTAGGCATCTTTAACCGTCTGCATTTACGCGATGGTAAAGAGGGCTACTTACAGTACCTGCCACAGGTAGTGCGCTACCTACAGGAAAATTGCGCGCAAGTGAAGGCAATGCAAGATTTCCTTGCGTTCCTTGAAAATCGCGTCGCTCCAAAGCTACTCCAAGGCGCAGAGTAGTAAGCCAAGACAGCAGCGACAGCAGCAACTGCTACAGCCAGATGTCTTGGCTCGGCACTTACAAGCTGGTGTGCTGTGCTCACTCTACGCTGGGCTTTATCTTGAGTACCAGTACAGAGTACGGGCCTCCTCTACGTTTGGTGGACACCAAAAAGCAGCAGCAACGCCCCTGCGATCAACAGGGGCCCATGTGCTGGCTTTTGGCGTCCCCCTCCTTGGAGGATTGCCAGTGTGTTAGCCCCATATGGCCGCACCTTGCGGTTGCCACGCCCCCCATCAGCCCTAAGCACTAAGGCCCCTAAACCCTTTTAAGTTGCATTCTATGCGTGCCATGATTTTAGCCGCAGGCCAAGGCAAGCGTCTGCGCCCTATCACCAACACCATTCCTAAACCCATGGTCACCGCTGGCGGCCACAGCCTCATTGCGTGGTCAATCCACAAGCTCAAAGCTCTCGGCATCACCGACATTGTGGTAAACGGCGCCTACCTCAAGGACACGCTCTTTTCCTACCTGCAAAGCCATGACTTTGGGGTCAAACTCAGCTTTAGCCCTGAGGATGGGGACGGCCTAGAGACGGCTGGTGGCATTGTTAAAGCCCTGCCTCTCCTCGGCGAGGAGCCCTTTTTAGTGGTCAATGGCGATGTCTTTTTAGACAGCTCCTATGACTTTGTGCTGCCTTGCCCTTTACCGGTACAGGCGGACATCACTGCTTCAAGCGCCACGAGTGAGGCGCCCCCAGTCTTAGCCCACCTCTATCTGACGGCCAATCCCGCCCATAATTTAAAGGGTGACTATGCTGTAGCTAAGAATGGCTGTTTACAATATGGCCATGATTTTACTTTTGCGGGCATCGCGTGGTACCACCCTAAGTTCTTTGCCGGTTGCACGGTCAAGCGCGATCCTTTGCGGCCGTACTTTGATCGCTACGTCAGTACGCAGCAGATCACAGCATCGGTGCTTAAAGCAAAGTGGTTTGATGTGGGCACGGTCGAGCGCTTAAACGAGCTCAACACCTATCTCCAGAGCCACGATGGCTGGGGGCAGGAGCAGGAGCGCGCGGCACTTAAAACCTCCACCTTATAGCCCCCAGATGGTTGGGTCTTCACCCCAACAGCAGACTGTTTCCTGATCGCGCAGGCGCTATGTTGCTGCCTTGCCTTGAAAAAACAACGCATGATGCAGCAAATTAGGTAAAGTAGGAAGCTACCCCACTCTTTTTATTGCTGCGCAGCTCCTGTGCTACTACACAGCTTCGGTGCGCTTCAACCACGCTCCGCCCATCCTGCTTCCTCTGACGCAGGTGGCCACCTCTGAGGTCTCTTATGTCTTGGAAAGGACGTATTATTGGCGCCATTATTGGCCTGCTCTTTAGCCCTTTAGGCGCCGTCATTGGCTTTTTTATTGGCTACTTTGCCTACGACAAAAAGCGCAATGAGCTGCTGGCGCAAAGCCAAGCAGCCCGTGACACACTTTTAGGCAACGGAGGCGATCCAGCGGCGCACGAGCAAATAATTGCCAGCACCTTTCGCTTAATGGGCTATGTAGCCCGTGGCGCCGGACGCGTCAACGAGTCGCATATTAAGCAGGCGGAGAACCTGATGGATGCGATGCATCTTGACGAGCATCGCCGCCTCATTGCCATTGATGCCTTTAACTTTGGCAAGAGCGAGGAATTTGACCTCAATGCCGAAGCCGTGCATTTACGCCAAGTGGTGGGCACCAATCTCACCTTAATTTCCTACCTCTTAGAAATTCAGGTGGGTATCGCCATTGCCGATGAGGTTTTAGACCAAGGCGAGCACGAGCGTCTGCTCTACATTGCGCAAGCGTTAGGCATCAATGTCAATGACATGGAGCGCCTCATTCGCATTCGTATCGCTGAGCAGCAATTTGCGCGCTTCTCCCAGCGCTATGCCCAGCAACGCCAGCGTCAGTACGAGCAGCAAGGCCACAGCGGCTCCTATAGCGAGTACGGCAATCACAGCTACGAGAACTACGAAAAGTTTGGCTATGATGAGGACGAGGCCCAAAGCAGTGGTAGCAGCCAAGGTCAGGCGCATGTATCGCGCAGTGAGCTCGATCGGGCTTATGAGATCTTAGGTGTGACCCCAGAGACGCCATGGGACGATGTCCGCCGTGCGCATAAGAAGCTGATGCTCAAGTATCACCCAGACCGCTTAGCAGCGCAGGGCTTACCACCAGAGATGGTAAAGCTCTATACGCAAAAGTCACAGGACATTCAGGCGGCCTTTGCGCTCATTAAGGAATCGCGCGGCAAATAGACAGGCAACGGCACTAAGCCGTAAGAGGCCCGCCTCTCACCGTAAGCGCAGCAAGGGGATGTCAGTGACATCCCCTTTTGCTTGGTGCTCTGGCCACGGGCCATGAGCATGAGCCATGGGCAACACGAGCCACAGGCCACAATCTCGGGACGCGCTTAGCGCAAATCAGGCATAAGCTCAAAGATCTGTGGCTGCGGCGTTGTTAAGGTAGAGGTCACTTGTGAGCTTAAGTCCTCATCCAGCCAGCTGAGCTGCATCTCACAGTCCTCTGGCACCGCAAATGGAGCCGGTGCACAGAAGGACAGCACCTCACCTGTAGTCGGGTGCTTAAAGCGCAGCAGCGCCGCGTGTAAGTACAGATGGGGCACACTCTCATAGACGCGATCGATAGCGTAGAGGTGGTCACCTAAGATGGAGTGTCCCAGCTGCTGCATGTGAATACGCAGCTGATGCGAGCGCCCCGTTTGTGGGTAGAGGCGAACAAAGGTGCGATCCTGCGTCGCGTCATAATGCAGCGCCTGATAGTAGGTCAGCGCTTTTTTGCCCACCTCTAAGTCGACCTTTTGGAAAGGACGATGCTCTAAATCGACAATCAGCGGCAAGTCAACCGCCCCAGTGCCCTCAAGCTTACCGTCTACCCATGCCACATAGACCTTATGGACTTCACGGGCGATAAACTGCTTACCCAAGGTAGAGATGGCGGCCTTATGTAAGCCCAGCACTAAGATGCCCGAGGTACCGTAATCTAAGCGATGCACGACAAAGGCATCAGGGTAGATGCTCTTTACGCGGGACATGATGCTGTCGTGATGCTTACGCTCCTTGCCAGGCACAGAGAGGATCAGCGAGGGCTTATTGACCACGATAATGTCGCTATCCTCGTACATGATGTCGAGGAAAGGGATCAATGGCGGGTCATAGACAAAAGGGCGTTTTTCCATAGGAGCAGGGCAAGAACAGAATTGACGTAGTGCTGGCTGAATGGAGCGGCCGCAAGCGCCAGAGAGTGGCTAAGAGACGCAAGTGGTATGAGAGGCAGAGGTGACAGGAGTGGCGGGATTGACGGGAGTGACGGGAGTAGCTTAGCCTGAAGTAACGTCAGTCCTTCTTCTTCTTCTTCTTCTTCTTTTTCTTACAGTCTTCAAGATTAACGGCAGCAAGCGCTTCCATAAGCTCATCCACACTGCAAAACGGCCCGTACATGTTTTCCCCACGCTCCGCCTCTTCAAGTGCAGCTAAAGTCTCAGCATTAGGCTCCAGGCGCACCGCAAAAGGCAAGCCGTTACAGCGCAAGCACTGATTCAGAAAGAGGCTATAGGCGGTGCTCATATCCAGCCCCAGATAGCAAAACAGCACCTCTGCTTGCTCTTGGAGAATAGGATCGACCTTGAGCGTTACTTTTGCCTTTTTGGCCTTGTCTTTGTCTTTAGCTTTGGCCTTAGCCTTAGCCTTATTCTTTGCCATAGCGCATTCCTCCTTAGAGATTGCCATGTCACAACATTAAGCCGCACAGACAAAAAGACCCAGCACTAAACTGGGTCTTTGCAAACCACCGCTGAGATCAAAGCAAGCCTCAGCTTTGTGGCTAACTAATCTTTACCGCACTACGAGCGTGGTGGCACTGGCACGTACACTGGCTCAGACTGTGGTGCATCTGGATTCATCACCGCAGGCGAGGAAGTAGGCACGGCAGGATAGGCCACTGGCGCTGGTGCTGGAGCTTGTGCTTGCTCCTCACCAAAGATCCAGTCGGTTAAGGAATCAAACCAGCCCTTATCATTATTATTAGCAGGAGCATTGGTAGCAGCTGGGGTACCAGTAGTTGGTGGCACCACTACCACCACTGGAGCATCATCCGAGGCGCTGGCAGCAGCTGGGGCAGCAGCCTCAGCAGTGTCATCGCCAAAGAAGAAGTCAGTCACCGAATCAAAGAAGCCCTTTTCCTCTTGGGCAGCAGGCATCACATTCTCGCTACCTAAAGGCGCACTCACGTTGGTGGCGTAGATTGGGGTGTAACGCTCACCAAAGGTGTTAGCAATCACCTGACGGGTGTGATCGGCAGGCAGCGCTAAGCGCAGCGCATCATAGCCCTCGGCCATTAACTCCATGGCTGGCTTAAATTGCGAGGTATTGCGGTAAGCGTAGAGGATGTTCTGGCAGTGACGAATCGCAGAAACGTAAGCCTGACGCTCAAAGTAGTAGTTAGCGATGGCCAGTTCGCGCTTGGCTAACTCTTCTTTGATAAAGAGCATACGCTGACGGGCGTCAGCCGCGTAAATGCTGTTAGGATAAGCATTGATTAAATCGCGGAAGGTGTTGAAAGCGGAGACGTAGAAGGTTGGATCCTTTTCCGAGCGATCAAGGCCCAGATAGTCCTGAATCACGTCGGAGCGCTGCTGCATCTCCGTTAAGCCCTTCATGTAGTAGACGTAATCGATGTTAGGGTGGGTTGGGCTTAAGCGGATGAAACGCGCGATCTGCGCTAAGGCCAGCTCGGACTCACGTTGCTTGTAGTAGACGTAGATGAGGTCTAACTGTACCTGCGTGGTGAGGTCACCGAATGGGTAGCGCGAGTCGATAGCTTCAAGGTAGCGGCGGGCTTGACCGAAGTCACCTGCAGACATGCTAGCCTGAGCCACAGCATAGAGGTTTTCCGCTGTGATATCAGGCACTTCGTCGCTATTGTAATTAGAGCTGCTGCAAGCGGTGAGCGCCAGCGTGAAGCACAACGTCACTGTAGCCAAGAATCTGAACATGAAGGAAGCTCCGCAAATGCGCCACCAAAAGAGAAAAAACCTACACCATAGCTGCGACGCTGACGCCTGAGGCATCAGTTGTGGCTAGGCACCGCCAGAAAAACAGTACAGCCGTCCACAGACGGCTAATATTCTAGCAAAATCTAACAGCCTTTTTCCCAAACTAACCAAGGAGACACCTTGATTTTGGCGGGCATACGTGCAAAAGGCAAACTGCAAGTGATGCAAACAAGGAGGTTAGACAATAGCCCACAAGATCATGAGATCTTGACTCAAGGCCGCCAGTACCTTGTAAATCAGGTGATTGAGCGCATACAGGGCAATCAGCACAATCATGAGCGAGATATCAATCATGCCAATTGGCGGGATGATACGCTGCACCGGAGCAACGATAGGCTGCGTCAGCTGACCAAAGTAAAAGCTTAAATTGCGCGTAGATGGCAGCCATGAGCACAGCGCTTGCGCCAAAAGCAGCACAATGATGAGGTAGCCAAAGCTTTTAGTGAAAAGGAAAGCGCCAGCGATCACGGCCAAAGGCAGACCAATAGGCATGGCAATGAAGTTTAAGAGCACCCAGACCACTTCGCTTAAGATAAAGGCCACGACAAAGCCCGCAATCCAGATACTGCCCATACGCGCACGGGCCCACAGAGGGACATTGACGAGGGGATTGGTGAGCTTTAACACTGCTTGGGTGATATTGCTGTAGTAATCGGCACTGGTGCTTTGAATTAAGGTGCGCAGTTGAAAGAGCATCACCAGCACCGTGGCAATGGTCATGAGCATGAAATACACAGATTGGGTCAAAACCGAGATCCTCGTAAAAGAGTAAAAGAGCACCGCCAGCGCCTAAGAGAAGAGCCTTAAGCGATCCTTAGGCGCAAGGCGATAGCAGCAGAGGCACCCTTACGGCACTGAGCTTAGCCGCGCTAAGCCAGCCGCACCACGTTAGGCCTCTGTCTGCTTTGGCCCTACTGAATACAACTACCAGCGATGTAGCCTTAGTCGAACATTTCCTCAAATTCGTGAGTACGACGCATGCAGGCGTCAATGGCCGCTGTCATCATCTCCTCGAATTTGTAATCAGTCATTTGCTTTAAGCCTTGGAAGGTGCAGCCACCCTTGGAGGTGACAGCCTCACGCAGCGCGGAAATTTCCGTGTCTTGATTTTCCCGCACCATTTGCACCGTACCTAAGGCCATTTGCTCAATAATGCCACGGGACATCTCTGGGGAAAAGCCATATTTTTCCGTTTCTGCGACCATGGCCTCTAAGAAACGATAGAGGAAGGCAGGAGCCGAGCCCGCGAGAGCACCTAAGCTATTGATGCCCGCCTCATCAGTCATAATCATTTGGCCTAAGCTCTTTAACAGCTCCTGACAAATGGCCTGATCCTCAGCAGTGGCATGGGTGCCAGGGCAAACAGCGGTCACACCTAAGCCGAGCTTGGCAGGGGTGTTAGGCATGATACGGATCATGCGGCATGGGCCTAAGCGGTGCTCAAAGGCCACTAAGCGCCAACCGGCGGCCATGGAGATAAAGAGCTTATCCTCATAAGGCACACCGCTTTGCTTAATCTCGTCTAAGACCTCAGGCATCATCTGCGGCTTCACGCCCAAGAAGACCACATCCGCGTTTTGTAAGGCGGTGACATTGGAAGTGGTGATGGTGGCACCGTCGTCCTTAAAGTGCTGCAACTTTTCTAAGTGGGGGCCGGAGACGGTGATTTCATCTTGCTGCGGGCGGGTTTTCACGATGCCATTGAAGATGCAGGATGACATGTTGCCGCCACCGATAAAGGCGATCTTAAGCTTTTGGATATCCATATGGGCCTCACGAGCCGCCGCACAGGGGGGCGGCAAGAGCCGAAAGAAAAGAACAAGAAAACGAAAAAACCAAGCTGGCAGCAGCTGTAGCTTTAGCTGCTGTAGCAGCTGTAGCAGCTGATGCTGTTACTGCATTTTACGACGGCACGCTTAAGCGTGGGGGCTGGAGTGTGCCACTTTGGGTAGTGCGCTCTTGTCTAGAAAGCCGTATCAGCCGAGCAAATGCCTTGTATTTAAGCCGGAATTTAGATGCGTCAGCCCTGTGGGGGCTTAAGCTTTATGGTGGTACTCGCGCTCACCAAAAATGGCTGTACCAATACGCACCTCAGTAGAGCCTGCGGCAATCGCCTCCTCAAGGTCGTGCGTCATCCCCATAGACAGCTCTTGCAGCTCTGGGTACTGCGCGCTATAGCGCTCTTGCAGCTCGCGTAAGCGGTTAAAGGACGCTAAGAGCTCCTCATGCGAGGCATCGATGCGCGCGACGCCCATTAAACCTATCACAGTAAGCTTAGGCAAGGATGAGGCAGCCGCCAGTAACTGTGGCAGCTCCTCTTCTTCACAGCCCTGCTTTTGCTCCTCATGAGAGATGTTAACCTGCAGCATGATCTTGAGAGGGCCGCACTCATCTGGGCGCTGCTCATTGAGGCGCTCAATGATCTTGAGACGGTCGACGCTCTCGACTACATCAAAGTGCGCAGCGATGTGCTTGGTCTTATTGGACTGGATAGGGCCGATAAAGTGCCACACGATGTCGTTAAAGCCCTCGGCTTTTAAGGCAGCGATCTTGTCGACGGCCTCTAAGGCATAGGATTCGCCGAAGTGACGCTCACCGGCGGCATAGGCGTCCTTAATCATAGAGATAGGCTTGGTCTTAGAGACACAGAGCAAACGCACGCTCTCGGGGGTGCGGGAGCAGAGGTCACAAGCTGCCTTTATCTGTGCGTGGACTTGAGCCAAGTTTTCACTAATAATGTTTTGCATCTGTAAACCTTTGCTAAAGCGAGGGCATTACACTAAGATAAGCCGCACAAGGCATTACCGCGCCCTGTTTTAAGGTGGCGCGACTCCATCTTTGAGGCCAATATGTTCTTTATTGATCCCGATACCTGCACGGCATGCGACAGCTGCATTGATGCATGCCCATGTGACGCCATTAAGATCGTCGATGGTCACCACACGATTGACCCAGACCTGTGTGTCGAGTGTGGAGCCTGCTACGATGCCTGTGAGTATGGCAGCATTTTCGAGGCAGACCTTGCCGACTTAGAGGCTATTCCGAAGAAAGACGTGTAGCCATTGTAAGGCAAAGCGAGCGCAAGGAAAAAGCTTGCACCGCAGCTCCCCCAAAGAAAAGCGCGGGGAGCGCTGGTGCGTGGGCTGAATTAAGCTACGGCGCCCACTGCCTTATAGCCATGATGCCCTGCCCACCTGTTTCCTGCCAAAGATTAGGCTTTGCCCCTACCCTCCTTATCTGTATCCTGCCTCTACTCCCTTTTCTTGCCTGCAAGCCGTAAGGCGCTCAGCGCCACAACGTTACGTCCTGCGCCATCCCATCAGGAAGAGCCCTGTAAAGCCGCCTCACCTCCAAGCTGATAGACCATCTCAAAGGACGGCAGTCACCACGCGCCAGAGCTGGCGTCTTAGCAACTGCTGCTGCCTACACCCAGCTAACTGTCCACCGACATGAAGTCCTCGTAGCTTAGCTGCTGCACGCCATAAGGCAATTTGCCCTTAACCCCAGCATCTTGGAAGACCTGCGCGATCTCATGTAAAAAGACACTGGCTCCAGTGCTGACCATGCGGCCAGCTTTAAAGTCAAAACGATTAGAGGCAAAGGTCACCATTAAGTACTTACGCGCGCGGGTAAAGGCCACATAAGCAAGGCGGCGCTCCTCCTCGATCTGCTTAGGATCTTCTATTGTCCACGTGGATGGCATCATGGTCTGTTCGCAGTCCATGACGATAACGGCTGGGAATTCGAGGCCCTTGGAGGCGTGAATGGTCATCAGCTGCACGCCCTTACCGCGATCGAGGTTGCCTTGCTCGTTTTGCTCGGCCGACGAGGCTAAGGTCGCATTAGCAACAAAGACCGCCAGTTGCTCCCTGCGGCTAAGAGACGCAAGATCGATGGACGACAGGTCATCAGCAAACTCATCTTCCGCGCTGACCGCTTCGTCTGCATCCCCCGCTGTCACCCCCTCGGCGCTCCCAGCGACCTCAGCGTTAGCATCAGGAGCAACTACGGCAGGCGCAACATCAGCAGGAGTCTCAGGCGTCAGCAGTGCTGCGGCGGCCGCGCTCTGACCTGCGCCTATCATCAGAGGCAAATCGGAGGCAAACTGTGGCTGCAAAATCTCTGCATCGTCCTCAAATTCTACCTGCTGCTCTGGTGCAGTCTGTAAAACAGGCTGCTCAGGCTGCTGCGTCTTACTCTTACGAGCTGACTTGCGCTCTTTACGGGCGGTCTTATCTGTCACTGTCGCAGCCACAGCTGCCACCTGCGCTGGTTCGGTCTCTGCGTAAGACTCTGCCGGTGGCTCAGAGTAAGTCGCGGGAGCGTCAGCGGAGGCTGCGGAGGCAAAAGGCTTGACCACCGCATCACGGGTGCGCTCGGACTCATCACCTACCAGCACCTCTTGGGTGATAAAGGTCGCCGCATTTAAGACCAACTGCTGTAAGTTGTCCTCACGGGACTTACCGATACGGGCGGACTTATCGGACTGGTCCAGCGCAATAAAGTGCGCTAACAGCCCACTATCGCCAATCACCTTTTGCACAAAGGCATCGAGCCGGTACTGTGGCACCTCGCGCTTAAGGCCCTCAATCAGCTCCACAAAAGGCTTAAAGACCTTAAAGGTCTTACGCTGAGCAGCGTACTCCGGCGCCGTAAGCAGATGCAGTAAGGCCTCGTAGTAGCTAAGGCCCATCATGGTGGCAAACTCGGCCAATTGACTAAGGCGAGCTGGCCCAATACCACGGCGTGGTAGGTTCACCACACGATTAAAGGCCGCATTGTCCTTTACGTTCACGATAAGACGCAGATAGCCCATGACCGCAAGGATCTCGGCACGCTCATAGAACTTAATGCCGCCGTACACTTGGTACTTAATGCTGGCATTAGCAAGCTCTGTTTCGATCTCTGAGGAGAGCGAGTTTTTGCGATAGAGCACAGCGATATCGTCGTAGGCCAGCTTGTATTTGTCGTGGAGGCTTTTGATTGCGCCCAGCACCACCTTACCATCTTGACCACGGCCACCTGGGTAGTTGGACATTATCACTAAAGGCGCTTCCTGATCCTCTTGCCGACAAGGCGCAATGAGCGTTTCGGCAATAGGCAGTGGGTGCTCAAGTGATCCCCGTGTGAGGTGAGCCCAGCGGGCCTCATCTCGGGCAGCAACGTCCTCGTAAGGAAGCAGGTTCTGTTGCACGAGGTACTGCAGCATGTCCTCACGATTTTGCGGGCTGATGCTCTGCAGCAGGTTTAAATCAAGGCTGGCGTATTGCTGCCAGCGGCTTTGTAATAATGCTTGCTGCAACTTTTCTTGGTTGCTCTTATCGGTAAAGAGTTTTTGCAACAGCAGCATATCCACCGCTTTTAAGCGCTGGAAGTTGCTCTCATTGACGAGGAACTTGTTGATAAGGCGGCCTTGATTGATGCTAATCAGGGCATTGGAGAAATTGAGGATGTTGCGGGTGGAGCGGTAGTTGATGGTAAGCGCGTAAATGGTGATATCAGGCAGATCGCGGCTGATATCTTCTAAGTTCTCCACACGGGCACCACGCCAACCATAAATGCTCTGGTCGTCGTCACCGACTAAGAAGAGGTGGTTGTGCTTACTCTTCAGCAGCATCAAGAGCTGATACTGTGGCAGGTTGGTATCTTGGAACTCATCGACACAGATATAGCGAAAGCGCTGCTGCAGCTTCTCGCGTAACTGGGGGTTGTCACGCAGTAAGGCGATGACCTTGTTAATGAGGTCGGCAAAATCGACGACGCCTGCTTTAGCGCATAAGAGCTCGTAGACGCGAAAGAGCAAGCGAAAGAGCTTGTTCTCACTGTAGCGGTACTTAGAGAATATCTGATCGAAGTTCTCTAAGGCCTCTTGGCACTCCGCCTCGTCCTCGTCCACGGTACGCATGCCCTCATCCTTGAGGTACATGATGCGCTGGATGATAGAGCGCGGATCAAGATTCATCTTAGCAAGGTCAGAGGACGGGCCACTTTTAAAGCCAAAGGACTCGTAGAAGTGGCGCATGATGCTCTCTTGATCGGAGGTAGAGATCAGGCTGAAGTTCTCAGGGAGCATGGCCTCTTGGTAGTAGCGGCGCAGCAAGCGGTAGCAGAAGGAGTGGAAGGTGTTAATCCACATGCCCTTATTGTTATCCCAGCCAAAGACCTGCTGTAAGCGCTCGTCCATTTCTTGGGCGGCCTTATTGGTAAAGGTCATGGCCACGATGTTGTAAGGGTGGTATTGCATGACATCCACCATGTAGGCGATGCGTGAGACCAGCACACGGGTTTTACCGGTACCGGCTCCAGCAACGACGAGGATATCCTGCAAAGGGGCAAAGACGATATCTCTTTGTTGCTCGTTTAAGCCATCGATTAAAGCAGTAGCAGCCATTAAGACCTCACCAGAGCACTGCATCCGTCGATAGACCGAGCCATAGAGCAAGGGCGACAGAGAGTGGAAAAGAGTGGATAGGCGTTGGGACAGCAGGACAAGAGGTAACAGCACTGGCAGCAGCCACAGCCGTGCTCTTCCTTGCAGCACCTACTCATTGTAGCAAAAGGCTCTTTTCCGCTCTGAAAAGGACGAGGTGTGCGAATCCTATCTGCGCTCACGAAGATAAAGTGAGCAACAGCGTACAAAGCGTACAGGGCCCACCACCAGCCATTCCCAAGAACTTAACACCACCACGGCTTTATGTTGCTCTTGGTGTGCGCCCATGCCCTGTGGATTAGTGCTGTAAGTGGCAGCTAGAGCGCTTACAAGCTGGCTTGGCGCATCTTAATCACCCTGAGGGATAAGTCACTTACGCTCTGCGTTGAGCTGTCAGCTCTTAGGTTCGCGGGTATGCCCACCCCCCACTCCAAGCCCATGAAACTTAAGGGCACACATAAGGAAGCATCAGTGCAACTGCTCCTTAGCTTTTAGCCAAAGAACCGCTGCCATGGCTGCCCCAATGATCTGCTCTCCTCAGAGTTTGGTGGATGCGGCTACAACACTATCTCAAGGTTGGTCACGCCAAACGCCATCACATGGGACAGCTCTTGAGCGAAAGGGCGATGCCGCTTTTGGTACCACCAAACTATGAGGAGAGCCCAATGATCAAGGGCTCAAGGCTGTGTAGTCTGTGCTGGCGACAGAGGCAGAGGCTGTGGATTAACCCTACCAGTCAGCACTTGTTGTTGCGTCAGCACACTCAGCGGAGGAATAATCCCCTCTTGGCGCCGGATGCCCGTCTCTGTTTGCGTCACAGTACGCCACGCACAGATCTGGCGGTATTTGTCGCTAATGACCAAGACCACGCCTGTCTGCCGCGTCTTTTTCTCAGTGAGGTTACTGCCATAACCTCTTTCCACGAGCTGCTCCTCACCATCATTAAGACGGGTGATCGTGTAATGATCAGCGTCTTTGTCTTCATCCAGACGCTTGAGCTCCATGTCGTATATGTGATTAGGGGTGGTGGCCACCAAATCACAGCGCCCAAGGTTGTTGGTATTCTCTTCTGACACGGTGATCAGGTTGGCGCTCAGAAACCGCGCAATAAAGGCGCGGTACAGCTTATCAGGGGCGTTTTTCAGGATTTCTGGGAAGATCTTGCACAGGATCTGATTGAGCCTGATGCACATGCACTCGATATCACCGGCAAGGAGGCTCTTTTGTGCCTCCTCTCCCGCAGCTATGAGCTGATCGCGCTTATTGTCATCGAAGTTGACCAAATAGCCTGCCAAAACACGGACGAACGCCTGATCCACCTCTTGGTTGGTAACACCGCATTTGTATGCGCGTGAAGTTGGTGCCGTACCACTAACAACGGCTTTGAGGGAAAAATAGCCAGCCTGCACCAAGAGGTGCTTAAACTTTAGCGAGCCAAAGAAGTTGGCTCCATTGATGTCCTCATACGATATCATGAAATGCTGGTTGCAAATCTGTCTGAGCTCTTCCTGTCCCAGACCACGATCACGCAGGAACGAAGACAAGGCGGCGGTAGCATTGGCACTGTTCATCCAGTAGCTGTCAAAATAAGGCCCATCTTCAACAGGATCATCATCTGCCTTAGGGACAACTGCATCAAAAAACTGGTTAATTGAGTACGGACAATACACGGTTACCGAGGCATTGTAGTCAAAGCAAAAGCCATCATAATACTGCTTGAGCTTGTCCAGCAGGGTTTGGGTAGAGATGCCCAGCATGTTGGCCGCCTTCTCGATGTATGGGGCAAACTTATCCACCAGCTCTTGTTGGGTATAGCCCAGCAGATCTGCAAAATAAGGCTTCATGCTCAGGTCTTGGATATACTGCCCTGTGAACATGGAGGTCTCAGGGTAGCGCATAATCCCAGTGATCAACAGGAAGCGCACATTTGGCAGATCGCGCAACCACGCGTAGAAATCCCGCAGTACCGACTTGACGCGATTGAATTTGTCTTCATTGTTGATGTTGTCTGACAGCGGAGAATCCCACTCATCGATGAGGATCACCAGCTCGTGCTGTGCTGCAATCTGGTTAAACTTACCTAAGAAACTAGGCAGGACATCTCCTCGGTCAAAGCTATCCACCTCAGGAAAGCCTACCTGACTAAAGGTATTAACCAATGCACCTTTGAGTGACTGCTCAAACAAGCTGACATCATCGCAGGCAATGGTATTAAAGGAGAGACGGATCACAGGAAACAACTCATTTTCCGGCCACAGGTCGTAAACGGCTGTTCCCTTAAAGCTCTCCGTACCGTGGGCAAACAGCTCGTACAACATAGAGCACATGAGGGTCTTCCCCATACGCCGAGGCCGAGCGATGAATACCGCCTGATAGTTGCGCACCAAGGCTGCCAGCTTGGCTGTTTTATCGACGAACAAATAGTTGTATTTTTCGCTGACCAGATCATGCCAACGGGTAACATCCAGCGGGAGCTTTTGCAGCCCCTGTTGCGCCAGAGCATTAGGCTGTAGCATATCAGTCCCCCATAAACTTGGTTTGCTCGCAGCGGTTCTCAGCGTAGATTAGGTTGCATCGACCTTTACGGCCACGTGTCTGCGGTGCACAAGCAGCCCCAAGCAGTCACTACTGCGTTTTATCTTACAGCAAACGCTGCTCCCCTTGCTGAGGGCACACGCCAAACGTGCAGCAGGCTCGACTCCCTGTGGCCTCGGGAAGGTGTAAGCGCCTTGGCTTGGCTTCAGCTTAGGCTCTTAGCGCTACTGGCCATCAGCAGTTGAGGCATCACCATGCGGATCCAGCGCTAAGGCCAGCATCTCCGTGCTCTCGTCGAGGTCAGAGAACATCTGCTCCTTTTCCTGCGCGGTTTGGACAGGCGCCGCCCGAGGATGGGCCTTAGCCACCACCTGCTGCAAGCGCTTAATGTCCACGTGGGTGTAAATCTGCGTGGTGGTTATCCGCGAGTGCCCCAACATCTCCTGCACCAGACGCAAGTCAGCCCCATTGCTCACGAGGGCCGTAGCAAAGGCGTGACGCAGCTTGTGCGGAGTAACGTCGCCAGAGATTTCCTGATCTTGCGCTCTTTGCTTTAAATCAAGCTGCACGGTGCGCTCAGAGAGGCGGCGGCCAAAGCGATTTAAGAAAATGGCGTTATCGACAGGCTTGACGGTACCACGAATTGCGAGGTACTCCCGCAGGCACTGCAGTGCCAGCCCACCTACGGGCACAATGCGCTCTTTGTTGCCCTTACCAATGACGCGCACCTCCTCCATATCAAAGTCCACATCGCCCAAATTGAGGCTGATCAGCTCACTAACACGCAAGCCGGTGGCATAGAGGAACTCTATCATGGCGCGATCGCGGACTTCCTTAAAGGAGTAGGTGTTATTGCCAGCGGCGAGGTCTTCCACCTCATCCACTGAGAGCACCTTTGGTAAGCGGTTCTTGACGCGTGGAGCTTTAACCACTCCTTTCATCGGGTTAGCCGTCATCAGACGGCGATGCACAAGAAAGGAGTAAAAGGCCGACAAAATGGTAATGGAGTGGGCAATGGTGGCAGAGGAATAGCGCTCTAAGCCGTCTTTGTCGGCTTTACCCTGCGAGGCGGCGTCATTTACAGCGCCCGCCCCTGTAGCCTTGTCCTTTGCTGGAGCAAAGGCTTGGGCTGCAGCATTACCACCAGCGAGCAATTGCTCTAAGCGGGCTTGACGCTGCTCCTCTGCCGAGGCCACAGGATCAATAGCAGTAGCAGTATCGGCCAATAACGCAGAGGCAGCATCTGAGGCGGAGTCCACCAAGACGTTATCCCCATCAGGGGTAAGAGCGGAGTCACTTATAGTGTTGTCCTCAAGCTCTCCTGATGCAGCGCCCGCCCCTGTTGCGCCTAAAGCGCGGTTTAAAGCCGTCTTAGCGTGCGGCTTAAAGTTTAGGAAGCGACCGATAGCACGCAACTGCTGCTTAGAGAGCTGATCCCACTTAAGCTCCAGCTTTTGTGCCTCATCTGCACAGGAGGCTTCTAAGTAGTTGATAACGCGGGTCAGAACGTCCTTATAGGCGTGAATGGTGTGTGGCGAGTAGTTCTTCTCGTCACGCATGTAGTTGATAAAGAGGTTGGCCCACTTATAGAGGCCGTCATTGCGTGGAAAGTTTTCAAGCCAGCGCTCACGGGCACTCTTAAAGCCAGCGGTAGTACGGGATAAGGCCTCAGCTGGGGTAGCAAAAGTGCGCTGCTCACTATCGCGATCAGGATCGAGAAAGTAGACGCCATGAGCACGGATATAGGCCTTTTTGGCTTCTTCATCGTCACTAACAGGAACTGCGCTTTTGCTGGCTGCGCTCTTACTGGCAGTAGTAGTAGTAGTAGTAGCTGGGACAGGTGCAGTGGCTACAGTAGCCACCGGTGCGACAGGGGCGGTTGCGACCTTTGGTGGTTGCTTGGTGTTACTGCCTGTTGCTACCGCGCTCTTGCCTGCTACAGGGCGAGCTGGCTTTACAGCGAGGACAGTGTTAGCTACTACGCCTGCCGCTGTAGCTGCACCTGCCCCCTGCGAGGCAGCAGCCTTGGCTGGTGTAGCAGGCGCGGTGGCCACTGGTCTCTGTGGTACTGCTGTTTGCTGGGCTCTAGAGGTAGAAGCTGTTGGGGTGGCTGGTGCAAGAGGGCGCGACGCCTTAACCTGAGGCGCTACCACAGGTGCTGACACCGCCGGTGCCGAGCGCACTATTGCGGCCACAGGTGCTGCAACTGCTGGAGGAGATGGCTGTGGCTGGGGTGACTGTACGGGAGCGCTGCCTGCTGCTAAGGCACTACCCCCTATCGGCTGCACTAAGGGGTTAACTGCAGGGGAACCGCCATATGCTGGATTAGCAAGAGGATTCACAGCAGGCGCAGCCATGCAGGGCGCGGCGGTGTGTAGCGGCACTGGCTGCGGCGCAGCTACTGGCACTGAAGGAGCAGGAGGCGCCATCCCCTGCGCCGCGAAGGCAGCGCCCTGAGAGGCTAAAGCCGCACTCTGAGCAGCTTGGTATTGTTGCCACTGCCAGATAGTCTGGAACTGCTGCCAATAGAATTGGAGACGCTCGTTGGTCAGCACAGGGGGCTGGGCTTGAGGATTAAGCTGTTGCTCCAGTTGCAGCTGATACTGGATATACTGCTGAAACTGCTGCTGCATCGCTAGCTGCGCCGCACTAGCACCGGCCATTTGCTGCGGAGAACCATTATTAGCCATGATGCATCTCCTCTTGGACTAAAGACCCAAAGCTCGGCCCATCGTGAGTAGAGGGCATACCCACTACAGCAGCTTTGTTAACAGCAAAGCGGTCGCTCTCTGTCGCGCTCTCAAGTAAAGGCTCAACACGTTACCCCCAACTTCCAGAGGCTCAAGCCCAGCGTCAGGTGGCAGCAACCACTGAACAGCTTACGCGCAGCAGTAGGCAGCAGAAAGTGCTGAGAAAGCACTACTCCAAGGTTGGTCACGCTAAACGCCATCCCCACGTAACAAATGCATGATCGCAGATCGCAGTGACTCTACTGCTTTTTGGTAGCTGCCAAAATATGAGGAGAGTGAAAAGTTAGGAGCAAGGGCAGTCAAAACGCGATGGTTATGCGGTTTTAGCGCTTGTGTCTCCCCCTACTATACACCACTACAATCCATTCCAGAGAAAGCTCTGCTGTAGAGCATGCTCGGGAGCTGGTACTACATGCGCTGTAGCCTCATGGTGCACTTGCGGATATGCAGCAGCCACATCACGCGCTAAGCGCTGATACCACGTCACGTCATTAGTGTGGGTATAACGGGAGTAAGGAAAAGCAGGCACCACCGGCAGAGGCTTACCCTGCATGTCTGCTACAAGGGTACGCGCAATCGCAGCCCCTAAAGCCACAGGAACAGCGTTTCCTAACTGCTTGTATTGAGCGTAGATGCTGCCGCACAGCTGGTAATCAGGAGCAAAGCCCTGTAACACACGATACTCCTCGACACTTAGATGGCGATTAGCCGTAGGATGCACGAGCTCGGTTACAGGCATCACGGGATTGGTCACTAAGGTTGGTGCAGGCCGATCAAACGCAAGACGACGGTAGAAACCACAGGCATTAAGTTAAGCAAAAGCGCTTAAATATCAGTATCTGCGCCACTTGCTGAGGCTTTTATGCCAGCAGATTGGCATCTTAGCCTACAAAAA
>CASEBB010000090.1 GCA_949286015.1 uncultured Succinivibrionaceae bacterium | reverse complement strand
CGTAGTGATCCGCAATCTACATCAGAAGATCAGATAGCGGCTCGCCACTAGAAAAAAGCAGTGTTAACACTGTGTAAAAGCAGAGTTAGCACTGTGAAATCGCAGACGGAAGTCTGCGGTAGTTCATAATACAAAACACCCTGTAAGCGCGACCCCGCTTCCGCTTCAACTTTCCTGTCTTATTTTTTCTCGGAGGGCGACCTTCCTCACCTCCCGTGAGGTAGTGCAGCAGTTTTATGGCGCAAAGCATTTTTGAGCAGCACGATATCTTAGATCAGCTCTTTGTCGAGTTGCAGCGTTCCTACAAATTAGGCCGCATGCCTTCCTTGGAACAATTACAACAAATCGCTCCGCACCTCACCTACGCCGAATACGAGCTCCTCATGGAGCGCTTTAGCGCCTATACCCACGAGCAAGAACTGCAACAGTTCAAAGCCCAAGTAGAACAGCTCAAGCAGCAAATGCCTCTGCTGCCAGATCACACCCCGCTTAGCACCGACATCCTTGCTTTAGAGCAGGAGTTTATGAAGAGCATGGGGCGCTTCCTCTTAAACCGTGAGCAGGAAATCGGTAAAGCCGCCTCCGCCAAAATGCAAGATGTGCTGCAGCAAAACAACGCGTTGCAGGGACAGGTGGCCGCGCTGCAACAGCAAATTGCGTCCTTACAGCATGACCTTTCTGTAAAGGAGCAGCAATACCAAAAGCTAAACGACGCCTATAACATGCAGCAAAGCGTAGTGCTGCAGATGTCGGTGTCAGAGGAAGCCCTGTCCTTACTGCGCGCCATCTTAAGCACTAAAGAGCAGCGCCTATGGCAGGCTTTAGCTCCAGTGGACGCTCAGGGTAAGACTATCGAGAGCACCGCTTTCCATGATCTGAGCTTAATGGTCAGCCTGCTGCCAGCCATTACACGCGAGAATATCTTAAAGCTCTTGGTCTTAGCGGTGGATTTAGCCCAAGAGCGCGTCGCCACCACTACCCCTGCTCCAACAGAGGCGACACCTGCCTCTAATGCAGCTCCAGCTGCCGCTGATAGCACCTCGCAAACTATGGCGCCAGCAGCGCCTGTTGCAGCGCCCGCCCCTGTAGAGACGCCAGAGCAAGAGGTAAGTGCCACAGTAGCACCAGAGCAGACGGCGCCATCGCCAGCTGCCGCAGCCATGGCAGCCTTAGGCGCAGGGGATGTGAATTTACAGAACTTTGCCGCACTGCATGCGGCCTTAGCGCAAGCCCAGAGCGACCTCGGTGATGATGATGATGATGAGGGCGAGCAACTGACGCCTGAGGAGTGGGCAGCCGCCCAAGCGCTGCTGCAGGGGACAGCGCCCGCTCCTGTAGCGCCAGCTGCTGATGCTGTTCCTGCATCTTTGGCTAATTCCGCAGCTGTTGCCGCCTCGGCCACGACCGCGATTACGGCTACTCCATCTCTAACTCCTGCTCAAACTCCAGCTACTACTACTACTACTACTACTACTGCGTCTGCTCCTAAAACAGCGTCAGCAGTGGCGCCAGCAGCGGCGATTACCCCTAATACCGCAATTAGCATTACCCCACCAACAGCGACGCAGCCTGCGGCCAGTGCCACTACAGCTTATGAGTCGCCTGCCATGAGCATTGCGCGCACCTTAAGCACGGTGACGCATGGCTCTACCAGCGTCCAAAAGAATGGTGTCAGCCTCAATATGGGGCCAAGCGCCAGCTTAAGCCCCGTGACGCCCGTTGTTGGTACTACTACTACTACTAATGCTAGCCCTAACACCGCTATTAGCGCCTCTGCCCATACAAGCGCACCTGCTACTCAAGCAGCTCCAGCGGTAAGCCCAGAGCAAGCGCAGCAGGTCTGGGATGGCTTAGAGCATATCTGTGAGCAGCTCTTTGCGGACAAAGAAGGTACTGACATTACCTCGCTCGATTTAGAAAATGCCGTTAGCGAGGCGCTGGCTACAGGAATCTTTGTACCTGCACAAACTGATCTCTGCCGTCGCTTAATGCTCAAGATGATGATCTGTGGTCGTGAGCAGATGGCGGTGAGCGACTTTACGGCCAGAGATGAGGATATCCTCGCAGCCATTAAGGATGAGGAGCAAAAGCAGTTAGCGCGGGCTATGCTCTCGTGGGGAGCCGCCCATAGCGTCGGCAAAAAAAGCAGCAGCGACGAGCCAGCGCCAAAGCTCAGTGACCGTACCAATATCACTGTCTCTGTGCCTACTACCGTCAAGCCAGTGCAGCCAGTGCGTCCCGAAACGGGCCCTAGTGAAAACACGGCGATTACTAGCACTGCTGCGCTACAAGGCACCGTAGCGCCAGAGCCAAGCTCGGCCAATATGCAGGCTACTGCGACGCCAAAGCCAACTATTGACTTAGCTTCCTTAGAGGCGGCACGGCAGCAGCAAACGGCGCCACAGGAGCCTACCAGTGCGCCTGCTATTGCAGATAAGACTCCGGCAGCGGTGTTAAATGCACAGAGTCCACGGGCCTTACCACGTGATGAGAGCACACTGGTGCGGGAGATGTCGCAAGGCTTAGGTGATGACAGCATTGCAGCCTTTGCGGCGGCTTCGGCCAAGATTGAGTCGCTGGCGTCCTTACTTAACTCTGCACAGGGGGCGGCCGCTGCAGCATCCGCGTCAGCAGCGCCTGCTGCTATTTCTGCTGCCACGGGGGCGCCGCTGCCACGGGATCGCACGGGGGCGGGTGCTGGTATTGGCAGTGAAGAGACTGTGCCGCAGGTGAGCGCTAATGCGCAAGGTGCGGTGATCCTCACCGGTCACACCACCATTGCGGCGCAAACGAGCGCACATGCTTCTGGGAAGCAATTACCACCTGCGGTACAAGCAGCGGTGCAGCAAGCAAGTCAAGCTGCTACCCATGAGATTGCCTCGGTGGCTAAGGATGTGCTCAAGGTAGCCCAAGAGCTCGATAGCTTTGTGGACAAAGAGCAAGAGGTCAAGCGTAGCTCGCTCTTTGCGCCACAATCTCCTTTTGGTGCTAACACCACTGGTACCACTGTCTTTGGGGTACAGGACTTAAAGGAGCGGGAAAAGGTTAAGCTGCAAGCGGCTGCGGAAAAAGAGCGTGAAGCCTTAGTGGAGGCGGCAGCGCAAGAGCAAGCGAGCAAAGAGGCAACTTCAGCGTCGGCTGCGGAGCTGAGCATTGATGATGTAATTACCGGCCCTGGTAACGCTGATGACGATCTGGGTGACTTTATTACGGGCAATATCTCCGATCCTAATGCCGAGCTCTTAAAGCAAGAGCAGCATGGGCCACAGGCGGTTGTAGAGAGTAAGCCGGTCACACAAGGATTAGAAAGTGTGGCGGTGACGGCGCCTGTACGTAGCGCAGCGCTGGCCGCTATTACTGATGCTGAGAGTGCGGCGCTGGAAAAGGCGGCGGTAGTGGCTACGGGTGTAGAGGCGGAGCTTAATGAGCTGCACTCGGCCTTACAAAATATTGAGGCGGTGTTACAGCAAAAGAAGCAGCAACAGGACACGGCGCAGCAGGGCACAGAGCAGAGTAAGACTGCTATGGATGTATCTGCTGTGATGTCTGCTCCAGAGGCTACTGCTGATACTACTGCTACAGATACTGAGACAGCGCCCGCCCCTGAAACTGCCCCTGCAAGTGAGGCAGCAGCAACTGCTGTTGGGAGCTCTCCCAGAGTAGAGTCAGAGGCTGCACAAGAGGACTTACCACAGGCTGCGAGTACCTCGGTAGAGGCACAAACACAAGGTGAGAGCGCTACCTCGGAGATGGCTGCGCCAGCAGCAGAGGCCGTAGAAGCAGCAGAGACTGGTGCTCATACTTCAGACAGTGACAAGACACCTGAGATAAGTGAGCCTGTTGAGGCTACTACTACTACTACTGCTACTACTACAGCAGAGAACACTACCACGGAGGCTACAGTGCCTGTAGCAGAGTCCAGTGCTCAAGAAGTAGGCACGGGCACCACCTCAGTGGTAAGTGCTTCTGTGGAGGCTGCTTCTGAGGCGCAGCCACAAGCTGAGAGCAATTCATTGGAGCAGGCTGCGCCGGTAGCAGAGACTAGTGCTGCTAGCGTGGATACTGCCTCTGAAGTAGAGGTAAAAGCTCCTGAGGCTACTACTACTACTACTACTACTACTACAGAAGACACCTCTGCGGACGCAACGGTTGAGTCCCAATCTCAAGCTGAAAACGCTACTTTAAAGACGACTGCACCAGCAGCAGAGTCCACAAGTTACACTACTGCCGCTGCTGAGGCCGCTGCTGAAGCTAAGCTTGAAACTGAAGAAGCAGCTCTGCAGGAGGAGATTGCTACCAGCTCCAAGTACCGCGCACGTCGTGCTCTCACCGCCAAAGAACGCACTGTCTTTACCGAGGTCAGCGCTGAGCTTGCTAACCGCTTTAACAGCCGCCTCAATCACTTAAACAAGCTCTTAAACGGTGCCAACAGCACCCCTGATCCAGACAGCATCGTCTACGTCGGTGACTTAGAGGGCTACTACCAAGATCTCATCACTGAGTGGAGCCAAAAAGAGCACCTCTCGGAGGCCATTAAAGCTGCCCTCAAAGAAAAGATGGCTGCTGATGTTGCCACTGAGCACCTAGTAAATATTAGTGCTGAGGATTTTAAGCACTACCCTGAGGCTCCTCACGAGAAAGCGGCTTTTACCTTTATTGAGGAGCCAGCAGAGAGTGAAGCTGAAGCTGACGCTGAGGACGACACTGCCTCTAATGTGACTTTTGTGCTGGAGCATGATGACGAGGAGTCGAGTGCTGCCGAGGATTCTGCTGATACTGAGCAGGTAGATGGTGCTGAAAGTGAGTCCAAGGAGAGCACTGAAGAAGCTAATAGTCAGGTTGCTGAGGAGCAAACAGACAGTGCGCTTGCGGAGGAAGAGAGCAGTACTGCTGAGGTAGCTGACTCTACTACTACCGAGGGTAGTGAGAGTGGTGATAGTGGTGCTGCTGCCACTGCGCAAGAAGCTGCTGCTAACAGCACGGCTCCAGAGGCGCCTTCTGCTCCGGTGATGGAGAGCACGGGGCCTGCTACGGATATGGCCAATAACCAGCCAGTGCAGGGTGATGCCGATACTGATGCTGATGCCTCTGCTGCTACCACAGAGAACGTCGCAGAGAGTGCTGCTACAGAGACGGTGGATACTGCAGGAGAAAGCGCCGCAGTAGAAACTGCTACGGCACCGGATACTGTGGCCAGTGCTGATACTACTGATACTGAGGTGAGTGCTGATAACACCACTGAGAGTAACGTTGAGAGTGAGGCTGCTCCTGCTAGCGATAGCGCTGCAGATAAGTCTGTGACTGCAGAGCCAGCTCCTGCTGAGAGTGACGCCACGCCAAATGCACCGCTCTCGGTAAAGGCTGCTATGGAAGCGCTGGTGGGGATGCCTGCCGCCAATGAGGTTAGCACCGCTGCTACCTCAAGCAGTGGCACGCAAGCACCTGCTGATGCTGGTACTCCATCCTACATGCGCCTTAACTCCGTACTGGATGCTTTTAGAGCAGCGGCACGTAGTGGTGATTCTCAGGGGGCTAATACTAATGGCAGTGGCTCTGCGACAGAGGAGAAGCCAAACTCCCCCAGTTTAAGCTCGGTGTTTGCTAGCGTAGCGACACCAGAGAGTAATGGGGAAGAGGCTAGAGCCGAGGCAGAATCCACTTTAGATAGTACTGCTGAAGTTGATGATAGTGCTGTTGCTCTAGAGACTAAAGAGCAAGGTGAGGCTACCACTGAGGCTACTTTAGAGGCAGAAACCACTGCAGAGCTGGCCCCTGTGTGTGGTGAGAGCACCGAAGTAGCAGAAGAGCCTAAATCTGAGGTGGCTAACGCTACCACAGAGGCAGAGACTGCCCAGAGTGGTGAGGCTAACACTGAAGCTACTTTAGAGGCAGAGACCACTGTGGAGCAGGGCACTGAGAGTGGTGCGAGCCCAGAGGTAGCAGAAGAGCCTACTTCTGAGGTGGCTAACGCTACCACAGAGGCAGAGACTGCCCAGAGTGGAGAGGCTACATCTGCGACTACTTTAGAGGCAGAGACCACTGTGGAGCAGGGCACTGAGAGTGGTGCGAGCCCAGAGGTAGCAGAAGAGCCTACTTCTGAGGTGGCTAACGCTATCACAGAGGCAGAGACTGCCCAGAGTGGTGAGGCTACCGCTGAGGCTACTTTAGAGGCAGAGGCCACTTCAGAGCAGGCCCCTGTGAGTGGGGAGAGCCCCGAGGTAGCAGAAGAGCCTACTTCTAAGGCGGTTCACGCTACCACAGAGGCAGAGACTGCCCAGAGTGGTGGGGCTATCTCTGAGGCTACTTTAGAGGCAGAGACCACTGCGGAGCAGAACACTGTTAGTGGTAAGAGCACCAAGGTAGCAGAGGAGCCAGCTGATGACAGCAGCACTGCTGACAGTGAGTCGGAAACTGCAACCGAGCCTGCGCCTGAGACGTCGACGTCTGTGGCCAGCATGACTGACTCGGAACAGAGCACCGCTGATGCTGATGCTGAAGATGTTAATGCTGAGATCAGCGCTGAGCCATTAGAGGTAATCTCTGCCAAGGAGTATCACACCCAAAAGCAAAATGAGATTCATGGCGTGTGGCGTAGTGATAACCCTAACTCTGCCTACAGCTCCCATTTGACTGAAGCTGATAACCATGGCTTTAATGGGGGTAAGACCCAAGGCCAAGGCCTCGGCACCATGTACAATGCCCCAAAGTCTGCGACTTTTATGTTCCATGAGGCGCAAGACCGCAGTGAGGAGATACGTGAGGCTAAGAGACGGCACGATAGCGAGCAGCATGCTTTTGCTATTGATCAGCATGTCTTTGCTGGTACCAACTCATATCGCCAAATGGGGGCGGTGTCGTTAGGTGCAGACAGCAAAGACACGGTCAAGCCAGAGGAGCAAGGAGCGCAGCCAAAGGAAGAAGCGGACAAGTCGGCATATGCGTCAAGCTCCAAAATTCAATGGCTGAGCCATGACTCGGAGTAGCTTAGGGGGCGGGCGCTGAAGATGACTGCTGTCCACCTCACAAAGCTATTGAGCTAATCTGGCAATAAAGCGCTGCATGGCACATACTGCGATGCGGCGCTTTTGTCTTTTTGGGGCGGGCGCTGTTAGTTTAGGTTACCGCTCTTTATCTCGAGAGAGGTTAGGGTGAGTGCACCTGCTCTTGGGGTAAGAGGCATACCCGCGAACTTAAGCCCCTGATGATGTCAATGAGCTCAGGGAGTTTCTTGCTGCAAGTGGCAACTCCCCAGATGAACCATCTGGAGATGAAGCTTAAGACCACCCTTAGAGAGGATTGTATAGGGCGCAGAGCGCGGGGCGACCCTCTTTAGGTTCGTGGGTATGGGTAAGAGGTCATGGCCTCTACCATCATGAGGGCTGCCGCCCTTTATCTCGAGAGTGCACAGCTGACTACTACTACTACTACGCGGGGGAAACAACAATGCAGTCGCAACTTGAGCCTCTGCTCACCGGTCTCTACAAAATCGGACAGTGCTTTGTGCTGCTCTTAGACGGCCGTGGCAATACCCTCCGTAAGTACGTCCCTCACGGTCATATCGACCTCCAAGAAAAATCACCCCGTGCCCTCAAGCACTACGTGCAGCAAATCACCAGCGTCAATGTCCCCGTACTGCTCTCTACTACCCAACAGGTAGGAGGACTAGCGCTGCCAGATGACACCATCTTAGTAGTAGGGCCGCTTACCCCCAAGCTTCTTCCCCGCCGCGCCACCAGCACCGCTGGAGATAAAGAGAATGAATCTGCACAGGTAGCAGCAGCTTTAGCAGCTGACACGACCACAGCAAATGCAGCAGGGGCGGGCGCTGCTAACAGTGATGCTGCAGCCGACAGCGACGCCACGCTGCAATGGCGCCGTGAGGCAGTGAATGTGCAGCTAGAGAGCCTTGCATGGTTGGCGCAGCGGGCCCTTGGACAGGATGTTCATGACCTCAAGTCACGACGGGAGTTACAAAAGGGCAGCACAATTGAGGCTGAGGTACTCGCTCAGCTCTCCGAGGTAAAAGACATCTTGCCTGATTGGCGTGAGGTGGTACCTGAGAACCGCCCCCACAGCAGCTACGTTTTTGAGTTTAATGACCTCGATGCGATTAGGCGTGGCGACCCCAACCTCTTTGCGCTGACGCGCTCGATTCGTCACAATGGCCAAAATGGCATCTTAGGTTATACCCCACTGCGCTCAGCGCAGAATCAGGGGATTTGCGCTGTGGTGCTAAACTCCCGTGCAGCCTTAGCCGGTGGCTTAAGTGCAGAGCATGTGTACACCATTGCGGACTTTATGATTCTGTCTCTCGAGCGCTGTAAGACCGTAGAGCAGGCTGATCTGATTGGTTACAAGAGCGGGTTGCTCTTTGCCTATTTGGTGCAGAAGGCTAAGCAACAGTACCCAAAGAAGATCCTGAGGCCCCTTAGCACGCAGGCTTTGGAGGTGGTGCGGCGTTATCTTTACACCAAGGTTGATCGCAAGCAGATTGCCCGTGACCTCAAAGTCAATGTGGACTACTTAGACCGCGTGCTCAAGGCCGACTGTGATGTGACCATTATGGGCTGCTTACGCTTTGAGCGCGTGGAGGAAGCAAAGCGCTTATTGGTGCAGTCGGCGATGCCTATTTATGAAGTAGCCTCGCTGCTTTTGTTTAGCAACTCCTCGCACTTTAGTCGGGTGTTTAAGGAGTTGACGGGGATGACGCCGCAGGCGTATCGGCAACAACAGCAAACGACCTTTACCACGCTGTTTATGTAGGAGGATAGGGCCCCAGCCATGGAGGGACTCTTGTCTCACTTTTAGATAAAGCGCGGCAGCGCTTCTGCTACCTCTAAGCGAGCAGGCAAGCAAGGCGTGGCACGCATGAGCATTTAGACCATGTGGTTTGCGCAGCATCCTCCTGTTTACCTTTTAGGTAAGAAGGAGTTGCAGTGCCGCTAAAGTCATCCCCTCTGACTTGCGACACCGGCAGCTCGGGGCCACAGGGATGGACGTCTCTGAAGATAGGCAAGAAAGGTAGATAGGCAAGATAGGTCGCACCTACCCGCATTTGTCTCTGCTTTGCTGCAGCAGTCCTCACCTGCTTTTGCCTGATAGCAGCAGACGCTGGGCAGCCTCTGTCAAGCTTCCTCGACATTGCTCATTCTGAAAAACTTGCGGTAGCTCACAATCTCAGATATTGGTCGATATGGTGTCAGAAAAGTCTATTACGTGTTACCAGCACCGACCTCTAAAGCTTAAAGTAAGCACCAGTAGGACAGAGCAGAGAGGCTGTCCTGCAGCTACTCTTTATGCGACGCATGTTCCCCTCTTTGCAAGCAATCACACCAAGAGCTTAAGGTATTTTTGAGAGCACCGCATACAGCGCGTCGTCCACGCTAGGTATCAGCCGGTGGCGGTACCTTTTTTCACTCACGCATTTATCCTGACAGCCAGCCAGATTTGTGGCTGCTTTGTGGGAGATTAGGTTTACATATGGCTATCACTTACAACGAGCAAGAGCGCAGCTTTACCTTAAGCAACGGCCGTATCCAGTACGTCATGAAGCTGTTCCATGACGGCTACTTAGGCCACATGTACTTTGGTAAGGCCTTAAAGCACTTCAACATCGATCGTGCTTTCTACCAAACCGAGCGTGAGGGTGCTCCTAACCCAGAAGCTCTGGCCGATGCTCGTACCTTCTCCTTAGACGCCCTGCCTCAGGAGTACGGCCTCTATGGCAGCGGTGATTACCGCATCCCTGCTTTAACCGCTGTGCTCTCCAATGGCACCTCTACCCTCGATCTGCGCTATCAAAGCCACGAAATCTTCAAGGGCAAGAAGGGCATCGCCGGTTTACCAGCTGCTTTTGTCAACAAGGAAGATGAGGCCGATACCTTAGAGATCACCTTAAAGGAAGTCGGCGGTGAGTTAGAGGTTGTCCTCTCCTACACCATCTTCAATGATGTTGACGTGATCGTGCGTTCTGCTCGCATCAAGAATGTGGGTGCTGGCACGGTGTACTTAACCAAGGCTGCCTCTGTCAGCTTAGACCTGCCAACTGCTGAGTTAGATCGTGTGCAGCTGTGGGGCAAGCACGCTTTTGAGCGTCAAATCGACCGTACCCCATTACACCCAGGTATTGAGATCGCCGCTTCCTCGCGTGGTGCTACCTCTCACCAACACCAAAACTTCCTCGCTTTATGCGCCCATAATGCTGACGAGTTCCAAGGCGAAGTCTACGCTTGCGGCTTAGTCTGGTCTGGCAACTTCGAGGCTGCTACCGAGGTGGATAGCTTTGGTAACACCCGCATGGTGATGGGCATCAACGACTTTGATTTCAAGTGGGAATTAAAGGCCGGTGATAGCTTCAACACCCCTGAGGCTGTGCTGGTCTACACTGCCGACGGCTTTAACGCCATGTCGCAGCAGTTCCACGCCTTTGTGCAGAACCACTTAGTGCGCAGCAAGTTCCGCAACGAACTGCGTCCAGTGTTAGTCAACAGCTGGGAAGCTGCTTACATGGACTTCACTGAGGACAGCATCGTCGACTTTGCAAAGGACGCTGTGAAGTTAGGCGCTGAGCTGATTGTGCTCGACGACGGCTGGTTCGGCGTGCGTGATAAGGACAATTGCAGCTTAGGCGATTGGACCATTATCAATAAGAAGAAGCTGCCAAACGACATCAAGGGCTTAGCTGACCGCATTCACGGCTTAGGCTGCAAGTTTGGTCTGTGGGTGGAGCCAGAGATGGTCTCGCCTGATTCTGAGCTCTTCCGTGCGCACCCAGATTGGGCCTTAGGTGTACCAAACCACAAGCGCTATCAGCAGCGTAACCAGTACGTGTTAGACCTCTCGCGTCAAGACGTGCGTGACTACGTGGTCGATTCGATTTGCAAGGTCTTAGGCTCGGCTGACATCGACTACGTGAAGTGGGACATGAACCGTAACTTAACCGACATCGGTTCTGCTGCGTTCCCAGCTTCGCAACAGCAAGAGATTGCTACGCGCTTTGTCTTTGGTGTCTACGACATCATGGAGCGCATCACGCAAGCCTTCCCTAACATCCTCTTTGAGAGCTGCGCCGGTGGTGGCCGTCGTTTCGACTTAGGCCTCATTTACTACATGCCGCAGGTGTGGACTTCTGATGACACTGATGAGGTGATTCGTCAGCGCATTCAGTACGGCACCTCGCTGGTGTTCCCACCAATCACCATGGGCTGCCACGTTTCTGCTTGCCCTAACCACCAGGTTGGCCGCACCACCCCAATGTTAAGCCGCTTTGTGTGCGCGATGTCGGGCAACTTCGGCTATGAGATGTCCTTAGGCAAGTTAAGCCCTGAGGAGCAAGAAGAGGTTAAGGGCCACATTGCTCTGTACAAGGAGCTGCGTTCAACCATTCAGCTGGGCAAGTTCTACCGCTTAATGAGCCCATTTGAGGGCACGCAAAACGAGACTGCATGGCAGTTCGTGTCGCAAGACGGTAGCGAAGTCATCTTCATGTACTTCAAGAATCTGTGCTTGCCACAGGGCAACATCCGCAAGGTGTGCTTAACTGGCTTAGACCCAGATGCGACCTACAAGGTCAGCAAGCACATGTGGACGCCATCTCTGGCTGTGAACGCCTTAGACTACCTCACCAACTACAACTTAGAGGGTGACGTCTTTGGTGGCGACGAGCTGATGCACTTTGGTGTCAACATGGACAAGGTTGACCGTGACTTTGCGGCTCACCTGTTAGTGTTCAAGCGCCAGTAGTAACGGAATCACGCAAAACCACGTGTTAACGAGGCCTCCTCACACACAGCTTCGTTAAGGTCGCACCAAAGAGGCGGCCAAAACCTCCAAAAACCTAATCTCTTTGGATAATCAGCTAAAAGCCCGCGAGCGCCATGTGGTGTCAGCGGGCTTTTTTTATGGCTGCGCGCAAGGATGGTAGCAGCGGCTGGCTGTGTGACCACATTGGGGAAAAGCTGTGAGCAGGGATGATGGCTCGCGACCTACTTTTAAGATACGGCGATGCAGCATCGCAGGTAGCTCAAGAAGTGACAGCAGGGAAAGACGCTTAGGGTTAAGCTCGCTTGCCATGTGAATGACGCCAATCACTCTTAGTGAGGTATGGTTGTCGTCCACCACTCCCACTCCCATCACCACCACTACCACTACCACTACCATTACGTCAGCAGCATCACCAACCTCGAGATCAGACTAAGCCCCTGCCTCGCGTCGCTGGCAGCTCAAGATGGCATCAGAGCCATACGCATGGGGTAGTCGCAATAGACAGCAGGTTGCGGTTGGGGCACAAGGCGGCAGGATGCTTGCGTAGTGTCTACTTGGAGTGGATATAGGGCACATGTGTGCCGCTGTCGTGGGGAATGCCTCATGCTCTGAGTAGGCGTGTGCAGTATTAGCTACCAACACTACCACCGGAACCATTACTATTACCAGCAACATTGAGATAGGGGCTGCCAACACTGCTCCACACCGCTGGTTCTCTAATCTGAAGCTCCCCAGTTACAATCGTTACCCCCTAATTAAGTGCTCGTTGCCCGCACACCCGCTAGCGCTAACGCATCCATAAGATGCCGTCTGTATACCGCTCATAAGAAGGCGCCCCTGCCTCCAGAGTCCTACTCTGACATCTGCCCCAGCTTTGCTCAAATTTATCCATAAGTTTGCCCTCAGCTTTCCTTTACACTGCCGCTTTTATAGAGGATGAGAGCATGTGCTGCATAACTGCTCTCAAGGCGCAAGGGCGGCACCAGTTTTTCTGGAAATGATATTCAAGAGGCAGAACACAGTCTCTGCGACTTGCTACAATGAGCTCATTCTGGACGAGTTTGAGTTCAATTAAGACCGCTGACTCCTGTACATACTCTAATCAGGCTGTGGCAGCTGTGGAGAGAGGAGTCGGCTGTATCGGTAGATGCACCTTTTTTCTGTGAAATGAGGCTATGATCATCATGGAACAGCCAGTAAAGTATGAGAGCCCAGAGCCACGCTCTCAGGTGGCGACAAATGCGATGACTACAGCCTCGACGCAGGAGGTCGCGGCAACAGAGCAAGCCCAAACAGCGCAGACAGAGCCACAGGGTGCTGTACAAGGGAATAATGAGGCACAGGAGACTACTGTGTCCACAGAAGTGGCCTCAGCTGTAGCAGCTGAGAGCAAGGTCGTTGCGACAGATGCTTGTCCTGAGCCTGTTGCTGCTAATGCCGTGTCCGTTGTGCCATCAACTTCAGAGGAGCACGCCGCCGAGAGCGTGGCTAACCTCACGGCCTCGTATAAGCTCAAGCCTACCTTTGATCACTCCGCCAACATGCTCTTAGAGAGCATGTACAGCATGAACCATCATATGGGCAAGGAGCAGGCCGCAGCGCAGAAGCAAGCGAGCAACACCAGCTCTGCTCCCAAGGCCGCTAAGATTGGTGCAAGTGGCATCGTGACTCTGACTACCACTGCTCCTACCTTAGATGCGTCCTCCATGGCCTCTACAGACGCCCCTTTGCACACCGCACCTGCGGTAAAGGCGGTAGCGGTGAAGACGGCAAGTGCAGCTGGAGACGCGGCAACCAATTGTGCCAGCGACACCTTGTCGCATGAGGCGCTGGGCCGTGATGCGGTGCTGCCACTGCTGCAAAACGACAAACACAACATCTTTACGCAGTTACGCCTCTTAGGCTGCGTGGTGCTGGAGCTGGTCTATTGTAATGATCAGCGCTTCTGTCAGCTGCTCGCGGGCAGTGATGAGTTTTACCATTTAGTGGGTTTTAAGAACGGGCAAGCTGAGGCGCAAAACGGCTATTATGATAAGCCTCGCAAGTTTGTGCATCCTGATGACCTGCCACTGTTGACGCGCTATTTCCAGCAAATCGAGAACGGTGCTAAGTCGCTGGACATTGATTTTAGGCTGTTGCATCGTCGTGGCTATTACATTGATGTGCATGCGCGTGCGGCGCTCTTAGGCCACAATGAGCAAGACCTTCCTGTGTTTGCCATGCTGCTGGGGGATGTCACCGCGCAAAACCGTCAGCGCAGTGCCTTAGAGCTCGATCAGCGCCGTCATGCCTTGCTCAACAATGGCTATCAGGACATGGTGTTTGAGTATGACGCCAATACCGATAGCATGGAGCGCTTAGGCAACTACCCGTCGCTTATCAACCCACCGGCTCCTAAGGTCTCGACAAACTTCCTTGCTGATGAAGTGCGCATGGGGCTGATTCACCCTGATGATGTGCCGACACTTGAAAAGCTGCTGACTGATCGCAGTTTGGTTGATCGCAACATCCCAACGGTGGTGAAGTTTCGCCTGAAGGACGAGCACAGCGACCGCTTCTGCTGGCATACCTGCTCGGCCATTGCCTACATTGATGAGAGCACAGGCCACCTCAAGGTAGTGGGCAAGTTCATTAACATTGACCAGTATGAGACGCGGCTGCGCACGTTACAGAACCAGAGCAAGCTTGATGTGCTGACGGAGCTATATAACCTCAATACGATGTACCGTCACTGCAAGTCGTTGCTTGATTTGGATGGTGATGAGAGCCATGCGCTGTTGGTGTTTGACCTCAATAACTTCCAGTCGGTCAATGATACCTACGGCCGCGCTTTTGGTGACAGTATCTTGCGCGTGGTAGCCAGCGTGCTGCGCCTGACTTTTAGGCACAGTGATTACTTATGCCGCTTAGGTGGCGATGAGTTTGGCATCATGCTGCGCAATGTGTCGCGGGTGCAGGCGTATGCCTTAGCGCAGAACTTTATCCAGAATCTGGCGCGCAAGCGTGAGACGATGGCGCATGATTTCAATATCACGGGTTGCATTGGTGTAGCGATGTACCCTGAGGATGCGCCTGATTGTGGGAGCCTGTTAAAGGCCGCTTATGAGGCCTTAGGTGAGGCGCGTAAGATGAAGGGTGAGGAGCGCATTGCGGTTTATCATGCGCCAGCGGAGCAGGTGTCAGCCAATATTGAAGCGGCGGCGGAGCGCTTAAAGCTGATAGAGAGTGCTTCGCATGCGGCGGACAATGCAGCGCTACAGTGTTTGAGTGAAGCGCGCCAGAGCCTGCAGCTTTTAGAGCAAGGTGAAACGTCTTTAGGGGCGCAAGCCGCATCGGTTTAAGAGTAGGGGGCGTGGGTGAGTCTCTACTGTGAGTAGAGCAAGGCCCATTTCTCCATCGCAGAACCTTTAGATAGGGTACAGAAGCGCTGCTCTGGTATCTGGCGCCACGCTCCCTGAGTAGGGAGTAGGTGCACCTCATAGGGCTACCTCGAGATAAGGCGCGCAAAGCCGCAGCTGCGTCATTGCCCTTGCGTAGAACCGTTACCCGCCACTCCCAAGATAAAGCTCCAGCCGCGCACCACCACCACAACAACAACAACAACAACAACCACTACCATCACCACCCCTCCGGCATTATCCCTAAGCCCCGACCGTGAGGAGGTCTAGGCTAATTTTATAAAGCCTGTAAATAAGGCGTTTCTTGGTCACCTACTTAAAGGTAATATGGGCCAAAGCAAGGGAACTTATGCCACAAAACTGAGGTAAAGTGCATTACTTTGTGCT
>CASEBB010000089.1 GCA_949286015.1 uncultured Succinivibrionaceae bacterium | reverse complement strand
ATCAAGATAAACCGCTAATACAAGCCATCCAATAGTGATCTTCAAAGTAGATCGCTGATCGGTGTGGCTCGGTAAATACTTTTGAACTTCATCACTACCTCTAAGTGTTATCAGACCACACAGGTCGTAACACTGCAGCGACAAGGCCTCATAGGCATACCCGCGAACCTAAGAGCTGACAGATCAACTCAGCGCGTCAACAACTCATCCCTCAGGGTTAAGATGCGCCTCTCCATCTTGTAAGCGCTATAGCTGCCACGCACAGCACTAAGCCTCACAGGTCATGGACACACCCCAAGAGCAACATCACGCCATGGTGGTGGTGCTATACTCAAACAGCGGAGATGGTTGTGACAACTGCTTAGGAGTTATCACAAGTGACAATGCCGTGCCAGTATAAGTTCATGGGAATGCCTCACAGGGGCGGGCGTTGTACCAGCATGCCTCCTACGTAGCGTATGCCGCGAACCAGCACAGCGCCCGCCCCTCTATGGCCATGCCCAGTGCTTTGTGCTTTGCTGGGCTTGGCTAAGCTAAGCCTTGCTCTTGTAGCTTGCTCAACAGTTTGGCAGCAGTCAGTTTGTCTAAATCGAGACCGTAGCGCAGTGCGTTCTCATTTATAGTGACGCCTTGCTTCTTAAGATTTTGTACAAAGTCCACAGCTTTGGCTTGGAGCGCAGGAGACACGTCAGCAGAGCCAGTGCTGCTCACACTAAAGCCCAGTGAGGTGGCCAGTGCAGACAGATACTCAGGATCACCATAACGCGTGTGCCACGCCTTGACCAGTGCTCTAATCTCATTAGAGGAGACATAGGCGCCGTGGGCACGATGCGTGGTATCACCGTTGAGGTGATACAGCATGTCGCCCTTGCCGAGCAGAGTTTCGGCCCCAGTTTCATCTAAGATGATACGAGATTCGGTGCTGCTACTGACACTAAAAGCAATGCGTGCTTTCAGATTCCCTTTTATTAAGCCCGTGACCACCTCTTTGCGTGGCGATTGCGTCGCTAAGATTAAGTGGATACCGGCGGCGCGACATTTGGCCGCTAAGCGGGACAGCAAGCTCTCAAACTCACTGCCTTTAGTGCGACCGGCAGCACGGGTCTGGGCCATGAGATCGCTAAACTCGTCAATCATGACCACAATGCGTGGCAGCGGCTCGAGGAACTCGTGTCCATGATCCTTTAAGGCGAGGTAATTGCTCTCTGGAGCACCACACGCCCGCGCCTTGGTCACGTACTGGTTATACTCCCATAAGCTGTTTTGCCCCACGGAATGAAACAGCTCAAAGCGGCGCTCCATCTCGGCGATACACCAGTCTAAGGTAGTGCAAGCACCAGCGATCACATCATTGATGGCAGGAAGCAGCATGTGGGGTAGCGCGTCATAGGCTGTAAACTCCCGCTTAGGATCGATAATGATCAGACGCAGCTCTTGCGGAGTACGGAGCGTAATCAGCGAGAGCAAGATGCAGTTGAGGCCAACTGACTTGCCTGAGCCGGTGGTGCCTGCTACCAGCAAGTGCGGGCCGCCCTCTACTAAGTCACACACCACGGGAGAGCCTTCAGGGGTAAGGCCTAAAGCTAGCGGCAGCTCAGCTTTGCTCTGCATAAACTCAGGGCTGGTCAGCACCTCGCCTAAGGCAATAGTAGAGCGGTGCTCATTAGGCACCTCAAGGCTGCCAGATTGCGCGTCAAAGCGCACTGATTTCACCTGCAGCTTACGCGGCATTTCCGCTACGATACGCTCAATGTTTTTGGAAGACTCACCGTAAGCCAACTTCAAGATGAAGCGGGTTATAACCGGCCCCAGTTCCGCTCTTAAGACAGTCGATTTACTCCCAAATTCGCGCAGCACATTGTTAATTTGCGTCGCTCTCTGCACCAGCAAATCTCGCTCGGCGGCGTCATCGCGCGGTATGTATGGCAACAGTGTGGCGACATCTGGTCTCCATGCATCATAAGCACGCCGTGGCAAGGTTGCCAGCCATATACTGCGCTCTGGCGCTAACACCTGCTCTGGTGCAGGCACCAGCCCTGGTACAGACACAGGCGCAGTAGCAGGCTCTAAAGTTGCGGCCCCCTGCCACTGCGCTTGCGTTAATGCAGCAGCAGTAGTCGCGGCAGACGGCGTGGTCGGATGTGGTGGCAACGGTGCGGTAGCAGGCGTTACTGGCATTACTGCCTGTGGTGCTGTCGACAGAACTGACTGCTGAGGTAAAGTTGGTGCCTGCTGTGGTTTAGGCATGCGCTGCCATGTTGCCTGTGGCTGTGCTGTTTTAGGCACAGGTGCTGGCGCCATTGAGGCGGCGGGCGAAGCTGTACTTGGCGTGGTAGCCTGCGGCGTGGCCATGGTCTGGATCTGGGGCGCCTGAGCCTGCCACGGCGCCGGTGCGACAGCAGTGTGTGTAGGCTGAGGCCGGTGCTGCGCTGCGGGGGCGGGCGCTGTAACTCTCTGCGCCTTGGCTACCGGCCGCTTAGTGGTAACGGTCTGGATAGATGGTTCTCCACTGCCTCGCATCTCACGGACTAAACCACTGCCACCGCCTACCTGCTTAAATGCAGGCACAGAAGCTGGCTCTACCTCTGGCTCGAGCTCAAACTCAGCTGCCGCTGTAGCGTCTGTCACTGAAAGCTGGGCCTTTAAGAGGAAGCGCTCGTCATCCTTGAGGCAGTAAGAGCTAATAAGGTCGTCGTGTGGGCTCAGTTCCTGTAAAGCTGCTGCCTGCCCATAGCCGTGGTATTTGTGGAAACACTGCAGCACGTCACTGACGCCAGCTCCCGTGAACTTAATCTGCAACAGAGGAAAGCCTTGATCAACACTTAACTTATCTTGCCCCGCCGCAATGTTGGCGCTGCAACGAGGGGCGGAGCTTGCGCCAGAGATAGCATCTGCGTCGCTTTTAACAGCGCGGTCAAAGACAATGGAGCAGCCTTTGAGCAGAATGTCGACCTGCCCATCACGAATCAGCTGCTGCAGCTTACTAAACTCCTCAAGCTCAAGCTCGTGATCGCTCCCCCATAAGGCGCGCTCTGTGGTAGCTTGCTGTTTGTGGTCGCGGTTGTCGACTAACATGTCGGCAATACGCGCCAGCCATTGCTGGCGATCGAGGCTGTAGTGCGTGTTGTAATCCTTAAAGGCACGGTACAAGAGCTCAGTGGTCTCGCGCGTTTGCAGTAAGGACTTGTTGCTGGTGTCCTTGCTGGCATTTTGCGCAAACTTGCTTTCTAACACCAATAAGTTGATCAGGTAGCGCGTCTCATCCTGCTCTTGGACTTTGAGCACTTGCAGGCCCAAAAGATCAGACAAGCACTTGTGGCGCTTGCTCCCTACCTCTGTGAACAGTGCCTTGTAGTTGTCCAAGTACACAAAAGAGCGATAGGTCTCAGTACTGAGTGGGTACTTTTGCGCGATGGTGGCCATCATACATTGACCGACAAAGGCGGTTAAGACCACACCCATGAGCTCATAGGCCTGCTTGCGCCGCTGTTGCGCCTGCATGAGGAGACGTCCAGAGATCTGTAAGGATGCAGCGGTGAGCTCTTGAAAGCACTCTGCTTGCTGCTCCGCAGGTATCGTCTGCGCTACGAGCTCCTGTAAAAACTGTCGCGTTTTGGCCTCAACATTGACTTGGGTGGCAATGATGAAATTGAGGCTGTTCTGCGGCAGCTTGTGGTAGTACAGAACGCGTACTCCCAGCTGTTTGGTCAGATGAGAGCGATCGAGCAGGTCATCAAGGTAAAAGACCGTGTCACAAGTCTGATGAATGTTTTGCACTGCGCGCTTTAACGGCTCAGAGGCGTAGTCCATGACCAAAGTACGCACATACAGCGGCGTGGCAATGGTAGCGGCTTTGGTCGGCTGCGCTAAGCTCTGCCGCAGCTGCTCTTTGGCTTGCGCCCACGCCTTACCGTCTTTGAGTAGCAAGTAAATGCTGTGCTGCCACAAGATCTTGCTCAAAGGCAGGACGGGGATGACCACAAAGCGGCTCATGGTCTCGCTGCCTAAGCTGTGGTGATTGTCCACCATACTCACGAGCGATGGCTGGTATTGCACCTCGTCGGTGACCAGCGGCACTTGGTATGGCTCAGTAAAGCTGAAATTCGCATGGGAGTCGAAGACATGTACCATGAGGCCAATCTGCGCAAAGCGCTCGTTGGCTTTATTAGCCCCAGCCACTCCCGCCACACCTGCCAGCGCGGCGCTACGGCCCATGCCCATGCCGCTGCCCATGCCATAAGTGCTGCTAAAGTTGCTGCCAAAGTTGGCACTAAAGCGTGATACGGCACTAAAGCCAGTATTGCTACCAAAACCTGACGCAGCGCTATCCCCCATGGCTGTACTTTGCTGCAAGCACATGCGCTCTAAATAGCCATTCAAGGAGCCGAAATTGGCCGCACTAGGGTTATCACGCACGATGGTGACACTAACGTCCTTAACAAACGCTGCCCCCTCTTGCGTCTGCTTTAAGGTCAGGCGCTCACTCTCCAGTGGCGCAAAGATGCTTTGTGCTACCTCCATGTCGTCACAGACAATGACCAGATTAAAGCGCGTTTGTCTTAAGCTGACGCTCGCGTCTTGCTTGTGCTTTAGCAGGCGATACAACTCTAAAGCAAAGCTTGGCGCTGGGCAGTGGCTTAACACCAACGTGCATTGGCTCAAAGGATACGGATTGGTGACAAGGTAGTCGTCAAGTTGCGCGCCTAAGGCCTCTAAATCGACCGCGCTAGCGTCAGCTCTGGCATTAGTGCCACCAATACCCGCGCAGCCGCCACCACCCTGAGCACCAATAGAGACCTCGCTGGCGCTCACCTTTTTCCGGCCAATGGTGGTGTCTGTGGTTGATGCGAGGTTTTGCTGTAAGTCACGCTTGATCTTTTGTGGAGCGGCATACAGGGTATAACCACCTAAGCCTTGCGTCGCAATGAGCTCGTGTTGGTGATCGCCGTATAAGCACAGCTCTGGAGCATCGTAGTAATTGAGATCCTGCTCTAATGAGGCTAAGAAGACCTTGCGCTCGTTGATATGCAGCGGCTGCGTGAAAATAGTGCAGATCAGCTCACTGACGCGCTTAAGCTTACACGCGTGACTGCGTAAAGCCTCCACCGTAAAAGGTGTGGCTATGGCCGAGCAATCATCCACGGACTTAGCGTCCTGACGATAAGCCATGCCCACTTGCAGGGTAAGAGCTAAGAGCTCCTTCAGCAGGTTATCTTGCTGCAGAGGACTGGCTAAGAGCTCATATTGCAAGGCCTCATAGCTGACGTTTAGCGCGGTGATTTCTGCGTAGCTGGCAGTGCATGCTTGCAGACTCTCAAGGCAGTGCTGGTAGCGCTGCGCAAAGTCAGTAAAGCGTGCCTCTAAGGCGCTAATGGCGCTTTGCTCATGAGGATAGCGCTCTGTGAGCACATGGAGAGTTTGCTGCCAGCAAGCGGTAAGGTCGCATTGCTCGCTCCCCTGCTGACTAAAGAAGGTCAGCTGCTCCGCCTCTGTCTTGGGCAGAATCAAGGTGGTGTTGTTGTAGAGGCTTAAGTTTTGGATCGTGCCTTGGTCGGTAGCATCGTTGTGCGCAAAAAAGCCAAAGCGTAAGGATGGGCCTGCAACTAAAGCCTGCAGATCAGCGCTCATCATGGCACTGACGCACTCAGGCTGGAGCTGCCACACAATCTTACGCAGCGTGTGGGACGTGGCTTTAGCACTACCAATCCCACGCCCACTGCTCTTTTGGTTCTTAGGGCGATAGGAGGCCTTTAGCACAAAGGTGAGCGTCACATCTTGCTTTTTGCTGGAGGTGGAGCCTGCTCTGCTCTTAGTACCTTTTTGGGTGCTCTTCAGGCGCTCCGCAAAGAATTGCGGGAAATTAAAGAGCGGATTGAGCGTCACATCAGCACTCAACGCTTGCGATGTGGTTGCACTGCCGACGTAATCCACCACCAAACGGCCAGGCAGCTTCTGCGTTAAGTCACGCAAGAAGGCACCATAGCGCAAACTAAAATACGACATCACCGCGTAGTTCTTGTTAAGGATCTGCTGGGCGGTGCCGTCGACGGTGTCTAAGGTAATGGTGATGCGCTCTAACACCTCATCGCTATCGGCGGTGCAGGCAAGGTTGAGGATAGCCTTGCTCAAAGACAAGAGGAAGTTGGAGTCGGCAAAGGTGTCCTCGTAGTAGATGTACTTTAACCACTCGCGATTGATAGCTGGCTCTTGGACAAATATAGCGCGGCGCTTTTGGTAGAGATCGTTCAGCTCAAGGCGATCGGCGCTGCTTAAGCTTTTGATGTTCTGCTTTACCAAGCCAATGATGTCTTCCTCTGGCGCCGAGAGTTTAGCCTCATTGGTCAGATGGTTAGTGAACATCTCCATGGTGCGCTCATAGAGGCTCTTTTTCTTGGTCTGCTGTTGCTCCGTAGAAAACAAGAGTTCGAGCTTGCCTTGCCAGTCGATGTTACAGAGCTCAGGAAACAACGCCTCGCGCTTGGCGCTAGCTCTTACAGAGACAAACTCTGTGAGCAGGCCCGCTTCCCACTCGCTAAGCAGTGGCTGGGCTTGTTCTTGAGCTGGGCTCTGGTTGCTGCTGACGGTGGTACCTGCAGACAGCTGCTCCCCCTCAAGGGTAACGGTAGCGTTGAGCAGTGCCTTGAGGTTTTTGGCTAACAGCTTGGGCGCAAAGCTATCGAGCTCTTGGCCTGCAACCACGTACTTAAAACGCGTTGGCCGCTCTTTTAAGGTGTTATTTAACAGCTTGGTAACATTATTCTTGCTTAAGGCCTTGCTCTTGCCCTTAAACGAGAAGAGCTCTTGCTCGCGTGGCACCTCGAAAATGGGCAGCGACAGTCCCAGAGCCTGACGCAAGGTGAGCTTATCATCTTGCGCTAAATAGAGAAGCACAGAAGAAACGTAAGCGCACAGCTGGAGAGGGCTGGCGGTGAGCATCTCTAAGTCTAAGAGAGCACCTAAAGTCGTGGTGAGATCGGCGCGGAGCTGGTCTTTATACCAGCGAGTGATCGCGCGCGGCATGCCCTGCAAGTATCCCTGTAAGGAGCTTGGTATGGAGCCATGAAAAGGGCCTTGCACCTGATTTGGGGCGGGCGCTGTCCTCGGCGCCAGAAGTAGAGAGATGGCTTTGCCTAAGATGACTAAGAGCTCAGGTAAGCTCTCCTCATTAGCCAGCTGTTGCTTTAAGGACGTGGAGCTGATGCGTCTGGTGATATTGCTTAAGGTATCCTCATTCTCACCGCTGGAGATGGCACTGAGCACCATGGTGCCAGAGTCGATGTTGTTGCGCCAATAGGTGGCATTTTGGTTGTCAGGCACCACCCACGCAGGTGGCACAGAACCTAAGTCTAAGCCCTGCAGTGCCTTGTGGGTGATACTGATCTGCAATGACTGAAAGACCGGATCTTGCACCGCATGCACTTGTTCGACGATCGCCTTGATGTACAAGGGATCTAAATGCTCAAACAAGATTAGACCACTGCTCTCAAAGCTAAGCTCCGTTTCAGTAGCTTGTGCCTCTGCGGACAACGCGGAAGGCATACACTCCCTTAAGCACTGCACGCCCACAAGACCCAAGAGGGTGGTAGCCAGAGTATTGATGAGGTTTTGCTGCAGTTGCCATTGCTGACGGTAATGGTCTAAGGACATGCTCTCCGCCAAAGTCAGAGCAGCAGAGTTGTGGTCGTTGTGCAAATCATTTGGCATGAAGCAAGATCCCCATGGCTAAGTTCTAACGGGAGTTCTGGTCTAACGTTTAAGGGACGGGTGCTGGGCTTGGGAGAGCAACGTCCCTGACCTCGAGATGAGTTGTGCTGTGGACTCAGCGCCGATCTGGAGCGGCAGGACGCCTGCTTAACCTGCTGTCATTTCCTGATCTGTGCGGTGAGTACCACCTCAAGGTAACAACTACCCTCAGCAGCCTCGTGTCACTGACGAGGTTACAGCCATTACGCTCAAGCTCTCTGGGGTAACTTACCAGAGGCGTAAGCAGAGCAAGAGGCACGATGACAGCTGTGGTGAGTAGCAACCACCGCCACCACCTCTAAGAGGTCGTCGACAGCACTGGTCGACATTTTGGTTCTCTTCAGAGTTTGTTGTATGCCAAAAAGCAGTAGTGCCAATGTGATCAAGCAGGGAAGCCTTGTGATGGCGGTTGACGTGACCCACCTTGGAGTAGTGTTGGTGCCATATTCACCACTATCTTGAATCCCAGCACAGAGCATGCGGTACAGTACTGCCCAGTCATAGAAACTCGGAGGAGAGTCGACATTTGCCCTTAGTGACGGTCTACCGAGCGGCAGCGCTCGAGGTAAAGGGATTGCGCACATAATCGCAGCTATCGCTCAGATTAATGAGCAAGTTGTTACGCTGCAGCTTACGCTTGAACTGCTCCTCATTGGCAACAAACTCAGCCTCCTCGATCGCATAATGCTGGTCTTGCGCCTCGTGCGGGCCAATGACAAGATGATAGCGGCGCTTGAGCTCACGTAAAAAGTGAGACAGGGGCTGCGGCCGCTCAGGTGGTACTAAGGCCAGCACCATGTAGTACAAGAGCTCATCAGAGAGGCTGTAATAGTAGCTCACGGCACTTTCCTTGGTCACAAGGCCAATATCGCGCCCCCATGTCTGATGCAAGTTAACCATATGGGCATCGCGCTTGTTGTTAACAAGGATTTCGCCGATATCATTAATGGTCAACGGCTGAGTGGTAGTTTGGGTGACGCCCACTTTACCTGCTCTAAGTTTTAGAGTGCCATGATCTAAGTCAAAGCCTATATTCGTCGCGATATCAAAGGCAACGCGCAGCACATTGCAGGCAACTTCCTGATCCTTTGGTGTTAAGTTAACCTGTGGCTTAAGCTTAGATAAACAAGCTTTGGATACCAGTTGCCAGTGGGTGCGGATGTAGTGAGTGCGAGCCTTGATAAAAAGTGCCCGATTTTCCTTTAAGCGCCGCATCGAGAGGGCGCGCAGAGCTGTTTTTTGCGCCGAGTCGACTAAGACAATGAGATTGATGTCTGGCCCCGTAGACACAGTAGACCCAGCCGATGCTGCCTCCATTGCCTGCGGCATCTTGAGAATGGCCTGCTCCTGCTCAAGCAGATAGCATATGAGATGTAAGTGTCCGATGGCACCTAAGGCCAAAAAGAGCTCTTGCTTGGTTAAATCAAGGCGACTGATGGCCGTAAAATCCTCAAGCAAGAGGTCATAGCGCGGGAGATAGCGATATGGCAGATAACGTGTAGCGAAGAGATTGAGTTGCGCTTTTTTCACGATAGCCACACGCTCAGCAAGGCTGAGGTCAGCTTGCAACTGCTCAAAAGTCACACGCTCACGCACTTCGAGCAGCTGGCTGAAGCGCTCGTCTTGCAGCATACTGCCACCCAAGTAGGCAGCCAATAAGTTCAAGCCATTGTGATCAGCAAAGAAACGCTGCACTAAGGTCGTGCCAAGGTCGTTAGCGGGGCTGGAGGAGGCATGACGTTCCTTTGTAGTAGAGGCTGTGACTGAATGTGTCCGGTGAGCCAGAGAGCGTGCAAGCATACAAAAGATGTTTTGTCCGGCACCACACATCAGGTTTTGCTGAAAGTTGAGATCTGGAGTGTCAATCTCCCAAAACAGAGCCTCGTAGCCAAAAGGGAACAGGAACATGGTTGACCACTGCCGGTCTTTGTCCGCATCGATGGCCCACGCCCGTAAAACCTGCACTAAGGAGACAAAACGCCCAAAGTCCTCGCGGCAGATGCCTCGTAGCTCGGCAAAATGCTCAGGCTGTAAGTCTTGTTTGCCACTGAACTGATTTTGGCTATCTATAGGTGCTTCGTAGTGCTGCGCAAAGTCTTGTAACCACTCATTCCACTTGTTAGCAGAAAGGGCATTAGCGTGCTGGCTCAGCTTAGGATTGTTAAAGAGGATTTGGCGCAAGCGCAAATTACGGCGCTTCATGAACGCAAAGCGGCCAAAGCCATCACTCTGCTTAATGGCAAAGGGCTGCTGTTGGTTGTGGCAACCAAGGACGATGAGAAACTCAAGCATCGAGTGAGTACTGCCCTCTGCTGCACCAAAGCCCGATCCGAAGATATCCTCCTCGAGCCAATAGAAGCCTCCCTGCTCGCGTTTTGGGGCAAAGCGTTTGCCCAGCACTTCGTCCTCAAGGTCACGCACGGCTACGAGCACTGGCTTTAACAGCTCACGGCAAGCTTCAGGATTTTGCGCTTGCTCGGCAAAATCTGCAGGGAGCTGTGCACAAGCAAGCTTGAGCGCTTGGACATGCGCTTGGTGATCATTAGCCGTGGTTGAAGTTTCCATGGTTGCAGCCAAAGGGAAAGAAGAAGAAGAAGAAGTGATGCGATGTGAGGCTTAGGCCCAAGCAAAGTAAGCACAGGAGCTTCTCTACCTACCTGATGCAGCAGAACTCTTATCAGTTATCGTGCCTAAGTCGCTCAGTACATGAAGCGCCGCGTATCTGACATTAGCATCCCAAGGATAGGCTCATGCGGCCCCACTTAGGAGCGGCGTAAGCTGCCGTCTTTATTGACCACACAGACTTGGATGCTGTAAAAGAGCTGCTCTAAGGACGGAGTGCTCCCCTCGTGGGAGCTGACAATATCGTCTCTGATCGCAGCATCGATGCTGGCCTTGAAAGCAGCTAGATCCTTTGAGTTTTCTTGCGCAAACGACACCCCCGCTGTGCCCTCAGCTAGGGACATGAGGTACGTCCAGAGCTTGGGACTGAGCTCAAGGTAGCACTGCTTTGTGCTCTGCGCAGCCTCACGGTAAGAGAGCTGTCCTTGCGCTCTCGCGTTGGCGTAAAAGACCAGAACTAAGCGCTTGCCGCGCAGCGCTAAGCATAAGGTATTAGCGCTGCCCCTACCCTCGTAATCCACCTGCACCTCATACCTGTCATCGTAGATCACGCTAGGCGCCAGCGGGTTGAGCTTATTGTTGGTGGTGATTAAGACTTTGTTGTCAGAGGTGTCAAGGAGCATCAGGCTGGTAAAAGCGCGATTTAAGCCCACGATGAGCTGTTTAGCGCAATCAAAACTTGCAGGATAGCGGCGCAAGTTAAAGCCATTCGCAGCCGTGCCGTAAGCACCGTAAGCAGAGGACGCAGCCGCCGCAGTGAGAGCATCGTGCTTGAGCGTTAAGTAGCTCAAAGCAAAAGGATAGGCGGTGAGCAAGAACGGGTTAAAAAACGGCTTGGCGTTGGTGCTTGCCACTGATAACGCCCTGCTGGGGGTAAGACCTTGGTTGCCGTGATGGGTGAGGCAAGCTTGCTGCGCGGCGGTGATTTCCTTAGCAAACAAATGGTCACTGGCGGGGTCAGACAACACAAAGAACAGCAAACGGCGTAAGCTCATCAAGAGCTCTTGCATCTGCTGCAGCGCCTTGAGCTCAGCTTCGGCGCTGCTCTTGTCATCATCGCCGTTATCCTTTTGTACCTGCTCGTAGCACTGCTCCAGCGTGCTCAAGAGGTCGTAGTGATCGTGGGTGCGCTTGAGCTCGTGGTAAAACTGCGTGATGCTCTGATCAAAGATCTCGCTATTGCCGCCGAGCACTAAGAACTCATCGCTCAATTTGGTGCTAAAGGAGCCTATGCCCAGCATGTTCAAGGCCGAGAAAATCGGCATGGTGTCCGCGCTGAGCGCACTTACTGCTGCTGGACTGACACTCTTTTTCCGGCCGCGCTTACTCAGACTTTGCGTAAAGTTGCAGCCGAAGAGGTTGTCAAAAGGCTTGGAGCCCAGCTTGCTGCGCATCAGAATGTGGTTAATTTGCTCTTGCTGATGGTCAAGTGACTCAGACAGCGGCAAAGCCCTAATCTGCTCTGTAACGCGAGCGTAGTTGTTGCTTACCACTTGGCAGGTTAGGTACTTGTCATCACAGTCACGCCCTAAGAGCGCATTAACGATGAGGAGCAGCACATTGCGCATCGTAAAGTGCAAGCCGTCATCGACCAACAGCTCGTGGATTTGCAAAAAGCGCGTCAAAACAAGGGGATCTTGCAGCACCTTGCGATTGCGCACAATGGGACAAAGGTCGTTATAGCCACATTGCTCGCAGCTCTGCCAGCGCTTATCCCCCAAGACCTCCACATAAATGTTGGCAATCTCTTCTGTCCCTAAACAAGCGGACATGTCGTGGCATTGCACCCTAGGGAGCTGGTCAAGGGCAGAGCGATCGTGCTGCAGCATGTAACGCTCAAGGGCGCCGATAAAGGCTTGCACCTCAGCTCGCTGCGCGCCAAAGAAGCTCTGGAAGCGCTCTAAGATCTTGCCGTTGTTACCGGCGATGATGACGATATGGCAGGGGCTATAGCTCTGCTCTTGCATCGCAGTAGCGTTGAGATCGGCAGCTGCACTTTTTTGGTTTTGCTTGAAGATGGCCTCGATGGTGGCGCGTAACTTCTTTTGGTCAGCTGCACTGTCGTTGGCGGTAAAGTCCTTGACTAAGGTGAAGGTGATATTGCCGCTCTGCAACGTAAAGAAGTTTGGGCTCGTGTTCCAGAGATCAATCGTGCCACAGATGAGATCAGTGAAGATGTGGCGGAGGAAATAGGTCTTACCATCACCGGCACGGCCGCAAAGCAAAATTAAGGTTGAACGCTGGTTGATGATGGCTTGCAGGATAGCCTCACGATAGGCATTTTGCTGTGGCAGGTCAAACGTGAAGGGCGTCATCTGGTATTTGACGGCGGCTTTGGCCACATGCTCGTCAAATTGCAAATTGCTGCCAAGGCCATAGCTGCCGAGGTAGGACACAAATCTACTGTTAGGAACTTTGGCCAAGATCGCCCCCATCATTGAAACACACTGTGTCTAAACACAAAGCTTAGCGCCACCTGTTTGCAGCAAGAGGCGGCTATAGCGCACAGCACAGCAGCACGTACCAGCGGTAGAGTCACGTCATAGGAGTAACTGACCTCATAGACGGCGGTTAAGGCCAGCATGCGAGCCCCAACCAAAGAGAGGCTCAGGCTCACCCTCACCATTCATCTTAGGAGTGGGTACGTTACCAGAACGCAACCTTGCAGCTGTCTGTTCTCAGGTTCGCGTATCCGCTACGCTACGGTTAAACATGCGTAAGTACGAGCTATTGTAGCAAGATTCATCTCGCAGCTGGTTGTGGTGAAAAGCGCTACCAACGCCCGCAATACAGCCGAGCCTGACTGGCACGGCTGTGCGTAGAGTTGCCAAGATCACACAGGCTCTGCAACTTTAGCTCACTGTCATAAGCGATAGGACCGACCGTGAGGAGGTCTAGGATAATTTCGTGGGTTGATTATAAGCCGTTGTTTTACTGCTAGCTAACCAGCCAATAAAAGTTGCTCCTCACTACCATAACCACCGCCGTCTGGCTCTACTGCCGTAGCGCTATCACTGGCAGTGCAGGCAGCGCCACCAGCATCATGCGGCGTGGCTATGTCGCCACTACCATTAGTGCTGGTGCCACCACCGCCGTCAGGCTCTACTGCCGTAGCGCTATCACTGGCAGTGCAGATAGCGCCACCAGCATCATGCGGCGTGGCTATGTCGCCACTAACAGTAGTGCTGGTGCCACCACCGCTGTCTGGCTCTACTGCCGTAGCGCCATCACTGGCAGTGCAGGTAGCACCACCTGCATCATGCGGCGTGGCTATGTCGCCACTACCAGTAGTGCTGGTGCCACCACCGCTGTCTGGCTCTACTGCCGTAGCGCTATCACTGGCAGTGCAGGCAGCGCCACCAGCATCATGCGGCGTGGCTATGTCGCCACTACCAGTAGTGCTGGTGCCACCACCGCTGTCTGGCTCTACTGCCGTAGCGCCATCACTGGCAGTGCAGGTAGCACCACCAGCATCATGCGGCGTGGCTATGTCGCCACTACCAGTAGTGCTGGTGCCACTATCGCTGTCTGGCTCTACTGCCGTAGCGCCATCACTGGCAGTGCAGGCTGCGCCACCAGCATCATGCGGCGTGGCTATGTCGCCCGTAGCAGTAGTGCTGGCATCATCACTGCGTTCAGTATCGTCCTCGGGCGTGCCATCACTATTAGTTGTGGTTGGAAATGGGGCGGAAGGTGGTGGAGATGGTGGGTCTACAGTAACAACTTGAGTCACTTGGTTGCTGTAAAACACATCAACCGACTCACCAAAGTCGAGCAGTGCTTGGTGGAACTGCTGATAGTACTCTGGGCTGTAGTACTTCTGAACTTCCTCATCAAGCGAGCAGATAAACTTGTGAAGGACTGAGTCCTCGTCCAAATCAGTCACCTGAGCGCCTTCTTGAGTCACAGTCACGCCCAATCTCTGGGCAGCACCTAATCTAAGGATGGTAGGCCAAGTTGGTTGTTGGGTAGGCTGTCCAGAAGAGCCTATCACTGCGAGATTGTTTGCCTTAAGGAAGTGCCGAAAGCAGACCAAAATGTAGCACATAATGTTCTGTGCAATGGCCACCACCGAAAAGGTGCCCCTGATACGGCCTATTCTCTTTAAGTACAGAGCATCAGTATAGAAGCCTGGAGCTTTCGAGGTCTTCCAGCTGCCTTCGACAATGCTTTGCTGGTGGTAAATTTCGAAAGCTGCTTCGGCAGTCATATGCGGATCACTGGTAGCAATGATGAACAGTAGTTCCTGCTCAATAGCCTCATCCACCGCAGCTTGGTTGATCTCACACTCGACAGCAACGTTATAGCCGATCAGTGTGCCAAGATCCCCCTTAGCAGGCCTACCTGGCTTGTCGTGCTTGTATATAGGGTACGCTTCACCATGGGTGATAGTGGTGAACTTCAGCTTCTTACAGGTCTCCTGTAACTCTTCCAAACCTGCATTTGCGTCAGCTTCGCACGCATACTTTGCTTCCTTAGAGGGATCGAGTTTCTTAGCATCTGCTTGCAGCTTCTCTAGAGCGTTAGCAGCCTTCTTCAGCACAGTCTCAGTCTTAAGGTCACGTAATGCCTCTGCTTTGACCAAGAGCATACGCATATGAGGGCTGTCACTGCCTTGCTTTAAAGGGTGTTGCCCAATCCACGCCATTTCGACGTAACACTCTTGTCCGCAGTAGTGCACCTTGTACTTTTTGAAGGCAATCTTGCCTTTTGCCGCCTTCTCCATCTCCGTCTTAGCGATGCTAAGCTTATCTGGCACGCGGGTAACGAGGAACACTCCTGCCTTATCTAACATTGTTAAGATGAGGCTGGTGGCTTCGGCTGAATCAAGCACCACATGCTTAATGTTAGGGTAACGGCTGATGAGATCACCTAACTCGTGCTCAATCACCTCAGCAAAGAACTTGGTGTCGTTAGTGTTGCCACTAAAGCAGCTCTGATAGATGATTACTACCCTGCCGTCATCAAGACGTGATGTAAATCGAAAGATGTTAACCTGAGGGTTATCAGGGTGGTGGTGGTCTCGACTGTAGCCTTGCTTAAGGTTTACTGGCTGCCGATCAGAGTGAAGATCATGCTGCTGTAGGAACTGATACACCTTGAGCTGCTCGTCTGTTAGCTCAGAGATGTCCTCAAACGCTGGCAGCTCCTCCATTGCCCTATGATCTACGTGGAAACTGTTTGAGCATGCACACCGACAATTTGCAGTGAAGAGGTAGTTGTTGGCTTTTAGGTGCCATCCTACTGTGATCAGCTCAGGTTCAAACTGAGGAATAAGAGC
>CASEBB010000088.1 GCA_949286015.1 uncultured Succinivibrionaceae bacterium | reverse complement strand
TTGAACGAAATGGTCACGATCCTTGATAGACACATGAACTTTCATGTGAACCATATTGGTGCTCTTAATCGGCATCCCCTACTTACAACAAAGAACCGGGAATTGCCACCGTCGCCATATCCTGTACTCCACGGGGCTTTGAGGTTACTTACGGTGCACAGACACAGCAGCGCATAGCCCTAACGAAACACCGACTGCAGCGCACGCCAAGCACAGCAATGCCTACACAAGCAGCAAGGCCACAGCAAAACGCAGAGCAAAGAAGAGAACGCAAAGAAAAGCGGAGAAAAGAAGAGGAAGAAAGAGGCGGGAATAAAGAGGCAGGTGGCGCCACGCAACGCTTGTCTGGTCAAGCGCTGCGCTCGCGAGAATTTGGTGGAGGTGGTGGGATTTGAACCCACGTCCCAAAAGACTTCACCGTCAGTACTACATGCTTAGACTTCTCTTTAATCTCGATACCCAGCTGCGGAGAGTCACGCCACTGAATATCCAGCTTGTAAAGGATTTAATGCTTCAACCACAAGCGGGGCATCCACACGAGCTAGTGAGGAAACTGACACCGGATTTGCTAGCCGACACTAGCAGGGGCTAACACCGATGGCTTTACGCTGGTTTTTAAGCAGCTAAAGCGTAGTTTTGTTCGTCGTTTGCGACTATTTTAGTGGATTTTTTAACGAGGCCGATCCACCCTCGACATGCACCTCGGGCTAGGTAACTTCCGGTCGAATCCAGAATCACCCCCATAGGTGAGCAACATTATACTCTTGTGTTGTGGGTATGTGCAAGTGGTGAAAAGCAGCCCTGAAAACCTCAGGGTGTACAGCTAACCACCGCGCGTCATAGCAGCAGTTCTTAGGATGGTCTTGAGTTCGTTCGCTGCTCCGCGTTTAGTGACTACCCCAACGAAGCCTCATACCTGTAGGCTTGAGGCAAAGCACCTGAGCCGTGGTTATGGCGTTTCATGTTATCCACCTCAGAGTAGTATGGGGGTTCTATCCAGCAAGCTCTAAGGAGAACCTGAGTTTGCTTGTACGGGGTCATGGTTGTGGGCTGCAGGGATGGGCGCGGCAGCAGCAAGAGCACCGCTTCAAGCTGATTTTGCCCCGCAAAAGGCCGGTCTTAGTTTTGCCTTGCATACAGCGGTGGGGTACGGTGATGACGCTCTGGTCTCGCAAAGAAGAGCAAGCTGCCCTTGCCTGAGGCATGCTGCTTAGAATCTGCCTTTGCCTACGGGCAGAGCTAAGCACCAAAAGCGTCCTTGCTCTAGCGTCACGGCATAGCCAAAACACTGAGGTGTTGCTACAATCCCACAGTGACCCCTAATGGTTTGGCTCTTACGCCTTAGGGCGTGAGACGCAGGGCAGGATGGTGGCTCATCACCGCTGTTTCGTCTTTTAGGCAGCATGGTTTTTGGTTAGGTGGAGTGGGGAGTGGCTCATGGCACGAAACACCAGCGCATTTGCGCTAATGGAGCGGCTGTTTAGCTCACAAGGCAGAGCACAGTCATGGTCACAGCTGCCAGATTTATCCCCTGTAACTCCAGAGCACGCCTTCGCTGCGTCTGTGAAGCAGCCATTTAAGCCTCGTTTGCCTCTGATGCTACGCCGCTGTGGCTTTGCCTGCGGTGTGGTTGCTTTAGCATTGGGCCTCAATGCCTGCTCGGTAAACACAGGCTCTAATGTATTTGATCCGCCGCTGGATTCCACTTTTTCGGTAGACAAGCGCGATGTCATCCTTACCGGCCCTAATGCTGAAGAGCGTGAGCAGTATCAGCTTATGGTGGCGCAGCTTACCCACATGTTAGGCACGGAGAAGCTCTCAGCTGAGCGGCGGGCGCAATTGCTCTATCAGCTGGGCCTGCTCTACGACCGCTTGGGTATGAATGTCACAGCACGCACCATGTTAATGAGTGCGCTCATTGCCGTGCCTGATTATGCGCAGGTGTATAACTTCTTAGGTATTTACCTTGCCAGTGCTGAGCGCTTTGCTGAGGCCTATGACGCTTACGATGCGGCCTTAGAGCTCGATCCTGAGGAGAACTACGCTTACTTTAATCGTGGTATTGCTCTCTACTATGGCAAGCGTCCACAGCTTGCCTTAGACGATCTCAAGAAGTTCTACGAGTTTGACCACAATGACCCGTTCCGTATTGCGTGGCTTTACATTATCGAGCGCACGGTAGAGGGGAAAGAGGTGGCTCTGGAGCACTTAGCGCAGCGGCGGGCGGCGATCGAAAAAGAGGTGCCATGGGGCTTAGAGGTGCTGGATTTCTACTTAGGTAAGATCGACTCCCATGAGCTGATCGATGCCATTCGTAATGCGGAGATCCCACCTGAGGAAGTAGCACCACGGCTGTGTGAGGCTTACTTCTATATGGCCAAGCAAGCGGAGTTTGACGGGGAGTATAAGCTGGCCTATGACCTCTTCCATCTGTGCGTTACTACCGACTACTCTGGCTATTTAGAGTACCGCTACGCCTTATTGGAAATTGCCCGCTATGAGCGTCAAGAGATCATTGCTGTAGCTGATGAGATTGCCGATGCGCAGCAGCAAGAGCGTGATGCCTTCTTACGGCAACAGGCAGCTGAGGCGCAAAAGTACTTTGAAAAGCTGCAAGAGCAGCACAAGCCGCTGGAGCAAGAGCAGGCGGCCCCTGTGGTGCCACCGATTGTGAACCCTGAGTCACTTGAGGATCAGGAGCCACAGCTGGTGCCTGATAAGGTTGATTCCAAGGTGCGCACCAGTGATTCGTCGAGCGCACGTGATAAGGTACAGCCTTAGGTTTTGCGGAGCAGTGTGGCAAGCTCAAGTGCAAGTGCGAGTGCAAGCACAAGCGCAAACACAAAGGGCGGTCGGCTGTGAACTTGAGCCTGCTCTGCCTGCGCTGCTTTGCGGCGCTGGGCCTCTAAGCGGCAGAGCCTGCTGCGGCAGGGGTATCCTTAGGCTTTACTCATGGTTGGGTGGAGACCAAAGCGCAGCCGTACCACAGACTACAGCAAATACGCAGTTGTACCGTGTAATGGCCTGTAGTGTGACTGTCCTTGAGGGTAGTGGCTGGTAGTGGCGGGGATGGTTGAGTCCTTAGCCACCAAACTCTGAGCCGATCCTATCTTTAGATAGGGGCTGTCTTAAGACTTAAGAGAGGGCCGCCAGTGCTCTCGTGGTGGTGTGGTAGTGGTGCGCGGTGCCATGGCGCTGTGGAACAACTGCCTGCATTGATGACGGCATTTAAGGCCATCATGCGTGCTCCCGCTTAAGATAGGCTCCGGCTCGCTTGCGCCTTTCATCTCGAGGTGTGGGACGTTACCAGCACTTAACCTTGCCTCCGCTCCTGATGAGATCACTCATTCCGTAATGTCCCTTGCTCTTGCTCTAAGGCCATTATCTTGAAGGTCTTTGCCTCTGCCTGTACGGGAGCAGCAGGGTGCAGCAGTTAGTAGCAGAAGAGCAAAGCGTGGCAAGGGACGCAAAGGCGTAGCAAGAAGCAAGAAACGACTGGCTGATAGATGATGGAATTTAAGGCCGTCATGCGAACCGAACCTAACCTTAAGATAGGCTCCGTTGCGCCTGTACCATTCATCTCGAGGTAGGGGACGATACCGTCACTTATTAGATCACTTATTCCTAACGCCTAATCTGCCAGTAGCTCCGGACGTAAGAGGTGTACCTCCGCATGCTCTTGGATTTTGCCCTCGATGCGATCAAGCAAGCAATTCATGGCCATGGATGCAGCATGCTCTAAGGGCTGGCTTAAGGTGGCAATGCGATAAGGCAGAACCTGCAAGTAGCTCGGGTTGTCAAAAGTAAAGAGCTTAATGTTTTGCTCGGCCCACTCCGGATTGGCGTTAAAGGCGTGTAGCATGCCCGTGCATAGCGACTGATTGGTGGTAAGGAGTCCATCGATATGGCGGTCACGGGTGCAGTGGCGTAAGTCGGCACTGTTTGGCAGCAGCCGCGCTTGCAGGCCCTCTAAGGTAATAAGGGACTCCTCGGTTGATTCTTGCTCTGGGGGAGTGTGGTCAATAGCTTCTTGCATGGCGAGATCAAGGCGGCTCTTTGCTTGGCACTGCATAATAGCCTGTGTGAGGTAGCAGGCATCGTCAATGATCTTTTGGGTTTCGGTAGCCTGCAAGAGAAAAGGGCTGTAGCGAATGCTGTTATTGCACATGCTCAGCGCCATGTAGCGGGCGCGGAACGAGGATACGCGATCGATATTGCCCAAGAGCACCGCGATATGCTTGCAACCCTGCTGAATGAGGTAGTCAGTAGCGATTTGCATGGCAGCTGTATCGTCCATACGAAACTCGTCGTGCCGGTGCAGGAAGCTACTGCGGTCTAATTCCACAATAGGGATGTCGATGCTCCCAAAGAGCTCACCACTGTAGGAAGAGGGGATAATGACCATACCACAGACGTTGCTCATGAGCATGCGGTCGAGGGCCTCGGCTTCTTTATCGTAGCTCTCGTCGGTGGTGAGGAGCACTGGGAAGTAGCCGCGCTGAAAAGCAATGTTTTGCATCACATTAGCGGCGTGGGCAATGATGCTGTCATCGAGGTCGTTTAAGAGGATGCCCACGGTAGTGGAGCTCTGGCGGCGCAGATTGCGGGCGGAGATGTTTGGCTTATAGCCGATCTTATCGACGTATTTGAGGATACGCTCGCGCGTCTTTGCTGACACCAAGTGTGGAGCGGAAATGGCCCGTGATACGGTTGAGGGAGAAACATGGAGCGCGGCGGCAATCTCTTGGAGGGAAGTTCCCATGGCAGCGTTCTCCGAAATAGTGGGACAAAGAGATCGGTGCAGTTGCAGCGGGGCAGCGAGCGCTTAGTGGCCTAAACACTGTAGCGACAGAAGCGACTGTAGAAGCTGTGGCAGTGGCAGCAGCAAATGCCGCAATAAGGGCAGAGGCATCAAAGGCAGTGCCATTCCCAAGAAACAAAGAGCGGTACTCTCTTATGAGCGGCGCCAATCTTAGGATCAAGAGCTGCGTCTTAGATCTCTTCAAAGGTTGGTGGATAGAGCAACCACACTACTTTTAGGTGGCTAACATGAAACGCCATAACAACGCCCATATGCTTGCCTAAAGGTGTGAGGTTACGTTGTGGTATCCACCAAACTCTGAGTAGAGCCCGCATCTTTAGAGAGGGATGAGGACGCGTGATGTTGCTGGGGGAAGAGGCATAGCCACTTCCTGACGACATAGCGGAGCTCGCCTCTGCGGTGGTTGTGGTAGCGGACGCCAAACAAGGTGCAGCAGATAGCGCTTAGGAATGAGTGCTCTCATAAATGACGATTGAGGGGAGGCGTAAGGGCGGGCAATGTCATACACCTCGAGATAAATGGGGCGTGTGAGCCTAATCCTCTCTGAGGACGTGGCACCATGATGACCCTAAACTACGTCATCTATAAAGTCAGTCGCTCCTGACTACAGCTACTACACTAACGAGCGTTGCGCTTTGCGCTTTGCAGTGAGAACCAGTGGGTATCGTACTGCCGAGCACTCTGTAGGACGCTTGCTTGCTTGCTTGCGCGTAAGCACGCGTAAGCAGTACCAGTATTGAACCATCAATGCAGACGGGGCCGTATGGCTCAGCTCTTTTTGCGGCTATACGGCAGCGAACCACAGTAAGCTAATGCGGGGTGTAAAGGGGGTAACACTTATGGTAACTGTGGTCACGGTTGCGAGGCAAAGTTTATGAGGATCTATATTGGCACATTGCAAAGGATTGCAAAATCTTTTTGCTGCGATTTTGTGGATAGGGTCAGGGTTTTTCGCTAAATTGCTAGGCAGCAAGATAGGGCATAGCATAGAATCCCCAGCAAAGGATTGCAGAGCAGTGCTCTCCACTTAAGTGTTAGTATCCCAAAAAGCAAATCTCAAAGGAGGTAACTGCCTACAATCAGGTGTTTTACCCTGAGAGTAGGAGTTTGCTCAGTCGCTACTCTCGAGATAATGCGCCGTCCGGCGCTTGTAGGTTACCTACCTTAAGTGGCGGTTGCTGTGGCTGGCATTGCGCTGTGAGCTGTGTTGCTGCGCGCGGCGCTGATGTGGTGCGCGGTGCTCTTTTGGAGCGCGGTGCCTCTTTGCTCTGCACACGGATGATTGCGGTTGTTTTTGTCTGGGAGTTTGGCGGTGAAGCGCTCTTTTATTAACAAAATTGTCGACGAGGCGATCGGCTTTTCTAAGTCCTTAGGGATGACCCTGCCTAAGTTTGCTTACATCAGTGCTGACGGCTGGAAGCAAGAGGATCAGAGCACTTGGGACGAGGTCTTTGATCTGGAGCTGGGCTGGGACGTCACGGACTACGGCTCTGATGACTTCTACAAGACTGGCACCTGCCTCTTTACGCTGCGCAATGGCTCGGTGAACAACCCAAAGTACCCAAAGCCATACGCTGAGAAGATGATGCTCATTGAAGATGGGCAGGTGCTGCCATATCACTTCCACACCTACAAGATGGAAGATATCCTCAATCGCGGTGGCGGTACGCTGTGCATTAAGTGCTACTGGGCTACGGCAGATGACAAGCTTGATGAGCAGCGTCCGGTGGAAATCAGCTTTGATGCGCAAAAGCGCGTCTTTGCTCCAGGTGAGGTGATTCGCATTCCTGTTGGCTCTGGTGTGACCTTACCTGCGCGCTTGTACCACAGCATTTGGGCTGAGGGCGGCAAGGTCATGAGCTGGGAAGTCTCTAAGGTCAATGACGACCACACGGACAACACCTACCTTGAGGGCTGCCCACGCTTCTCGGTGATTGAAGAAGACGAGCCAATGCGCTGGTGCCTGTGCAACGAGTACGATAAGGTGCGTGGTCAAAAGTAAAGGCGGCTAATAGAGAGTTGGCAGTACCGGTTTGAGGTATTGCCCTCTCTAAGGTGAGGTGGCGCGCATGAAGCGCAGGAGTGCTGTAGGAGTAGACGCTCAGCGCGAGCAGACGCTCGGTGCTACCAGTGTGGACGTCTCCTTTGAGTCGCTCTTGACGCTAGTAGTGGTGACAATCTGAGCGCCACTCTGATGGTCAAGCTGAGGTCTCTTTTAGCGCCAATCTTAGCGCCACGTTCTTACGTTTATCCCTGCTTACAGCAAGGAGCAGAGGCGGTTGTCCCCACAAGCTTAGAGGTACAAGCTTACAGGGCGGCCGCCTTTATCGTAAGTGAGTGCAGGCAGCACTGCTGTAGCGGACGCTTATCAGGGCACAGCGCTTGACGCTGAGGAAAGGCAAAGGGCGCGTTTACGCTCACTGCTGCGGGGGCGGGCGCTGGAAGCTACAGCTACTGCTGCACTTGTGCCTGCACCACCACCACCACCACCACCACCACCACCACCACCTACTCCATCATCACGAGTTATGCCTGCTACTTTAGGGTGGGGTGTGCCCTGTAGCTGTTTCCTCAGGTATCTTCAGTAACAACTGACTTAAGAGCTGACGGGCTTTAGGGTAATCATGGTGCACCGTTCCTAGGTAGGATGCGACTCACCAGCACCATGCATCTCGAGGTGACGTGAGGTATTTGACGTTACCAGCACTGAATCCGTCACTTATTAGAGCACTTGTTCCTAAAGTGCCGCCACTGCGAGTATCACCAAAAGCAAATCCCACAGGAGGTCACTGCCTGCAATCAGGTGTTTTCCTCTGAGAGGAGGTGTTGGCTGCGGCGCAATGCTCGCGATAAGGCGTCTTGAGGTGCTTTTGAGGGTGCCTATCTTCCAGCATCTGGCACTACGGCTTTACTGCATTTAGCACCACCTGCTATTCCTTACTTTGTTCTGTGGAGAAACACTGTCATGGCGCAATTTTCCTTGGGCGTCGATTTAGGCGGCACCAAGACCGAGATCATGGCCCTCGATGTCAGCACTGGTAAAGAGCTTTTTCGGCAGCGGGTCGCCACCGTAAAGGGCTCCTATGACGACACCATTAAGACCATTTCCTCCTTAGTCTTTGCGGCTCAAGATGCCCTTGCAAAGGCTACGGGCAGTAAGAGCGCCGCGCCTATTCCCGTAGGGATAGCCATTCCAGGTGCTGTCTCGCAGCAAACCCACACCATTAAGAACGCCAACTCCTATTGGCTCATTGGCCACGATCTGCAGCACGACTTAGCGCAGGTCTTAGGTCATGACCGCATCTTTTTAGAAAACGATGCCAATTGCTTAGCCCTCTCTGAGGCTACTGATGGTGCAGGTAAGGACGGGGAGCTGGTATGGGGACTGATCTTAGGCACGGGCTCAGGCTCGGGCTTAGTGCACCACAAAAAGCTCATACGCGGTCGTAATTTGCTCACTGGTGAGTGGGGTCATAACAGCTTGCCATGGCTTACAGAAGATGAGCGGCAGTGGTGGGCTGATGTCAGCTGCTACTGTGGGCAAAAGTACTGTGTAGAGACCTTTGTCTCAGGTACCGGCTTAGAGCGTGAGTACGCTAAGCAGTGCCATGCCTATAACGATGCTGATTGCCATGCCGGTAAGGTCTATTGCAGCAGCCGTGAGGTAATGGCGCGGGTAGCTCAGGGCGAAGCGGCTGCGCAGCAGTCTTTTGCGGCGTATGTGTCGCGCTTAGCGCGGGCCATTGCCAACTACGTAAACTTCCTCGATCCTGACGTGATTGTGCTCGGTGGTGGCATGTCCAACATCGATGCGCTCTATGAGCTCTTACCACAGCAGGTACAAAAGTACATCTTTGGTGGGGAGTTCACGACGCCGATTGTGAAAAACGTCTTTGGTGACAGCTCGGGTATTCGCGGTGCGGCGTGGTTGCCACGCATGCACGAAGAGCTCAATTAGCTCACAGCTACGTGCGCGCACAGCTTAGGTTGGTGGGTAAGGAGTGCTCTCATCAGTGGCGCCGGATGCGGAAATGAGAGTGGGTAACGGCCAATGCCTCGAGATAAAGAGGGCAGGTGAGTAAGAGCCTACCTGAAGCTGTGGCACGCATGATGGCCCTAAATGCAGTCAGCTATGAGGTCAGTCGTTCCGAGGTTGGCTTTACGCTGAGGTGGGTGGATACCAAAAAGCAGCAGCACTCCTGTGCTCAATATGGGGCCAATGGGCTGGCATGTGGCGTGACCAACCTTTGGCGTAACCAATCTTGGAGTAAGGTTGGTGTCCTCTCCACATCTTGCTGAGGAGAGCTGTGCGCGCACAGGGGCAAAGGGGCACAGGACAAAGGCTCTTGTGGGTGGCAGTTTGATGGAGTGCTATCATCAGTGACAGAGGCAGGGGGAGTGCTGGCAATGCCCAAAACCTCGAGATAAAGAGTGCAGGTGAGCCTGAGCCTACCTGAGGCAGAGGCAGGCATGATGGCCATAACTGCAGGCAGCTCTTTAGGCAGTCGTGCCCTTGCATGCTGCGCTGGGGAGAGCTGCGCAGGCTCCTCCCCCATACAGGAGAGGAAGAGCGAGAAGAGTGAGGAGAGCACAGAGGAGGGAGTGCGCGGGCGGATGAGGAAGTGAGAGGGCTATGGCGGTAGCGAGCGTGCGATAGCATGCGCGTGTGCACGTTGCAGCCCCTATGGTACCTGTGGGAAAAGATGCCGCTGACCTGTTGTGCCTTACTACTGCCGCTACTGCTGCTCTGGTAAAAAGTCCTCACGGATCGGCGTAAAGATATCGATGAGCGTGCCCGCCTCTAAGCACTTGCAGCCATGAACCACATTAGGGTTCTTGTGCAGGGCATCACCGGCTTTTACCTCGTGCTCTTCACCGTCAATGGTAAAGAGGAAGCGACCGGATTGCACGTAGGTGGTTTGCTCGTGGGGATGGGAGTGCAGAGCACCAATAGCGCCCGTCTCAAAGTCATTACGCACAATCATCATGTGCCCGTCATAGCCTAAAACGGTACGGACTACGCCTTGGCCGTTATCGTAGACGTTTGTAGCTTGATCGGCAAAGAAGAACATAGCAAACTCCAAATCCAAGAAGAAGAAGAAGAAGAAGCATGGTGGTTGCGGGCGTGCATCAGCACAGCTACATCCCCTGCCCTCTAGGGAGTAGCCGCATTGTAGTGCGGATATGCACTGCAGCGCGTTACGGCAGGGGCGGGCGCTTTAATGGGGCTGGTGCGCTGCGCTGAGTGTGAGACCATGTGCCAGCCAGCCGTAGCAGCCTCTTGATGTGGTCACTGCCATTACACGCGAGCTCTTGATGGTAATTTCGCCTTAGCAGAGGCGTAAACAGGGCCTAAGCCAGATGACAGCGGTGGTGAGTAGCAACCACTACCTCTAAGTGATAGGCGAGCGCACAGGGCACATCTGAGATAGGCATGGCTCACCTGCATCATTAAGCTCAAGGTGTGGACTGTACTGTCATCATAAGGTATCTCCAACAACATCATCATCATTGCTGAGAGCATCCAATCCTTACTGCTTGGGAGCAGGGCAAAGGGCGGAATCGCCTCTGCGTGTGGTGGATACCAAAAAGCAGCAGCCCCTGCGATTGATCAATCAAGTAGCACATGCGCTGGCGTGTGGCGTGACCAACTTCGGCGTGGTGGGGCTATATCAACTAAACTCTGCAGTGAGCTGGATGCAGCAGCCCCAGACCGTAAACTAAGAGCAGACGCTATTACAGAGCGAGAGCGTACTACTACTACTACTACTACTACTACAGAGCGAGAGCGCACTACGACAGCAACCCTCAGGGTGTTAGGAAAGCGCGTCAGCCCTGTCTGTAAGCTGCGGCTGTAAGCTGGTGCGTCGCCAATTTAGGCAGAGTCAGCACGAGAGCCTTTAGGCTTAGGCTAAGGTGGTGGTCTTAGGTTAGCGCTTAGGGTGAGCTTACATTGCGCGCAGCATGGTAATCGTTTTCTCAATGGCCGCTAGGGCTGTGGTCACATCCGCCTCTGTGTTAAAGCGTCCCAGTGATAAGCGTAGTGAGGCGCGTGCAAGGTCGTCACTGTAGCCTAGAGCTGTTAGCACGTAATTAGGCTTGAGCTCCTTTGAGGAGCAAGCTGAGCCACTGGAGCAGGCCACACCACGTAAGCTCGGTAAGAGCAGCTTACCGTCGATACCCGTAAAGCTTACGGAGATAATGCCTGGTAGGTGTGGGGTCTGTTCCTCAAGCTCTGTCAGAGCCGTGCTCGCGGTGTCCTCGGTTACATAGCCATTGAGGATACAGCCCGCAATTTTTTGTAGGCCCTGCAAGAGCTGTAAGCGTAAGGCGTTAACTTGGGTGCGTACTTCATCACGCTCCTTGTGCATCAGCGCAAAGGCCTGTCCCATAGCCGCAATTTGGTGCGTGGCGAGCGTACCACCGCGCAGGCCTTTTTCGTGGCCACCGCCGATAATGATTGGCTTTAGTACTTGCTGGAGCTCTTTGGTGACAAAGAGGGCACCCACACCCTTAGGGCCGTATATTTTCTCTGGAGTCAGTGTCACTAAGCTTAGTGGGCTGTTACCTAATTTGAGCTCCAAGAGGCCATTGCTCTGGGCACAATCGGAGTGGAAATAAGCTTGATGCGCCTGTGCCACCGCCGCTAAAGCGTGGATATCGTTAATGGAGCCTAAGACGCTGTTTGCGTGCGCTATGCTAACGATAAAGGTATCAGGGTGGGCACTAAGCTCGTCCTCCAGCATCTGTGGCGTCACGGTGCCATCATGCCGTGGGGTGATGAAGCTGAGCGTAAAGCCCTCTTGGGCTAATTGCTCGGCGCACTCTAAGACGGCTTTGTGCTCAATCGGTGTGGTAATGATATGACGGCGGGTGTCGCCTCTGTCCTTTAAGCCATAAGCAAGGCCACGCAAAGCGAGGTTATTACTCTCAGTAGCACCTGAGGTAAAGATCAGCTCCAGTGGCGTGCAGCCCACCGCCGCAGCGATATCATCACGGGCTTTTTCGACGACCTCTGCCGCTTCCCAGCCATAGACGTGATCTTTGGAGGCACTGTTACCAAAAGTACCCTCGGCGCCTAAGCAGGCAACCATAGCCTCGATGACACGCGGATCCATGGGGGTGGAAGCAGCATTATCTAAGTAGAGAGGACGGGCAGGCGGCAATGGCTTTTTGGGCATGGTCTTAGTCCTCATTGACGTGTTCAATGGCCAGTTCAATCACGCGAGAGACGTGGTTATCACAGAGGGCGTAAAAGTTTTTGACACCATCGCGCTTGACTGTTACCAGCTTGCGCATGCGCAAAATGGCTAATTGGTGAGAGACTGCCGAGATCGACATCTTGGTCTTAGCGGCGATGTCACCTACGGAGAGCTGATGGTACTTCAGCAGCACAAAGACAATGTTGAGGCGGGTGGGGTCGGCAAGGGCCTTAAAAAAGGCGGCGAGGATTTCTGTATCGTCGTAAGGCAGCTGGTCAGTGGCCATGAGGCTTTGGGTGACAGGGCTGCTTTGCTCACTGGCGCCGCAAGTGCAGTGACCACAGGTACAGGTGGTGGCAGTGGTGGCTTCCGTCGCTGTAGTCGCATCCGTATCCGTATCAGCATATGCAGCCGCCACAGCTGCACTCGCTGCTGCTAATGCTGCTTTTGTGTGGTGTTTGTCCACTTGTGGTGTGGTGGCATTGTTATCTACTGGTGTTGTCGCTGCTGTAGCTGTGGTTTTAGCTTTAGCTGTAGAGACCATGGTGCCTCCCCCAAAAGTGTTGGCTGCTGCGCGTGCGTGGGTGTTGGGTTCTATTGCGCCCATGTGGCAGCAAAAGAATCGACCTGTGTGGTCGCCTGCCGTGCTTACTGGTAAGCGCCTCTGCCCTGTGCTGCTCCTTTTGGTGGTAATGACCACTTAGGGAGGTGTTACCTGTGCCGTGGCTGCAAGGAGCAAAAAGGCAACAGGAGGGGCTTAGCTTCAAGTAGAGCTGGCGGCAAGATTGAGAATGACAGTGTATTGTAGTACAAAGGGCTGGCGGCATGCCCCTTGCGGCATAAACGGCTTGCACTGTAGGCCGCAAATGAGGGCGCGCCCGCTGGTAGGCAAGAGCTTAAGACTCTTGCTGCCGTGAAAGCACGTGGCGGTGGGTGTGTGCTCACACCTAAGTCTGCTCCCTTGCTGCTACCCTGAAGTGGCACTAAAGGGGGGCGAGGCTTTGCCGTTTTTAGTTTGCGACGCTACCATGAGCCAGTATACAAGCGTAATTGCAGGGTGATGAGACACAGCTTCCTACCATCTGCACTTTGCTGTTGGCTTTGAATTTTGTCTTGTCCGGTGAGGATTAGAAGCATGTCAGATTTACATCAGGAGAGCAGCACGAATCAAGCTGCCGACCCTGCTGTTAACAGCTCACAATTGCCCCTGAAAACTTCCCTCAAGATCAAGAGTGTGGTGACGACCACGGTTGATCCCAACCAACCTTCTGGGGGCGCAGCTGCTGCCACTGCTGCTTCTTCTCAAACTGGTAGTACTGCAGCACACTTACCTATTTGGATTCCAGACGACCTTGCGCTACCACAGGGTGACTATACTTTAGTCAACTTTGGCAACACCCTGCAACGGCACCCAGGGGTGATGCAGGACGTCGATCTGGTCAAGAACCAGAAACTGAGCTTAGAGCAGGCGGTCGAGCGCTTTGCGCCGCTTCAGGATAACAGCGTCGCCTTTGCCTCGTTTATCTACTCCTTAGAGTACTTAGGTAATGAGGCTGACCCGAAGCAGAACTTGCTGGCGATCATGCGGGAGCTCTTCCGTGTCTGCGCGCCAAAGGCGGTAGTGCAGATTCGCACGCAGTTAGAGCATAAGGTTATGGATCCATGGTGCAAGCGCCAGCTGACCTTAGATCTGCTCTCGTGCTTTGATCCACTGTTTATTGAGCAGCATGCTACGGATGATCGCTGGGGTGTGGCCGTTAAGGCTTTCGTAGAGCAGGGCGTGCACTTTACGGTGGAAAAGCTGGTACCTGTGCTTAATGCCGATTGTGATGCCAAGGTACGTGCGGAGCTGGAGCAAGCTGACTTTACGGTGCTGTTAAAGTTTGCCTACGAGTACCCAAATGTGATTGAGGGCTTTGATGTCTTCTTAAGCTGCCTCAAGCCAACTGAGGGTGGTGAGCCACAGCCAACGGCGGAGCAGAGCCAAACGCAGCCAGCTCCGGTTGTGGATACCGCTGCGCCAGATGTTAGTGCTGAACCGGCTGCTACCGCTGAACCAGCCCAGAGCGCTACCCCAGCGGCTCCTGCTTTTGCGCCAACCCCAGTAGCACCAGCTGCTCCGGAAGCACCAGAGCCAGAGGCAGCGCCAGCACCAGCACCAGCACCAGAGACTACGGGCTTTAATCCACAGCCGGTAGCGGGCTTTAACCCACAGCCAGTAGCCCAGCCTGAGGCAACACAGCCACGCGAGCCAAAGCCAAGCTTCCAGCCTGTCGTCGATGATAAGGCTACGGCACCACTGAGCGCGGATAGCCCAGTATCACCTGATGATATTGCTGCTGCGGCCCGTGCCGCTGCCTTAGCCAATATCGCTCAGCAGGATGAGGCTTTAGAGACGGCCAAAAAGCAAGAGGCACAACCTTTTGCTAAGCCACAGTCACAAGAGAGTGTGCCAGCTCAAGAAGAGGCTGCTGCCCCTGAGGGTAATGCCCCAGCGGATGGTACCGTGTATGCCCGTGCGCAATTCCCGATGGTACCGCCTTTTGCCATGCACGTCTTTGTGCCAACTGCTGACAAGCCACAATATGTGTCGCGAGCAGTGCTCACTTGTGGCATGCATGAGCCTGCACAGTCTTGCGTGGTCATTGGCCTCTTACAGCAGTACTTAATTGCTGGTGAGCAGATTCATGTGGCCAACATCGGTGCTAACTTAGGCTGGTATGCGCTGCTGACAGCCATGTATAACGAGCGCGTCTTTGTGGATGCCTTTGAGCCAACCCCAGAGACGGTTAAGATGCTCGAGGAAAACGTGCACATCAATGACTTAGATGAGCAAGTGCGCGTCTTCCCAATGGCGGTGTCTGATGAGGTGGGCCAAGCCGAGCTCTTTATTAACGACACCAATGCAGGCAGCAACTCGCTGACAACCTTTAAGCAGGGCTCTAATGGCTTTAGTAAGGCGCATAAGGTGACGGTGCCTACCGTGACCTTAGATGAGGTGTACTTACAGCAAGACCCAAGAATGTGGCCGGACATTGTCATTATGGACGTTGAGGGTCACGAGCAAAAGGTCATAGACGGTACGCAAGGCTTGTTTAAGGCGGGCTGGTGTCCGGTGATCATTACGGAGTTTTCGCCATCGCTGCTTACCATGCGCGGCAAGTGCAGTTTCTACAGAGAGCTGGTAGAGAAGTACAACTACAAGCTGGCGCTGCTCAACCATCACCCACATGTAGAGGCCATCTTAAGCAATGGAATCTACCCAGTGCTGAACAATGTGGACGTGACTTTTGTGTCCTTAGATGACATCGATAAGGGCTATGAGACGCTCAAGCAGAATAACCCAGAGGACAGACACTTTGATCTGCTGTTACTGCCTGAGTTCTTTAACGTCGAGGCCAATATGGTGACGATGCTGCCATTATCGGCCTTAAGCGAGATCTAAGGCGTGCTGCTGCCAGCATTGGTGCGCAGAGCACTGATGCTGGCGAGCAGAGCACAGATAAGAGCTGAGGAAAAGGCCATCATGCTGCTTAAGCGGCGGTGGTAGGCCCTGACTCCAGCTCTACACTAAGGGCGCTTGTCCTGAGTATTTACCCTGAGGGTGGACGTGACGTGGCTTACAGTGGGCTTTTCCGGTGAGGAGAGGCCTATGTGAACGTCATGACACCAAGGGGCGATACGCGGGGCAAGCGCCTTTTTCGTTGCTACTGGCTACAGGGACGCCAAAACCGACCGTGAGGCGGTCTGGGATAATTTTGCTCAAGCTGATAAACACATGGTTTATGGGCATGCATCAGACTATCTCGAGGTAACACTTGAGCACAAAGTAATGCACTTTAC
>CASEBB010000087.1 GCA_949286015.1 uncultured Succinivibrionaceae bacterium | reverse complement strand
GTACAACCACCTATATCCCAAGTGCCAAACAACGGCCTCAACCCCTACATTTGCTCACCATGCTGCTAATGCCTCAGCACCAAAAAAATCGCAAGGACCTATTTCTCCATCAAGTCTATTGCTGGGCATGAGCTTGATGATGATGAACCATATGACCCTGAGCGGCGCAAGTTCAATTGCGCTATTACCAACAAAGACGTGGCAAAGGAGTTTGTCCCTGTGCTGAAGCAATACTTGCAGGAACGTGATCTTAGGGGAGATAAGCTTGCAAGCAAGCACACCGCTTCATGATGCGGATGCGATGGGGCAGAGCTATTGCCACAGCAAGGCACTAACGCCGATAAACATCAGCTTGTTGCTGGGGGTATCGGCGGCCCTGTACTGCATGCCCTGTGCTGAGATTCAAGATAGTAGAGACAGCTAACAGCCCTTCCCCGAGCAAAACCACACCGGCCATACCCGCGCCTTAAAAGAGACCTGCGCAGCGCAGAGCGTCATCACCTCATCCATCATCCTTAATCTCTCATGGTGCTTAGGCTGCGCAACCACCGCTTGGAAGCTCTAAGCTGACTCTCAACACTAATCACCACTGGGCTTTGGCGCACACCAAGATTCCCCCGAAAGCATGGCGGGCTCAAGTTAAAGGAGCTATAGGTATGCTCCCCTGCCTCCTTTTTCACGTGAAAAAAGCACCACAAAGCCAATGCCACTTAACCTCCCTCTGCCGCCGTTTTTGCGCATTTTCCTGATAAATAAGCCGCAAAAGAGCAGTCTCCAGCATACGTCTAAAGAACGCCATTCCTGCAAGCACACCGAGCAAGTTTCTGTGACAACCTCCTCTTGAGGCAAAGTCTCTTTCCCCTCACCAAGGCGATAAATAAGAGCAAAAGCAGCTGCGCTGCTTCCCTCCTTTTACCACTAGGACAGCAAGATACATAAGGTCACGTCACTTTTGCGGGGGTGTTCGTGAAAACCCACCTCCTACTCTAGAGGAAAGGCCCACACGGGTCAGCTTACCGGTAAGCGCCACCGTGCCTTATCGGTTTGTTTCCTTTCCTCAACAAGGAGTAAGAGATGAAGTATCTGTCGGTGTTTCCTTTCGCGCCAAGTACCCTTAGTGAGCGCAGCACGGAGCCACTGCCAAGCTGCTGTGTCCAGCTCACCGCACTGTGCATCGATCCCGTCAGTGACTTTGAGCTTAACCCTCAATTCGACACCTTATTTGGTGACCTCATCCCAGAGGAGCCATGGGACTCCTCTACCGAGCCTGAGTTACCAGCCGACTCCCCAACCGCTACCAACGAGAGCACCACTCCTCTCACCGCAGCAAAGCTGCAACGTGCTGAGGTTAAGCCAGAGCCTGTGGTGGTCACCTCCCTGCAAGTGCCTTTACTCACCAGCTACGCTCCTGCTGGCCTGACCTTACATCCGCTGGTCACGCTCTTAGACCAAGCCGAGATCGCTACCCCACCACAAGCCCCATTACCGGTGTTGCAAGCACCAAGTGTGGAGCATGTCGACAGCATTGCGGTCGCCTTCTCTGGCAGCAGTAATAGCAGCTACGGCCGTGGTGGCAATGGCTTTAGCCGTAATGGCGGTGGTAGCGGTAGTTATCACCACGGCAATAGCAATGGCAATGGATGGAACAGCAGTAATGGCGGTAATGGTGGCAGCTACAAGAGCCAGTCCAAAGATAACAGGGGCTACCCTTACATGCCAAAGGACGGCGGCCCCCAATTCCAGATTTTGCGCCACATTGGCGTATTGCACGTTAACCCACGCTCTGGCTGGAGGATGGAGCTTAATGTGGTGAGCTGGAATTATGGCCCTGCACAATACGACATCCGCGAATGGTCACCTGACCACAAGCGTATGGGCCGTGGTATCACCTTGGATGATGGCAAGTTCATTAATCTCTTTGTGGTCATGACCTCGGAGATAGAGCACTTTGTGGGGCCTGACGCCGCCCACAAAGAGACGCCATCGGCACAGACCAGCGCTGAAGCAGCAGTGGCCGCTGTGGCAACAGCGCCAGCCACCGCCCCAGTGGAAGCAACACCGCAGCGGGATAACGTCACGCCAGCTGTCACCGTGAAGCCACCGCTTTTAGACGCGGCGTCTACGGCTCAGGGCACATCTCACACCAGCAATCCGGCTCCACACCACCCTGTTGCTGCAAAAGCTACGGCGCAACAAGGTAGCGTTGCTGCTACCTGCAACAGCCAGTAGTGGCAAAGGAGGAGCAAGTCGTGATCATGCCTGAGGCCACTGCGGTGGCCCCTCTTTTACGCCCGCACCCGCCGCAGCACTCTGTTGTTAGCGTTAATGCGCTTCCCCCAGAACCGCTCTGGCAACAAGTACCGCCACCGACCTTAAAGCGCAGCGGTAGCAGCAGTGAGCAGCACCGCAAACCATCACCAGTAACCACCAGTGATGACAGCACTGCCGCTGCTGCCAATGAGGCTATAGCTGCCATTCTGGCCTCACCTAAAAAGCGGGTACAGCTCTCCGCACGGCACATTAGAGCTCTGACCGAGGTCGCTCCTAACTCTAAGCATGCGCTGAAGCTTGATGCCAGCGAGGTGCAACGCATAGCGAGCTTTATCGCGAAACTCGGTAGCGAGGAGCCGCTCACTCCGCCCCGTCATGCTTTAGATGACTTAGTGGGGGCGATTAGAGCGGTGCGCCAGACGCATGGTTAGCACTCACGCTACAACCGTTCTGCCTACATCACTATCTACCAGCGCAGTCACCAGACTGCGCTCTGCTCACTCCCATCATCCCACCGTTATTGCCGCCTACCTACCTACCTTTTTAGCCCACCTGTCTTTTCTCAGCGGTTCCTTCTTCACAGCACCTAACTGCTACCACCCTAAGCTTTACTGTGCCTGTGCGCAGCCCCTATCCCCTATCTCAATACCCTATCTCCAGCACCTCACTGTAAGTGGCAGCTCAGCTCGCTCTCCATAGCCCCTAAACCCCCTATAGCACGCACGTGGAGCAAGGGTAACGACTGACTACCCATAAAAATGGTTGTCCTCTGGCTAAGGGCGAAAATCAGGGCTGTTGCGAATCAGCAGCTGCAGCTGTTGGCTGCTTTGGCTACAAAGAGTACAGCCAAGCGACGGCGCGTCACGCTGCTTGCGATGAAACACCAAACAGGAGCTGCGCTCGCGCCCATAGCGCAGTGCACCCGCTCCAAGCAGGACTCCAGTGCACACTTTCCAGAGACAACCGCAATGTTGCGCAAAAATGCGCAACAAGTCTCACTTTGCGGAAATCAGCGCCGTAAACTTTTGCGTTTTGCGATGAAGCCCACACCTGCCCACCTCTTCCGCCTGACCGCTTTTGCTAACATGTGTGCGGTTTAGTCTGCCCCGAGACACTCCTCACATCACTGCTTGAGCATCATTTCCTACTCTCCGCTTACCAGCAGTACAGTGCTTTTAGCTCTCCCCCGAGCCTCTAAGGCAGAACAACCACAGCTCCCCACTAATGGCTTTGCCTGCTCTTGAACTTCTTACCCAGTGTTAGCACAACTCTTGTTCACGGATCCTTAGTTTCATGTCCAAAAATCTGCTTGCCGCGCTCAACAAACCAGGCCTAAACCTCAAAGTGTACCCCCCAGAATACGTGGCCAAACACCCTAATTTAAAAGGCCTGCTCTCCGCGCGTTCTCATGTTGGTGGTACCCCACTGCTGCCTCCTAACTTTGCATGGCCGCAAGCTCTTTGGCAAGAAGACGGCGCCAAGGACGAGAGCAATGTGCCGCTGATCTTTTCAGCGCAGATTGACCTCAGTGAGATTCAAGGCTATGCCTGCGCTGCGCAGTTACCTGACCATGGCCTCTTGAGCTTCTTTAGCTGTGGTGACAACTACAACTACGTCGACCCTAACAGCTGTAAGGTGCTCTACTTTGAGGATGTGTCATCCTTAGTGCCCACGCCAATGCCTGAGACTAAGGCTCAGCTTAAGTTGATACCTGAGTGCCGGTTCCAAGTGTTCTCGGAGCTAACGTTCATGTCTATTGGCGAGATTGAAGATGAGGTCAATCCGATCGTAACCAGCGATGGCCATACGCTGACAGAAGCAGAGCGCACGCAACTCATCGACAACTACGAAGAGTACCTTGAGCAGCTTATTGATGAGGGCAAATACGCAGAAGAGGACTTTTTGGAGTTTTTAGGCTACGGCTACTACATCCAAAATTGCCCACTCCAGCCTGGTTCGGAGCATCTGTTCACCCTCAACTCGGCTTATGACTCGGAGAAGTTTAAGTGGATTTATACCATTGGTGATGCGGGCTCAATCTACTTTATGATTGACAGTGAAGACCTGAAAAAGCACGACTTTAGCAAGGTCTTCTGTGAGAGCCAGTGCTTCTAAGCTCTTGCCCGCCCCTTTAGTCCTCTCCCCCTACCCTCTGCCAGCAGCTCCTCTTCCTAAGGAGCTGCCCTGCCCTTACTTTCTTACATGCGCTCTCTTGCCAGCTTTACCAGATACGGCCGCTTACAGACCAAACGAGCGTTTTTTCCTTGCTCCTTTAGACATTTGCTCCCTTGTGATGGGCTTAAAATCTGCCTTTGCGGTGGGGTAAAGCCAATTCTCACGAACTTAACACCACCACGGCTTTATGTTGCTCTTGGTGTGCGTCCCTGCCCTGCCCTGTGGAGATTAGTGCTGTAAGTGGCAGCTATAGCACTTACCAGCTGGTTTGGCGCATCTTAATCCCCCTGAGGGATAAGTTGCTGACGATCTGCGTTGAGCTGTCAGCTCTTAGGTTCGCGGGTATGGTTGCAGCCCCTTAATGCTCATCATCGCTACCGCGATGACCTTTGAGGTTGGCTGTGGAGACTACCACTGGGGGTTACGCTCTCAGGCTACACTTTACTCGCCCTCAAAACAAAAAACTCATTACCCCCGCCCCTGCTCCTGCACAGACCGAGGTAATGAGTTTTGTTGCAGTTTATACCGCTCGGCGGTCTACACCGCGCTGTGCGGCCGCCGCTACCATGCTGCGACTCTACGTGGTAAGCACGCTTACGCTGCGCTTATTCCCACTCAATAGTTGCTGGTGGCTTGCCGGACACGTCGTAGCACACACGCGAGATGCCATCCACCTCGTTAATGATACGGTTTGAGACACGCCCTAAGAGCTCGTATGGCAGCTCTGCCCACTTCGCCGTCATGAAATCAATGGTCTTTACGGCACGTAAGCACACCACATAATCGTAGCGACGACCATCACCCATCACACCTACCGAGCGCACTGGTAAAAAGACCGTAAAGGCTTGGCTTACCTTTTCATACCAACCGCTGTTGTTAAGCTCTTCCATAAAGATGGCATCGGCTTGACGCAGCAGGTCTAAGTACTCCTTCTTCACCTCGCCTAAAACGCGCACGCCTAAGCCAGGGCCTGGGAAAGGATGACGCTGCACCATCTTCTCTGGCAGGCCTAAAGCCACACCAATCTTGCGCACCTCATCCTTAAAGAGCTCACGCAGTGGCTCTACCAGCTTAAACTTGAGGTCTTCAGGTAAACCACCCACATTGTGGTGGGACTTAATCACATGAGCCTTACCGCTCTTGGTCTGAGCAGATTCCACCACATCAGGGTAGATGGTGCCTTGCGCTAAGAAGTCCACACCTTGTAAGCGGCGGGCCTCGTCAGCAAAGACATCAATAAAGGTATGACCAATGGCTTTACGCTTTTGCTCGGGATCACTGATACCAGCTAAAGCCTGTAAGAAGCGCTCCGAGGCGTCAGCATAGACGATGTTCAGGCCTAAGTCCTTAAACATCTCTTGGACTTGCTTACCCTCGTTTAAGCGCAGTAAGCCGTTATCCACAAAGACGCAGACTAACTGCTCACCAATAGCACGGTGTAAGAGCAGAGCGGTTACAGAGGAATCAACACCACCTGACAGGCCTAAGAGCACCTTAGCGGAGCCCACTTGCTCACGAATGCGCGCCACAGCATCATCGATAATGGCGTTTGGCGACCACAGACCATGTAAGTGGCACACGTCAAGGACAAAGCGACGTAACATCTCGCCGCCTTGCTTGGTGTGAGTCACCTCAGGGTGGAATTGCACGCCATAGTACTGCTTTTGCGCATTATAGACCGCAGCATAAGGGCAGGTCTCGGTAGAGCCCACCGTGACAAAGCCCTCAGGTAAGGCCGTAACCTTATCACCATGGCTCATCCACACATCAAGCTGTGGCTGCGCGTTATCTGGGTGGTCATTTAAGCCCGCAAAGAGTGGGCAGTCTGCTTTAATGTCGACCGCTGCGTAACCAAATTCACGTAAGGAAGAGCCTTCGACCTTACCGCCTAATTGCACGGCCATGGTCTGCAGGCCATAGCAAATGCCTAAAACTGGCAGACCAGAGTCAAACACCCACTGTGGAGCCCGTGGCGAGCCCTCTTCTGTGGTCGATTCAGGGCCACCAGAGAGAATAATACCTTGCGGCGCAAAAGCCTTAAGACGCTCGACGTCAGCATCAAAAGGGTAGATCTCGCAATAGACACCAATTTCACGCACACGGCGCGCAATCAGCTGGGTTACTTGCGAACCGAAGTCGAGAATGAGGATCTTCTCGGAATGGATGTTAGCCATGGATGGATAGACTCCAGTGCAACTGCGGGGCAGCAACAAACAAACTACTTACTTACTTCAAGGAGGGAGCACAGCAGCTACGCTAAGCTAAAGCTCATACGGGACAAAACGCGGGGCAAAGCGCTTTGCGCTTAACTGAGCGCAGTACATAGCCAGAACAGCACAGAGCGAATGAGGGGAAGAAGCGGAGGGTAAGAAAGGAGGGCAAACAGCAAAGAAAGTGGAGAGCTCTTAAGAATCAGGCAGCCTTAAGCTGCCCTCATCCCTCATGACGCTACGCTGTGCGTAACCTAACTTACTACCACCACTACGTGTTAGTGGCTCTGGTAGTTTGGAGCTTCCTTGGTGATAGTAACGTCGTGCACGTGCGACTCACGGATACCAGCACCAGTAATGCGCACGAAGCGCGCCTTAGTACGCAGTTCGTCAATAGTAGCGCAGCCAGTTAAGCCCATGGCCGAACTTAAGCCACCCATTTGCTGGGTAATGATGCCGCTTAACATGCCCTTGTAAGCCACACGACCCTCAATGCCCTCTGGCACTAACTTGTCAGCAGCATTGTCAGACTGGAAGTAGCGGTCAGCAGAACCCTTGGACATAGCAGCTAAAGAGCCCATGCCACGATAGGACTTAAAGGAACGACCTTGGTAGATCTCAATCTCACCAGGGGCTTCCTCAGTGCCAGCGAACATGGAACCAACCATGACACAGTTGGCGCCAGCGGCTAAGGCCTTTGCGATATCGCCAGAGTAGCGGATACCACCATCCGCGATCACCTTGATATTGCTACCACGTAAGGCATCCACCGCATTAGCAATAGCAGACATCTGTGGCACACCGCAACCGGTGACGATACGGGTCGTGCAAATCGAGCCAGGACCAATACCAACCTTAACAGCGTTCACACCAGCCTCAGCTAAGGCAATAGCGCCCTCAGCCGTAGCGACGTTACCGCCAATAATTGGCAGATCAGGATAGGTCTTGCGTAAAGAAGCTAAGCGATCTAACACGCCTTGGCTGTGGCCGTGCGAGGAGTCCACTAATAACACGTCGACACCGGCCTCAACTAAGGCACGGGCGCGCTCCTCATTGCCAGGGCCAGCACCGATAGCACCGCCCACACGTAAACGGCCTAAAGCATCCTTACAGGCGTTTGGCTTATTGGCAGCCTTGTGGAAATCCTTAACCGTAATCATGCCCTTTAAGTGGAAGCTGTCATCCACTACTAAGACCTTCTCGATACGGTTCTTTTGCATGAGGCCAATCACTTCCTCACGCGGAGTGTTCTCACGAACGGTAATGAGGCGGGCCTTAGGGGTCATAACCTCATGAACCTTAAGAGACATATCCGTTAAGAAGCGCACGTCACGACCGGTGATAATGCCCAGCAGATTATCAGCACTGTCGACAACAGGGAAACCGGCAAAACCACACTTAGCGGTAAGGCTGCGTACATCCGCTAAAGTGGCATCAGGGTGCACTACTACAGGCTTGGTAACCATGCCGCTTTCAAAGCGCTTAACGCGAGCAATCTCTTCAGCCTGCTTCTCAATGGACATATTCTTGTGAATAAAGCCGATGCCACCCTCTTGGGCTAAAGCAATGGCTAAATTGGACTCGGTCACGGTATCCATGGCCGCCGAAACCATTGGGATGTTGATCTTGATCTTGGCAGTAAGGTGAGTACTCAGATCAGCAGTGTTAGGCAGGACGGTGGAGTGAGCTGGAACTAATAAGAGATCGTCAAACGTTAACGCTTCTTCAACAATACGCAGCATAAAGCCTCCTAGGGAAAATTTGCGAGATTATAGCAAAAGAGGCATTAGCAAGCGAGTTTCGCGTGAAATTTTTTAGAAAATCAAGGGGAGCGAGCCGCGCAGAGTCACAAATTCACAAAATATTCTTATGAGCAGAGATAAAACGGTGCGGGAGCGCGATAAATATCAAGAAAAGAGCAGGTTAGCCCCACCCCATGAGAGAAAGCAGTCGTCTAACTGCCGCAATGGAGATAATGGTGACCAAATACCCCACAGCAAACACACAAGAGGCGTGCTAAGCACCTCCTAAGCACAGCTGTGTGAACTGCTAACAGCTCCACCTTACTGGTAATGCCTACATGGTATGATTGCTGTTATGCTCAGAGCTGAGACTGCCGCTATACAAAGGAGTTAGCAGGCACAAGTCTCTGTAGACGTAATTACCTACACCCTGCTCACGGCCGCCACCGCTGCACTAACAGTCAGTAGTGGTAGCACAGTAGCAGTAGCAGCAACAGCAGCACAGCTCTCACGTGAGGAGTATCTGACTACAGAGATGACGGAATTTAAGGCAATCATACGTGCCAGCACTTAAGATCAGCTCAATCTCACCTGCACCATTCATCTTATGGTGTGGGGCGTAGCTAAACTTAACCTTACAGCCGTCACTTATGAGCTCAGTTATTCCTTAGCGCTGACAGCGTGACCGCTCTGCAACTGCTCTTTGAGAGGTAATACCAAGAGCCTAAGCACCATCCATCTGCAAGCTTTCATCTGAGGAGGCAGCATGAGCACAGGCGCTCCTTACGAAGTACCTGATGGGGACTTCGTAAAGTACATTGAAAAGATTCACCGTGACAGCATCAGCCGAGCTGATGCCGATCGCGCTCGTGCTACCGCCCAACTCAATGTCGGCAACACCACAGAGACGCCACAAGAGAGCCTGCAAAAGATCCGTGCCCAGCATGAACGCACCATGGCTAATCTCAAAGCTGAGGCCAGAGGTGAATACCACGCAGTCAAGCAAGCACTGCAAGAGAGTGGCAATGTAGGTCGTATGCAGAGCAGTAGCGGCCCCCTAAGTGGCCTGAGCAATACTAGCAACCTAGGCCGCAGCAATAGCCGCAACCACAGCACCCTCAACAGCAACAGTCAAAGCCCAAGCCACAATGCCAGCATGGCCAGCAGGGCAAGCAAAGCTACGTTAAACGCAAATACAGAGGCGCAAATGGCGCGTAGCGCCGCGGCTGCTTCGCTAGCGTCTGACACCACCAGCACCACTGTAAACCGCAATGTAGGTTATGGCAGTGCGGCAGCCCGCGCCCATGCCCTGCATACCACTAAAACTGCAGCCCCTACTGCCAGTGTCTTTACGACCCAAAGAGCACAGAGAGTTTTGCGGTCACGCTCTAGCGCGACTGGACAGCAAGCGCAGCAATCTCAGCAAAAAGCCAAACTCCCACCTTTTGCTGGCTTTATGCTGATTGTTGTGTTTTATTCAGGCCTCATCAGCCTATTTTTATCGACCCCAGGAACAGTGGAACATACTGTTATGGGCATTGTCTTTCCTTTATCCCTCATGCTCTTTATCATGAGCTTGCTCCTTTCCCGCAAAAAGCGCAAACGCAAATAGTCGCACCGCAAAGTTGCGCTTATTAGGGAAAAGCGCGGGCGCACTAATCACCTTTAGTCACCTCTACTGCCAGAGCCAGCTTGTTGTACTCACAAGCCCTCTGGGCACAAATCCATCCTGACCCCACCCTATGTAGCAAGGATCCCCTGCCATGACGATGCTCTATATTGCTTGGTTTATCGCGGCGCTGCTTATTATCATCGTCGAGATGAATGTCATGACCTTTTACCTCATGGCAGTAGCCTTAGGTGCCATTGCTGGCGGCTTAGGGGCGTACTTTGAGCTCACGCTCTCTAACCAGTTTATGCTTGCCGGTGTGGTGACCATTGTGGCTGCCTGCTTCTCTTTTTGGCTACGCCGCAAGTTCAAGAGCCACATGGACAAGCAAAACAACGAGCTTGATCGTGGCCAGCGCGTCGTGGTCAAAGCAGACAAGATTAGAGAAGACGGTACTGCAGATGTGACCTACCGTGGAACTGATTGGCGCGCCTATAAAGAAAACGCCGTGCTGACACCAGGCATCTACTTTATTGTGCGTGTTGACGGTACCCAGTTGGTGTTAGGCGATAAGATCCCTACCCCAGACCATGATGCTGGTACAGACACCGCCGCGGAGAACACTACCGCCACTGCAGCTCACAGTAAAGCTAACGCTCAAGACAGTGAAGGCAAGTAGCAGTACGCCCTTACCAAATGGCACCTAAAGAGACAACACTGCTCATAGTGCGCTACTACAGGTGATGGCTTGTTACAGCGCCCGCCCCTGTAGTTAGAGCCTCTGATGATAAGTGACTTGGTGACAGCAGCTGCTGCTGTCTAAGAGGCAGGAGCCAATCTCAATTGTCATAAGCTGCCAGCACAGCGCTGCTACTCACAGCACTTACTAACATCCGCTTCTGTTGCACTTGCGAACACTACTATCACTACCACAACCACGCCATTATCCTCATGCCACTGCGCAGCGCTTATCTCTAAGTTGGCCCTGAGAAAGACAAAGCTCCCTACAGGAATAACGCTGCTGCTGGTAGCGGTTGCAATGTGACTGCAACACTATAACTACAGCTACAGCTGCCACCACCATACCCCCTATTGCCATTTCCCAAAACTCCCGCTCACGTTTCAACACTCCCTACCACTCTCTACCACTCCGCCACTCTCTACAACTCCCAAACACTCTTTGCGCCGCTGCTTTTGCTGCTGTGACTACAGGGGTAGACGCTTTTGGCGATTACCTTTACCTCGACATAAGGAGACTTGGTGCTGCCACCGAGTGATGTGCGATGCCTTACGATTTGTTTTCTCTCATTGATGGCACCCTGATCTTTGCCATCGTCTTTATCGTCTTGGCCATTATCTTCGCTTACAAAAGCGTTAAGGTAGTACCTCAGCAGTCTGCATGGGTGGTCGAGCGCTTAGGTAAGTTCAACAAGGTCTTAAACCCAGGCCTCAATTTCATGATTCCTTTTGTGGACAAAGTGGCCTACCGCCACTCCTTAAAGGAAATCCCTTTAGACACGCCAGCGCAGGTGTGTATCACCCGTGATAACACCCAGCTGTCGGTAGACGGCGTGCTCTTCTTTCAGGTAACAGACCCAATGCGCGCCAGTTACGGCACCTCCAACTACGTTATTGCCATTACGCAGCTGGCGCAGACCACATTACGTTCGGTCATTGGCCGTATGGAGCTTGATAAGACCTTTGAGGAGCGTGATGTCATTAACTCCGAGGTGGTCTCGGCCATTGATGACGCGGCCTTAAACTGGGGTGTAAAGGTTCTGCGCTATGAGATCAAAGACCTCACACCACCTGCGGTGATCTTACAGGCGATGCAACAGCAGATTACTGCGGAACGTGAGAAGCGTGCCTTAATTGCTGAGTCTGAAGGTCGTAAGCAAGAGCAGATCAACCTCGCTACCGGTGAAAAGGAAGCTGCCATTGCTAAGTCCGAAGGTGAAAAGCAAGCGGAGATTAACAAGGCTGAGGGTCAGGCTGCCGCTACCTTAACTATTGCTAACGCTACAGCGGAGGCCATTCGTCAGGTCGCATCTGCCTCGCAAGAGAGTGGTGGCTTAACAGCGATTAACTTACAGGTTGCTGACAAGTACATTAGTGCCTTTAATGAGCTGGCTAAGACCAACAACACCCTGATTGTGCCAGCGAATATGGGCGATATGAGCACGCTGATCAGCTCGGCGATGAAGATCGTGCAAGCCAATCAGACGAAGTAGGTAGCAAGTCCGTCAGTCAGTGCCTTACGCTCTGAAAGCTCATAGAGATGAGCGTTGATAGGAGCGATCTCTGCTTAACCTGAAGATCTGCGGCGGAGCGTGCAGCAACGCCGCAGGTCTCAGCACACAGGCAGAGACGCAGGCAGCGGCCTCAGGGTAACCTCAACCACTCTGCTATAGAGTGCGCTTATTCTCAGTAACGCTTACCCAAGGATTAACCACTTTGAGCTTAGGGTTCACGCTCGGTGCGTAATGTTGCCAGCTGGAATCACTGCTCAGCATCAGCACTAAGCACTAAGATCCTTAGCGCTAAGAGCCTAATCTTGAGGTTGAGGCTACGCAGCTGCTGCCACGCAAGCTGCTAACACGCACGTCCCCCTTACCCATAGGCTACAATGACTCCACTCAGCCGCAGAAAAATGGAGAAAAGGCTATGGCGTCACGACACCACGCAGCACGCAACCGTACCCCAAAAGGCGAGCCAACTGTTTTGCTCTTGCCTTACAACCAGCACCTGCTCCGTGCTGTCTATGACGTCTTTTACCGCGCCGTACACGAAAGCTGCACTAAAGACTACACCCCAGAGCAGCTTGAAGCGTGGGCTCCGCCTTTTACCCCACAGCTGGGTGAGGCGTGGCATAAGCGCCTTGAGAGTGAGTACACCTTAGTCGCGGGTCTCTCCTTTGATGCCAAAGATGATGTGGGTGGCTCGCTGCAAGTAGTGGGTTTTGGCTCTATCACCTCTGCCGGTCACTTAGACATGCTCTACGTCGCTCCGCAAGTGCAAGGCAATGGCATTGGCTATGAGCTCTATCATAGCCTCGAGAGTGTCTGCGCCCGTGACGCGCATGATAACATCACCACCGAGGCCTCCCTTACGGCAAAGCCGTTTTTCCTCAAGCAGGGCTTTACGGTAGATGAGGAGCAGCAGGTAGAGCGCCGTGGGCAAAAGCTCACTAACTTTAAGATGAGCAAGCAGATTCAAGCGAAGCAGTCGCTGGCACAGGCCTTAGCGGCAGCAATGGCGGCAGCCTCTGCCGATAAGGAAAATGATTAAGCTAAGCCCACGCGCGGGTAAACCGTCTGCGCAGCTCTACACCACACAACACACAACACACAACACACAACACACAACACCACTCCACGCACCTCTAATGCAGAGCGCCGCGCGCATTCTTTCCCCACCACTCCCGCACCAATCCCGTACTACGCTCGCACGCCCGCAACGCTTCCGCCGTTGCTCTTTTCTAGATACAACGTACAGATAAAAATAAAGACGCACGCGGCGTCTTATTTTTCTTGCCCAAAAGAAGTAATGGTGGGTCGTGAGGGGATCGAACCCGCGACCAACGGATTAAGAGTCCGCTGCTCTACCAGCTGAGCTAACGACCCACTGATTCTTTTGGTGGATACTATAGGACTCGAACCTATGACCCCCTGCTTGTAAGGCAGGTGCTCTAACCAAGCTGAGCTAAGCATCCATTACAGAATTGGTTCCTAAACATGGTGGGTCGTGAGGGGATCGAACCCGCGACCAACGGATTAAGAGTCCGCTGCTCTACCAGCTGAGCTAACGACCCACGTTAGGATGGTGACTTGGCAATGGTGGGTCGTGAGGGGATCGAACCCGCGACCAACGGATTAAGAGTCCGCTGCTCTACCAGCTGAGCTAACGACCCATGCACAAGTCTCTGATAGGTTTTTTTAGGGGTGGTGGGTTGTGAGGGATTTGAACCCTCGACCAATGGATTAAAAGTCCACTGCTCTACCCCTGAGCTAACAACCCATGTCAACTCGCTCCTACCAGAATCAGTTGCGAGGAAGTTCCGTCGAACTGACGGGGTGCTATTCTATAGAAAAAATTTGACAATGCAAGGGCTTTGTTAAAAAAATTTTGTGCCACCAGCAAAAGCGTATAGGTGCAATTGTGCGTGATCCCTGCCGCAACGCCGCCAGCTACTACCTACTCTAAGTAGCTGTGCGCTCAAGGCGACAGCTGCTTGTGCTCGCACTCGTAATTTTTGGCTGGCATGCAACACAACCACTACACCGTATATTTAGGGCAAACGTGCCCCTAACCAACCTCATAGAGGTTAAAGGCTACCTTCAGTAAGCTGCACGTATAATGACCTCGTTGGCTTAACTTTGCTCAGGGTAAGGACGTAACAATGACCGAGCTGGAACAACGCAAGGCGGCACAAGCCTTTGCCGACAAGTGGCTACAAAAGCAAGGCTACGAAAAAGGCGAAACTCATGCTTTCTGGCTGGAGCTGTTGCAAAGTGTATTTGGTGTCAAACAACCTAACGATATCATCAAGTTCGAAGTGCCAATTCAGCTCTCTGACCAAGGTGAAGACGCTGACAAGCACATCAGCTTTATTGACGCGGTAATCCCTGACACGCGCGTTCTAATTGAGCAAAAGAGCGCCTCCCGTGACCTCGACAAAAAGGCCAAACAGTCCGATGGTGAGTACCTCTCGCCTTTTGAGCAGGCCCGTCGTTACGACCTCCATCAACCTGTGTCGCAACACGCCCGCTACATCGTGCTGTGCAACTTTAGAAAGTTTGAGATCTACGACTGCGAGTACCCACAAGCCGAGCCTACGGTCATTACGCTCGACACCTTAGCCCAAAACGTCTACCGCCTGCGCTTCTTAGCTACCCCAAGCGATAGCATTTCGCCAGAAAAGCAGGAAATCTCGGTTAAGGCCGGTGAGATCGTCTCCGAGCTCTACGACAAGCTCTTAGCGTGCTATGTTGACCCGAGCTCCTCAGCCACGCTGCAAAGCCTCAATAAGCTCTGCGTGCGCTTAGTGTTCTGCCTCTACGCCGAAGATGCGGAGCTGTTCAACACGCACACGCAATTCCACGACTACCTCGCTGGTGCTGAGCCGAAGAATATCCGCTCCATGCTGCGCGATCTGTTTCGTGTGCTCAACACCAAGGATGAAGATCGTGATCCTTACGAGCTGCCAGAGCTCTTAGCTTTTCCTTACATCAACGGCGGCTTGTTCAGTGACGACAATATTGAGATCCCTCTGTTTAATGAGGAGATCGTCGATCTGCTGCTCAACAAAGCCAGTGCCAGCTTTAAGTGGCGTGACATCAGTCCAACGATTTTCGGTGCGCTCTTTGAGAGTACCTTAAACCCCGAGACGCGCCGCCAAGGAGGCATGCACTACACCTCAGTGAAGAACATCCACAAGGTGATTGACCCGCTTTTCTTGGACGACCTCAAAGCCGAGTTCCAGCGTATCTTAAACGTGAAGTCTGTCGGCTCAAGAGATCGCCAATTAAAGCGCTTCCACGACAAGCTGGCCTCTTTGCAGTTCTTAGATCCGGCCTGTGGCTCGGGCAACTTCTTGACTGAGACCTACTTGAGCCTGCGCCGCCTTGAGAACGACGTGATTCGCTCTCTCTTCACCGACTCTTCACTGAGTGCTGAGGTCTTCAACCCGATCAAAGTCAGTATCGGCCAGTTCTATGGCATCGAGATCAATGACTTTGCGGTCACCGTAGCGCGCACCGCTCTGTGGATTGCCGAGAGCCAGATGATGCAGGAGACCATCGACATCGTCGGTCACGAGCTGGACTTCTTACCGCTGAAGTCTTACCCAAACATCACGGAGGCTAACGCCTTAACAATGCCGTGGGAGCAGGTGCTACCTGCCTCTGAGTGCTCTTACGTGATGGGCAATCCACCGTTTGGTGGCACTGCTACTACCTCTACTGAGCAAAAGGCTTGGCTAAAGGAGGTTTATCCTGACAAATACGCTATTGGTGGTGCTGACTTTGTCACAGCATGGTTCGTCAAGGCTGCTAAGTACATGCAGGCAAACATTAATTGCCACAGCGCCTTTGTCGCAACCAACTCCATTTGCCAAGGACAACAGGTAGCGACACTGTGGGGATTATTGCTTGAGAGGGGCATTAATATCAACTTTGCCTACACGACCTTTCCATGGGACAACGAGGCGACGGAGAAAGCCAGTGTTTTCTGCATCATTGTAGGTTTCTCCTATCAGCAAAGCACCAGCCCTAAGCTGTTTCAGAGTGAAGCTGATGGCAGCTTTGCAGCACAAGAGGTAAAGCGCCTCTCTCCATACCTCATTGAAGAGCCAACTTGCACTATAGTTAAGCCAATCTCAACGGCTCTGAGCGCTTCTCACGCCATATGCTTTGGCAACAAACCAGCTGACGGCGGTAACCTCATATTATCGCAGGCTGTCGGTGAGCAATTTCTTGCTAAGCACACAGATGCTAACAAGTTCTTACGCTACCTTATTGGCAGCCAAGAGCTTATGGCCAGTGAACTGAGAATGTGCCTGTGGCTCAAAGATGAGGATCGCCACGAGTGGGAGCAA
>CASEBB010000086.1 GCA_949286015.1 uncultured Succinivibrionaceae bacterium | reverse complement strand
TGTGCTCAAGTGTTACCTCGAGATAGTCTGATGCATGCCCATAAACCATGTGTTTATCAGCTTGACCAAAATTATCCCAGACCTCCTCACGGTCGGCTGACCTGATCGTGCTCCCCAAAAGCTGTAAATACACAAAAGGCAAGAGTTAGACTCTCCAGTGAGTCTTTCTCTTGCCTTTGGCGTGGCGCTAGCCTCTAGGCTGCGCTGATCTTTATCTTAGAGCTAGGGGCGGGGGCTTAGACCTGCTGGAACATCGCCGAGATCGACTCTTCGTTGCTGATACGGCGAATGGCCTCTGCCAGCATTGGGGCTAAGGTTAAGTAGCGGATCTTCTCTACGCTACGGGTCGCATCGTTAGCAGGAATCGAGTCAGACACCACCAGCTCGTCTAAGACGGAAGCCTTTAAGTTATCGCAGGCAGGGCCCGAGAGCACTGGGTGGGTAGCATAAGCCATCACGTGTAAGGCACCGCGCTCCTTTAAGGCGTCAGCGCACTTGCATAAGGTGCCACCGGTGTCGATGATGTCATCGACGATGATACAGTCGCGATCCTTAACCTCACCGATGAGGTGCATCACCTCAGAAACGTTTGGCTGTGGACGACGCTTATCGATGATAGCGATGTCAGCGTTGTTTAACAGCTTGGCGATAGCGCGGGCACGCACCACACCACCCATGTCAGGAGATACCACCACTGGGTTGGTTAAGTCCTGCTGCAGCATGTCCTCAACGAAGATCTGGCTGCTGAAGCAGTTGTCCACAGGCACATCAAAGAAGCCTTGGATCTGCTCGGCGTGCAGGTCGACGGTTAAGACGCGATCAACACCTACAGAGGATAAGAAGTCAGCCACCACCTTGGCCGTAATAGGCACACGAGCCGAGCGTAAGCGACGGTCTTGGCGGGCATAACCAAAGTATGGCACCACCGCCGTAATACGACCGGCAGAAGCACGGCGCATGGCGTCGATCATCACGATCAACTCCATCAGGTTATCGTTGGTAGGGGCACAGGTAGACTGAATGATGAAAATGTCGCAGCCGCGAACATTCTCATTGATTTGCACATGGATTTCGCCATCGCTGAAGCGGTCGACGGTTGCATTTCCTAAGCGCGTATAGAGACGGGCGGCGATCTTCTTTGCTAGTTCTGGGGTGGCATTACCAGCAAACAACTTCATATCAGCCATAAACGAATCCTAAAGAACGAAAGAAAGTGATGGCATTGCCTAGGAGCAGACAGGGCCAACTCTACCGTCTGGGTGCGCTTCTCTTAGTGAGTATCATACGAGGTGTAATTGCTGCCTCACGGCATGTCACCTCTTGTCTCCGCAGCCTCTTGTCTTTACTCCAAGCACACACGCCACTGGCTAAAAAGGCAGTACACCCTGCGTCTTAGCACAGAGACGTATACCTCAAGAAACCAATGAAACCTATATGGTGTGGCGAAAATCAGCGTCTGACTGGATCTTGCTAGACTGGCTCTAGCTAGAGCGCAGCGCGCTGCCTTGGGGAAAGGGCAAAAGGTGGGATCGTACTTACATGGGAAAAGCGTCACTTACCCTACAGCTCATAGTGTAGGGTTCAGCGTTTAGAGACTACAGCTTAGGGACTATAAGTTACCATCCGCTAAGCTGGCCCAGAGGGGAGAGGTGTTAAGTGGACGTGCGATAAAGTAATTGGCTGGCAAGTCCTGACTTAACTCATGCAGTGCTTGTTGTGCTTGCTCCCGTGAGGAGAAGGCACAAAAGCACGAGGCGCCTGTACCTGACATCGCAGGGCTACCGTATTTTAGCAGTCTCTCTAGTACCTGTCCAATTTGCGGGTACTTTTTTCTGACGACGTCGACACAATCATTCGCAAAAGCGCTCTCGGGTACCGTGGTAATGTCAGCACATGGTGCACGGTAGTACTGCGGCAATTCTGGAGCGGTAAAGATCTCTTTGGTGGAGACGTGGCAAGGTGGTGTGACCACCAGATAATAGCGCTCGGTGTTAATGTCGGTAGGATAGACGTGCTCACCACGACCCTCGACGTAAGCGCTGTGGCCACGGACAAAGAACGGGATATCCGAGCCTAAGCGTGCGCCTAAATCCATGAGTTCGGCTGTTGGTACTTGCAGCTTGCATAAGTGGTTAACCACTAATAGCGCGGTCGCGGCATTACTGGAGCCACCGCCTAAGCCACCGCCCATAGGGATGCGCTTGTCGATAGTGACGCTGATGCTGTCGTGATTGTCAGGACGGTGCTCTTTGAGGAGCTTAATGGCCTTGTAGATGAGGTTGTCTTCAGGGGCGATGCCTTTAACCTCAGGAAGCTCAATGCGGTCTTTGCCATCGGCTGTGACAGTAAAGTCCATGGTATCGCCGTAGTCGAGCAGGCAAAAGAGGGATTGGAGGTTATGGAAGCCGTCGGGGCGCTTACCTAAGATGTAGAGAAAGAGGTTGAGCTTACAAGGGGAAAGGACAGAGAGGGTGGTGGTGGTGGCGGGCGTAGTCATAAGCACAAGCAAAGAACAGCAAAGGAAGTGGTATCAGGGAGTGGGGCTGAAGTGATAAATGGCAGTCAATGGGGCTGCACAGGGCGCGCAGCGCAGAGCTTGTAAGCGGCGCGGGAGTGAAACAGGACTGATCGTGGACGCGTCCTTGGTATAGAGTAGTGAGTAGGAAGTAGGGAGACAGCGTAAGACCAAGCGCGAGCTTACCCCCAAGAGCGATCACCTTAAAGGAGCCCCACCGGATCCTGTAGAGAGCACGCTAAGCGCTCCTAGCGCTAAGCTCAGCTAAGCTTGCTGCGCTGCAGCTGTGGCTGGCTGTAAGCGCTACCGCGTGGTGTTAGTGGTGGCAGCGCAATGGAGTACTGTGGGGATTGTTCCCAAGCGTTGAGAGGCACATCTTGCTGAAATTAGTGCCTGCTGAGAGTAGCCGCGCTTATAGAGGGCTGGCTCTGGGGGTAAGCAGCATTACCGCCACTGAGCTTAGATCTTGGCAGTAGTGGATACAGCCGCGTCAGTAGTGGTAGTTGCTGGCGCTGTGGCAGCAGCATTAGCCATTTCGATCTGCTGTACCTCACGGGTTAAGACGCGTAAGCGCAGCTCGGGGCCCGTAACCTCAATCTCATTTGGCAGCGAAATGCTCTGCGTTGGCAGGCTCATGTAATTGCGGTAGGTGATCTGGAAGTTTGGCACCACTGAGGTATAGAGGATACCCTCAGGGGTAAAGGCGCTCTGCTCTAAAGCACGGCCAATGATGATGTCCTGAAAATCATCAAGAGGCAGCGGAATACCTACCGTCTGCGCAAAGAGCTCTTGAGCACTATCAGCCGTAAAGGTCTTACCGTCAGCTTGTAAGGTCGCTCCACTTGGGGTAACAGTAAGGTGGGCAATGGTGATACCCATAGAGGTGGTCAAAAGCAGGTCGTAGTTTTGGGGGGCGGTAGTGGTGTAGCGGAAGTTAGCGCTGATACGATTGGATTGGTAGGCAAGAGAGACACGACCTGTAAGTTGCAGGCTCTTAATCTCTTGTAAGCGCTCTTGCATACCTTGCCAGTAGTTGCTGTCGGTAATGAGCGGGCCGCTTTGTACAGGAGTTTGGCAACCGGTGAGGCTAAAGCATAAAGCGCAGCTAAAGGCTAAAGGCAGCGCCACCATGCCGGTGCGGCGCAGACGGGCAGATAAAGACAGCAAAGCCATGGGGACAACTCGTTAGAAGTGGTAGGCCACAAGGCTCAAGCTTGTGCCTTGTGGTAAGCAATAACATGCGATGAGAGACTGCGTGTGATCACGGGGAAGCGGGGCGGGCGCTGCCCATTGCGTCAGTCACAGCGAAGTCAGTCACTACCGCCCGTTATCCCCTCAGCTGTTACAGCTTGGAACTGAGATCAGCCTTTTTGATCTTTTCGTAGACGGCAATCAGCGCCTGATGCTCCTTAAAGCCTTCTAAGGCTAAGGTCGAGGAGGTCAGGCCGTTAAACTTCTCCTCATGGCGGATATGTCTTTGTACCGCCGCTAAGGTTTGCTCGCCATAAATCAGCGCTAACGCCCCCTCGTACTCGCTTAAGTTGAGCTTGGCATCCTGCTGACACTCAAGGTACTTGATGAGGCATTGGTAGAAGCGCAGGCGATCTAAAGAGAAGACCGAGCGGTTAAAGAGAACCGTCCAGCGGGCAAACTCTAAGGCCCGCTCGTAATCTTCGGCCTCTAAGGCGATGAGGCACTTAAGCTCACCAAAGCGCAAGGTCTCCCAAGGGGAGTCCTTATCTGGGAGCAAGCCGAGGATCTTTGCTAAGAGCGCATCGTCGTCGATGGACTCCTCTTCCAGCTCTTCTAAGTAGTAGGCGTAGGTCTCTGGTGTCTCTTGCGCGGTTGGCAATCCTAAGATCGCCTCTTGATAAGCGATATTGGCGTTGGTGTTGTTGTAGATGAGATCATCGTAAGGGTAGATCTCTGACATGCCTGGGACGATGATGCGGTAAACCGGTACCCCTAGGTTTTGGTAGGTGCGCACGTAAATATCAAAGCCCAGCTTATCGATTATGTAGCGCAGTGCCTTGTACTGGTCGTGGGTGCTACCGTCAAAGTCCCACGCCACAAACTTAAACATTGGCTGCTGCTTAAACATCATTATTGGCAGCAGGCCGGTGCTATCGACAAAATGGCTCTCGATGTTGACGACGTTGCTGGTCTGCTCCAGATCGAAGCTCGGCTCATCAAAGCCATCAAGATCACTAAAAGTACGACCTTGCATCAGCTCGGTTAAGGTGCGGTCGAGGGCCACCTCAAAGATAGGATGCGAGCCAAAGGAGGCGACACAAGTGCCATTGCTCTCGTTAAAGAGCACCACGCACACTACGGGATAGCGGCCACCTAAGGAAGCGTCATAGCAGATCGCTTTTAGCTCATCGCTTTGCAGGGCGCTTAAGGTTGCAGCTGACTTGGGATACTTTTCGATGATCTTGTCAGGGACGCGTGGCAGCGTTAAGCCCTCACGGATGATCTTAGCTTTGACGTAGCGCTCAAGGATTTCGGAGAGGCCTTGCACTAAGGCTTCGTACTCGGTGTTACCCGCGCTCATGCCGTTAGAGGCGTAGAGATTGTCGAGCAGGTTTACAGGAAAGTAGACAATCTCGCCGTTACGGGCATTGGTAAAAGGAATGGAACAGACACCGCGCTCAAAGGAGCAGCTTTGCAGGTCGACAAGGCTCTCTAAGGTGAGGTCGGTGTCTTTGCCGTAGAGTTCACGCAGCTTGACGTTAAGGATATCTGGCGGGATAGGCGTGCCGCTTTCGTCGTCACTTAAAGGCGTCCACTTCTCATCTGGGAAGTGCACAAATTTTTCGTTGCTGACGTTAGAGCCCAAGTAGAAGTCGGCAAAGCTCATGTGCGTGGCCAAGCGCTCGTAGAGCTCGCCGTAGGCCGAGGCTAAGGCTGCATCGTGAGAGGAGCCTTTACCGTTGGAGTAGATTGCAGGGCAGGAAGCAATAGCAAGGTGGACAGACCAGAGGTCAGGCAGAGGGTTGAGCCACTGCTCTTCAACTAAGTCCAATTGCAGCTCGGTGGCAATGCGCTTAAAGCGGCTTAAGGTATCTTCTAAAGCTGCATCCTTTCCTGCAATGGTAGTCATACAGAAGTCCTGTTGAGAGGCCTCGAAGAGGTAGAGGGGAGGTGGGGTTAGAGCGCCTGTGCTCATGCGGTGAGGAGTGGTGATCAAAGTAGGCGACAAAACATTAAAAAGCGCGGCCATGATACCACAAATGCCTTAAAATGGCTATTTGCAGGGCTGATAGTGGCTACTAAGGCAAAGGGCAGAGACGTACTGGGCGTGTGATGATTCAGGCACAGATCAGCTGAAGAAACGACAAAGCTGCGACCTGCAAGCAGGGCACAGCTTGTAACACCTAAGTGTAGGGTGGAGTGTTGGTTCTCCTCAGCGTTTGGTGGATAGCAAAAAGCAGCATCGCTCCTGTGATCAAGCAGGGGCTCATGTTATGGCGTTTAGCGTGTCCACCTTGGAGGTAGTGTTGGTGACCTATCCACCTAACTTTGCGGAGAGCCAGTGTGTTTGCAAATAGTGGTTGAAAAGAGTGCTGGTAGGAGCAGCCACAGGAGGCTACAAAGCGCAGCTGATTAGAGCTGGAGACGCTCAGAGCACTGGTAGGGAATGAGTGATCTCATAAGTGACGAAAGATGGGGGCGTGATGGCAAGGTCACACCTCGCACCTCGAGATGAATGGTGCAGGTGAGTCTAATCCTATCTTAGGACGGTGCACCATGCTTACCCTAAAGGCTGTCATCTCTTGAGTCAGTCGTTTCTTGGGGGCGGTGGGTGGTTAGCTGTGGAGTACACTGCAAGGTGCTACAGGCGAGTAGTAGTGGTTATGGCCAGCCAGTACTCAGAACAAGAGGCGTATTCCCCTCTCGCCATAACCACAGCGCGTCCCTGCCCCCAAAAGATGCCTCCGCTGCCCGCAACACATCATGGCCACGTTTTTGCCGCCAAAGCAGCTCTAATGCTGGCATAATGACCAGATATCTGACAGGCCTTTTCCCTGACGTCTTAAGAAATGAGTGACCTCATAAGCTAAGTGACGGCTGCAAGGTAGTGATGGCAACGCTCTACACCGTAAGATGAATGGTGCAGGTGCGCCTGAGCCTATCTGCAGGTAGAGCACGCCTGCTTGCCGTAAACCGTCATCTCTTAAGTCAGTCGTTTCTATGCGCCCTTTTACGGGAAAGCAGGCGACGTTAAGCGCTAAGCGAGGCCTGAGCGTACAGAACAGAGAGCGTGCTGACCCCATGCTCTAGGGAGCAAAAGATCACATTATGAGCGCAGCACCACAAGACAAAGAACACGACATCACCGTGCCTAAGCAGGACAACCCTGAGGTGGAGAGCACCAGCTCCTCACCGCAGCCAGCACCAGAGGTTACTACTAGCAACGAGACTCAGGTTGCTGCCGCCGAGACCACCAATACCGCTGACAGCACCGCTACAGCTGCCAGCACTGCTGACTCTGCCGCCACTACCGAGGCAGGCGCAGCCTCTGCGGCTAAGTCTCCAGATAGCGCTCCTGCAGAGCAGAAAGCTACTGCTACCACCGCCAGCAATGCTGCTTCTGCCAGCGCCGAGGGCGCCAATGGGGCGGGCGCTGCTCATGGCGCTGCTGATACCACCAACGCCACAGTCCAGACGGGCGATGGTAAGACCCCGTTTTTCAAAATTGGTGAGGACGTCTCCGCCTATACCGGCCGCCCTCGTATCACACCAGAGGAAAACCAATCTCTCAAGCAAGGTAGCTTTGTCGCCAAAAAGGCCCTGCACTCCGTAGCCCGTGCCCATGGTGAGGAGTACGAGCCATTTCGCCTGCCTGCTCACATGCGTGCTGCTTTAGCGCAAATCGACCAAGAGGCCGAAGCTGAGCGCCAAGCCGCAGCTAAAGCGTCAGGACAGACGGTAGAGCCTGATAACAATCCAATGGCTCAGCTGCACAGCATCAACCCTCAAGAAATGGAAGAGGTGCGCCAGCAAAACGAGGCCGAGCGCATTAATGCTGGTGGTGCCCGCTTCTATGGCAAGTACCAAGCGCTGTTAGAAAAGCAGCAAGAGCGCAAGGCGGAAATGCACCAAACCGTAAGGCGTAACCTCAAGATCGCCTTTATTGTGATCATTGGTCTCCTCGCCTATGTGGGCTATAACTTCTGGTTTGGTGGCCCTAGCCATAACTCTGTGGAGGAGCTCAAAGCCGCATTGCCGCTGAACATTGATAGCCATACCGCTTTGGTGCGCATCGATGATCGCAACAATGACTTTAAGATGTACTTTGAGATGACTCCTGATGCCTTTGCGGGGCTGGATGCGACCCAAAAAGAGGCAAAGTTAGATGCTTTTGCCCGTAACGCACCTTTGTTGTGCAAAAATCAGCTGGTGTACAGTATTATCGCGTCAGGAAAGAAAGTCACTGTATTATTAGAGGCCAGCGATAGAAGCTTCTTCCGCGAGTTTTCGGTCACGAAGTGCCCAACCAGCTCTGATTAGTGCTACCACATGTAGGTGATGGTGCATCATGCTGGCTGTGGGGGTGACAGGTGGGAGAGTAACGCAAAGAATCTCATGTTCCCTGAGGATTTAACGACAAAATGCAGAAGCTAGGTCTTGTTGGTTGGCGTGGTATGGTCGGCTCTGTCCTGATGGACAGAATGCAGACTGAGGGTGATTTCAAGTTCTGCGAAAATTACTTCTTCACCACTTCCCAAGTAGGTCAGGCCGCTCCTAAGTTTGATAACGTCAAGAGCGACGTCTTACTGGACGCCTATGATGTCGATGCTTTAATGGGCATGGACATCATTATCACCTGCCAAGGCGGTGACTACACCAATAAGATGTACCCTGCTTTAAAGCAGGCTGGCTTTAAGGGCTATTGGATTGATGCCGCCTCCGCCTTACGCATGGAGAACGATGCGGTCATCATCTTAGATCCAGTGAACCAAGACGTGATCGATCACGCCTTAAACTCTGGCATGAAGGCCTTTATTGGTGGCAACTGCACCGTGAGCTTAATGCTCATGGCCATGGCGGGCTTATTCAAGGCTAACCTCATTGAGTGGGTGTCGTCTTCGACCTATCAGGCAGCCTCGGGTGCCGGTGCTAAGAACATGCGTGAGCTCTTAGTGCAGATGGGCCAGCTGCATGATTGCGTCAAGAGCGAGCTGGCCGATCCACATGCCAACATTCTGGACATCGAGAAGAAGGTGCGTGCTTGCATGAACAGCGCAAGCTTTGAGACCGCCTGCTTCGGTGCGCCACTGGCTGGCTCCGTGCTGCCATGGATTGATAAGCAGCTGCCAAATGGCCAGAGCCGTGAAGAGTGGAAGGGCATGGCCGAGACCAATAAGATCTTAGGTCTGCCAGAAGCCAGCATTCCTGTTGATGGTAACTGCGTGCGTATCAGCTCGCTGCGCTGCCACAGCCAGTCTTTAACTATCAAGTTAAAGAAGGATGTGCCAGTCTCCGAGATCGAGCAGATCTTAGCTGCCCACAACCAGTGGGTGAAGGTGATTCCAAACGAGAAGGAGATCACCTTACAGGAGCTGACCCCAGCTTACGTCTCCGGCACCTTAACTGTGCCTATTGGTCGTTTACGTAAGATGATGATGGGTGACCTCTACCTGTCGGCCTTTACGGTGGGTGACCAGTTACTGTGGGGTGCGGCTGAGCCATTACGTCGCATGCTGCGCATCTTAGTCGACAAGGCTTAAGAGCCTCACCGCGTCTGCGCCGCAAGGTAAAGAAACCACTGGCTGCATGCGTGCACGTGCCGTTAGTGCTGAGGCAGCGTTTAAGCTCAAGCGCGTGGCGGTAAGTGAGACAGCTTTCGATTTTGCACAGGGCGCTTTCTCGTGGAGACAGCGCCTTTTTTGCGTCTATAGGTTGCGCCTCTTGGCGTGGCTTCTTAGCTGAGCGGAGCACGCTGCCACGCTGCTGAGTGGTAGAAGTCACTCTGCGCACGAGCCGTTAAGCAAGGTATGCTTAGTGCATCATTAGGTGATTAGCTTTGCTGTGCCCGCATATAGAATCGGCAGGCGCACTGGCAAGGCAAAAGCGCTTTCCCCAGCTTCCTTTGTTTGGGGACAAGCAGTAGCACTACTTTCCCGTAGGCTCTCCTGAGCCTATGCTTGACCCTGTTTAGCTTGAAAGCTAGCCTCGGCGGAGGTAGTGAGGAAGCTGCGTAAAGGGTGGAGGCCTTTTATGATTTCTGATGAGATCCGTGACGTCTACCTCGTTGATGAAATGCAACTGGGGCAGAAGCTCAATGAGTCCTTACAAAAGGGCGATCAGAAAGATTTTTCGCTGATGCTGGCCATGCTGTCGCCAGATGTAACGGATGCGGCGTGGGTGCGTGGCCCTGATGAGGGACAGGCTCCTGAGGATCTGCGTGAGAAGTTTAACCTGCAGCCTGAGGCTCGTAAGTACGCCGGTGAGGGCGATTTTGACCGCTCGCAAGAGTTCTCGGAGATGATTCACGAGGCGCCAAATGCGGAAGTCGGCCGCTCGCAGGTTTTCTTAGCTGAGTGTCTGCGTCCTGAGCCACTGACGCCATATAAGCACGATCTGGCTCCTGAGGTGTATGCCGAGCTGTCGCCACTGAAGAAAGAAAAGGTACGCAAGTACTTTAGTGGTGAGGTGATTCAGTACCAGACCATGCAAGGCAGAAAGCAGGATCTCGAGGTGTTAGACGAGATCAACCAAGCGCAGGTGCAGATTAACGCAAAGGTCTAAGCTGAATCTTAAGTAAGCTTAAGACTGACCACCTGCGATCAAGAGCAAGGCGACCCTGTACGTACAGGACGCAAGAAGCAAAAGAGGATGCCAGCGTGCATCCTTTTTTGTTTTTGGGGACAGGAGCAATAGGGCGCAAGACGCTTCAGCGTAAGCCTACGCTTAAGCGCTATGGCGCTTTTTAGCGGGTGCGCAGCGCATGCAGCTCGCGGTTGTCAAAAGAGGCCTTATCGCCCTTCTTTAGGATCACCATTAAGGCACCCGTACCGCCCTTCCATTCAGGGGCGCTGTGATAGGCCAGCACCTCCGGCATCTGCTTGAGCCAGTGCGCTAAGTAGCTCTTAATGGTCGCCTTACGCTTTAAGTGATCGCGCTCGCCCTTGCCGTGAATAATGAGAATGCAGCGAAAGCCACGCTCACGGGCGTAGAGAATATAGCGCCGCGTGTACTCATAAGCAGCCTCGACTGTCTTGCCATGCAGGTCAATAAAGTCTGCCTCACGGTACTCGCCGTTTTTGAGCTTCTTTAAGAGGAAAGGCTGGGCTCCAGGGGAGCGGTAGGACAGCACCTCATTAGGTGCCACCATGGGCACAAAAGTAGAGGAGACGTAGTCAATGGTCTCTTCCTTGGTGTCCTTAACGGCGGCCTCTTGTTTAATCTTGGCAAGGTCGCGATCCATGCTCGGAGTCTGCGTCGCTACCTTGTCTTGGGTCATACGCTTGACCTTGCCTACTTTTTCCACGAGGTCGATATTGTGTACGTGCTGAATCACCTCTTCTTTTAAGAGATCCTCAAAGGAGGCATTGGATTTAGCAGCCATGGTGCACCTCGTAGTTTAGTTTGTGGACAGGGCCGCAGCCACAGGCTAGCGGCAGTGGAAAAGAGTGGACAGGAGTGTAAAGGAGTGGCGAGTGTGACAGTCGCGTGAGCTTTCTTACGGCACTCTACACGTTAAGTCCGATGACAATGGACAAAACGAGCAGAATGATACCGCACATTCTGATCTTACGCATAGCGTAGAGAATGGACTGCTCATCAGGAGAGTAGGTGCCACCCACCTGCGGTAAGCGCATGATGTAGCCCTGATAGTAGCGAGGGCCGCCTAAGGCAATGTTTAAGCTGCCACCAACTGCACCTAAGACCAGACCGGAGATGGGCGCGGGATAGGCTTTAAAGCCTGCAGCGGCGGTGACAAAGTGCCGCATTGGGTTCTTGGAGCAGACAAGGCAGAGCATTAAGAGTAGCGCTGGGATCACCAGCATGATCTGCTGCAGATGAAAGAGCATGCGACCAAACTGATGGTTGCCGCGCAGCTTGTAGTTGTAGGTACGCTCAAGGACGTTAATAAGCTGCATCAGCACGGCCCCTTCTACACCCCAGAGGTAGTACCACACCATTACTGCAAACCAGCCACTAAAGATGCGCAGGATAGCGCTCTCACTTGCGGCCTTGGCGATGCCCATACTGGAGAGCATCGAGGTTTGCCGTAGCACCATGGATTGTAAGAGGTCTTTGGCCTTGTCCTTAAAGCCCTCATGTAGGGCGCGGTAGACCAATATCGCGCGATCCTGAGGAAACTTAAGCTCAAGGATCAGGAACATGATCACTAAGGCTACAATGCCGTCGCGGTTAGAGAAATAGTAGAGCGTTATCACCAAGAACATGAAGACGGCGATGATCAGCACTGGTAGAGCAATACCGGCAAAGGAACGCTGACTTGCTGAATCGCCAGAGCGATTGACCTTACGACCTAAGGCGCCAAAGATGCCCATGAGGCCGTCCAGCTTAAACTTGCGGCTCAGAGGAATGATCATCTCAAGGATGACCGCTAGCGTCAAAATGAGGCAGCTTTCCTCAAAGAGCATGCCCCAATCGAGGTTCTGGTAATCAATACCATGCTCAATGACCGAGCTGTAGGAGTTGCTGGCCGTGGCAGCGCTGTCGCTTACCGCATTGGTGGCTCCGGCGTCAGCGCCGCTGTCTGTGCCTTGCTTGAGGCGATTGGCAGTTTCCTCAAGAAAGGTATCCTCAAAGATTGAGGCCTGCGAGGTGACAGCGGGAGCGGCAAAGTCTAAGGAGCTGATCCCAGTGCTAAGACTCGTGGTCGGGTCAAAATTGAGTGCGGGCAACATCAGGGGGCTCCCTCATTACAATGGAACAATGGAAGTGACGCATAAGTCCACAGCCTGCTTGGGGCGTAAAGGCCAGTGCAGAGGCGGTGGCGGTTAGGGAGTAGGGAGTAGTTTGTAGGGAGTGCTGAGCTTCTCTGCTAAGGGCGCTAAAGGTAAGCACCATTATCGGGAGTGGAAATGCGGCGTTGGCTACCACCATAAGCGTCAGGGCGTAAGCTTCGCTCTCACCTTGCAGAGAGGTGATGCTTGCGTGCAGATGAGCGCTGCATGCTCTCCGAGGCGTGTGACGCAGCTTCATCAGGAGCTGTGTCATGCGCTTAGGGAAAGGCTCACCGCCCAGTGCTGATGCTTAGGCGCTTAGAGCATCTCAATAGTTGCCAGTAATAGCTTAGCGCTGTTGTCGGCTGCCAGCTGCACAAACTGCTCGAACAGCTCCGGAGCCTCACCCTCGGCGGTGTCAGAGGCGGAGCGAATAATGAGGCATGGTACCTTAAAGTCGTTGCACACCTGAGCTACGGCCGCACCTTCCATCTCGGTGACCTGAGCCTCTGGGAAGTCCTTTTTCATGTCGAGGCACTTGGCCTTTTCAGAGATGAACTGGTCACCGCTTAAGACGACGCCAGTGCGTACCTCTGGCTCAAAGTTACCCGCCGCTTTTAAGGAGGAAGCAGCCTTTTGCGCGGTCTCAACTAAGTGCGGATCCGCTACAAAGTACTGCTCGTACTCTGGCACTTGGCCACGCTTGTAGCCAAAGAGCTTTAAGTCAAAGTCGTGGTAGGCAAGCTTGGTCGAGAGCACGATATCACCGATGTGCATGCCCTCACCGATGCCGCCAGCGCAGCCGGTGTTGATCACGGCATCTACCTTAAAGTTAAGGATAAGGACGGCGGCTGCTTCGGCAGCGCAAATCTTACCGATACCTGATTTGACTAAGACCACCTCATGGTTCTTGTAGTTGCCACTGATGTACTGGCGACCACCTAAGGTGGTCTCTGATTGGTTAGTAATGGCCTTAAGAAGCAGGGTGACTTCTTCGATCATAGGGCCAATGATACCGACGCGCATAAAAGATCCTTACAGTAGAGGCGGTGAGGAAGTGGCGAGAGTGGGAGAGAGTGGAAAAGCTAAAGCGCTGCATGGAGCGTAAGTTAGGGAGTTTTGTCCGCTCAATAATAGCAAAGCAAAGGTAGCACAAGCTTAGTCTTGCTGTTTTATTGAGTAGCAGGTAAGCACAGGTGCGCTAGAGTCAAGCAAGCCAAGCCACGTTGCAGCTTGGGGGCATACACACCATTAGAGGGCAGACAATAGGAGTAAGTTCACTGCCTTAGTGTGGTCACAGTGGCCAAAGGTTCCACTTGAGGCAAAGACGAGTGAGTACAGTGGTAGAAGTGTGGACAGATGCCGCAATGGGCATAGAGTAGAGCATCAGCAGGCACGATAGTGAAGCGTATGCTCATGAAAGGGGATAAGCGGTAGGAAAAGAGGGGCGGGAATTGGCGCAGTTAAGCTGTGGCAGTGACTGCCTGCCGTCACCACCGAGCGTGACAGCAGGCAAGGGAGACTAAGTCAGGAGCGTTGAGCCTAAAGGAACCTTAGACCTGAGTAATCTCGTAGCCCAGCTTATTGGCTACGTTCACAAAGTGCCAGTACTCCCAAATGTTGCTGTTGAGCACAGCCGTCTGATCACTGCATTTGATGAGGAAATTGTCCTTGAGCTCAGGGGCAAAGCCGTAATATAGAGTGTTGTTGGCCTTTCTCTCGTTAAACTGCTCGGTAGTAATCAAACGATTCACCGCTAAATCAGGGCCCTTTAAGAGCTCTAGGAGTTGGGCAAAGGTGGTCTCAGGATGGTCGTTGAGATAGTCTTGTAGGAAAGCATAGATTAAGCGGTTCTTCCATGCGTAGACCTGACCCTTGTACTTGAAGCGTTGCACATTGCGTTTGCTCTTACCCTGTGCTTCGTCGTTGCTGTTGCTTTCGGCCTTAATATTGGTGACAGCAGAAACGGTCAGTAATGAGCCAATGGTATCGCCTAAGGCCTCGTCGTTGTTCACCGTCTTTGCGATGTGATTAAGCAAGGACGAGATGTTGAAGACGTTTTGGCTGAGGTAGGTCTCCTGTTGGCAGAAGCGATAGAGCACCTGCTCCCATTGCTCATTGAATTCGTCAAACTCCTTGAGACGGTTGATCTCATCAGCTTGGAGAATTGGAAGCTTAAGCTGTTGTGCTAAGCGCTCATCCCAGCTCTTGAAGTTAGGCTCGCGCAGCAACAGGTTGTAGACACGCGGGAAGGAGATCTGGATGCAAACTAAAGCAAAATGGAGCTTCTTGTCTAAAGTAGACCACTCCTGTACGAGGTTAATGTCTTCACCTTGCTGGGCTTGTACAGCGATCTTCTTTTCATTGATGATCGACAGCAGAGCCAAGGTGTTCATGAGACGCTTTAAGGAGCGTGGGTTGGTACCTACAGTGATCTCGGAGATCTTACTCAGATCACCGGTGAGCTGCGTATCTTGCAGTTCGGCCTCTGTAAAGAAGCTGATGTCTTTCAGGGCCTTAATAAGGAAGGTGTCAACCTTATACGAGGTGACCGGCATGGAGAAAGGCAACTGGATCAGCTTATCGAAGAACGAGCGGAACTCACGCTCGTTGGCTGGGGTCAGCTCACCAAACTTTGGCTTGAGGCCTTTGATGACGACACCGTAGTCGATAGCCAGCACAAAGATGCAGTAACGCAGCTCAAAGATGTTCTTGAGCAGCTCTAAAAGCGAAACAGCTACCGGCGGATCGATGCGATCTAAATCATCGATGAAGAAGAGCACGCCTTTCTTCGTAGGATCTTGCTCCATGATGTCAGAGATTAGGGACTTAATCTCGTCGGTGAGCTTCTTGATATCGGCTTGTGCTTTGCCATCGTCTGCAAACAAGCTCTCCGAGACAGCCTCGCCATCAAGTCCTACCATGTCAGCGGCGACACGGGTGCCAGCAGTGGCCATGCGCTTAAAGACCGTGCCAATGACTTTCTTGCTTGTTTCCCAGCGTTGTTTGTTAGGGTTGAGGGCAGCAATTTGCGTAATAATCGCCTCGAGGATAGCAACGATACCGCTGTTGGCATCACGCATCAGCGAAAACTGCCACGTGTTGATCCAGATGCCGTAGTATGGGGCGTTCTTCACATCGCAGAGGTTGTAGCGCAGCTGGTTCATGAGCGATGTCTTGCCACTACCCCATTCGCCTTGTAAGGCAATGGTCATTGGCGAATCGACCATTTCGATGTAGGAAACGAGGGCGTCTTGGTAGGTCTGGATACCAAAGAGATCTTCCTGCGATGGCAGGCGTGGAATATCGATGATGTTGGACTTGCGCATTTTGGGCCGCTGGAAAAGAGAAAGAGAAGCAGGAGAACTGACGTCGTGGAGTTGAGCCTGATTTTCCAAAAACCGCTAATATACGGCCTTTATCTAAAGCAGTGAGTATGCTTGAGATCGTTTAGAGGTTTAAAGCAGAAACGGCTTATTTATCAGGAAAAATAAATACGAGCCAACTCCCCGATGTCAGGAGAACGTCGGAGACGTGACCTAGCTGGTGTTGGTTCGCGCCAAGTATAGAAACGCGATAAACCCAAGTCAATTTACGGTTTTGCAGGGGGAGAAGAGATCAGGAAAAGCCACCACGGACAATTACGGATGGTAACTTATGATGCTTATGGTAGAGACAAAGAGGAGAAGGATAAGGATAGGAGATAAATGGCGGAACGATGTTTACGGGAGTGTGATCAGCTAAGCTGTTGCTGGTTGCTGCCTGCCATCACTGTAAAGAGTGATAGCAGGCATCGGACAAAGGGTGCCAAGACGGAGTGGAAGGTCTCAAGAGGCCTTAGACCTCTTTAATCTTGTACCCCAGTTCGTTGGCTCTGTTGATGAAGTGCTCATACTCCCAAATGTTCATGTTGAGAATTACCCTTTGGTCACTGCACTCTAGCACCTCGTTTTGATCAAGAGTACGCTTGATGCCAGAAACTGGATTTTTTCTGGCTCTGATCCTCTTGTATTCATCCATGGTAACAAAGCGCTCCTCCCACAGCTCATCACCTTTGAAGAGCTTAAGCAGTTGGGCGTAAGTCGTTTTAGGATAATCGTTGAGGTAGTCATGCAAGAAATCAGCAATCAGGCGGTTCTTCCACGCGTAAACTTTGCCGTTGTACTTGTAACGGCGCACAGTGCGGCCACTACTCTTGGAATTGGAGTCTTCTTCAGCTTTAATGTTTGTCACCGCAGACAAGGCCAACAGCGAGCGCATAGTATCGCCCAAGATTTCATCGTCATCGATGTTTTCGCCAATGAGGTTGAGTAAGTTGGAGATGTTGAAGGCGTTTTGGCTGAGGTAGGTCTCCTGCTGGCAGAAGCGATAGAGTACCTGCTCCCACGTTTCATCAAACTCATCAAGCTCATTGAGCCGAGACACTTCGTCACTACTAAGAGTTGGCAATTTCAGCTTCTGAGCTAAGCGCTCATCCCAGCTCTTAAAGTTAGGTTCATGTGACAACAGGTTGTAAACGCGAGGAAAGGAGATCTGGATGCACACCAAAGCGAAGTGGAGCTTCTTTTCTAAGAGATTCCTGTTGTAAGCCTCTTCCTCATCCTCTCCCTCAGAAGATTCGCTGTCTTGTTGAGATTCCTGCTTTCTCTCATCATTGATGATGGAGATTAGAGCCAAGGTGTTCATCAGACGCTTCAGGGCACGTGGGTTGGCACCGACTGTTTTCTCAGAGAACTGACTCAGATCATGGGTTAAAGACTCGTCTTGGAGTTCTTCGGCGGTAAAGAAGCTGATGTCTTGCAGGGCCTTGATGAGGAAGGTGTCGACCTTGTACGAGGTGACCGGCATGGAGAAAGGCAGCTGAATCAGTTTGTCGAAGAATGAGCGGAACTCACGTTCGTTGGCTGGGGTCAGCTCACCAAACTTTGGCTTAAGGCCTTTGATGACCACGCCGTAGTCGATAGCCAGCACAAAGATGCAGTGAGGCAGCTCAAAGATGTTCTTGAGCAGCTCTAAAAGCGAAACAGCTACCGGTGGATCGATGCGATCTAAATCGTCGATAAAAAAGAGCACGCCCTTTTTGGAGGTATCTTGAGCCATCAGATCAGCCAAGAGCTTTTGAATCTCATCGGTGAGTTTACTGATGTTGGCCTGAGCCTTCTCTTCATCTGAAAAGATGCTTTCAGCGACCGCTTCGCCATCGAGTCCAACCATTTCAGCTGCCACACGAGTGCCAGCAGTAGCCATGCGCTTAAAGACCGTGCCGATGACTTTCTTGCTGGATTCCCAGCGTTGCTTGTCTTTGTTGAGATCAGCAATCTGGGTGATAATGGCCTCAAGGATGGCAATAATGCCACTGTTGGCGTCCTGCATGAGAGAGAACTGCCAAGTGTTAATCCAGATGCTGTAAAAGTGGGCATCTGTTGATTCACAGAGGTTAAAGCGCAGTTGATTCATGAGCGAGGTCTTACCACTACCCCATTCGCCTTGTAAGGCAATAGTCATTGGTGACTCGACCATATCAATGTACTTGATGAGGGCATTTTGGTAGTTCTGGATACCAAAAAGGTCTTCCTGCGATGGCTGGCGTGGAATGTCGATGATGTTGGACTTGCGCATTTTGGGTCGCTGGATCAAGGTGGAGACAAACAGAGGCAGGCTGCCAGAGGTTGGGCTGCGGAGTGTCCTGTCTGCTGTTGATGATTCTGACTAAGTATAGAAACGCCAGAAAACCAAGTCAATTTGCGGTTTTGCGGGATAGAAGAGATTAGGAAAAGCTCCCATGTTCTCCAAAATAAGGCTATAAAGCCCATAAGATTGCGGTTTACGCGCTTGTTAGAATGGGCTTATATGGTAGCAGTAGCTTGCCTTTAGACAC
>CASEBB010000085.1 GCA_949286015.1 uncultured Succinivibrionaceae bacterium | reverse complement strand
AACACCACGTAGCGCAGCAACGTGGCTGAATGCCGCTAACCAAGAGGATAACTCTATGCTTGCTGTCTAGTCACAGGTGGCACGCGACCGTACAGGTGGCCCAAAAACCGTCAATATACGGTCTTTACCCCAGAGTTGCGCTGAGCTTGCCAGAAAGCACACCGCCTCAGTAATGAAGTGCTGGGCAACCACCACCACTGCTTATTGCTAACACCGATAAACATCAGGTTTTTGCTGAGATTAGGGACGAACTGAGCGCATGCTCTGTGCTGGGATTCAAGATATTAGAGCACCATTACGGGTAGCGCGCATATGTAAGGCGGTAGCCGCCAAACCGAGAAAGAGCACATCTCAAGCAGCGCACTTGATGGTGATCGTTTAGAGGCGTGCAGCAGAAACCTCTTATTTATCAGGAAAAATCAAGACGAGCCAACCGCCCGCTGTCAGGTGCAGATCACAGCTGCGTCATTGCTGGTAATGGCTGCGGACTCTGTAGCGCTGGACACCACCTCTCTCAGTTAGTTTGCGGGCAAACAGAGCTGCTTTGGCTGGGATGGTGGGTAAGCGCTCAGCCCAGTAAACTTAAGCACTATACAGCTTACAAGCTGGTGCTTCACGTTACTACTCTCACTGCACCACCCTGAGGGATCTTAGGGGTGATGTGCAGGCGCCCTGTGATCAAGCGCTCTCTTAGCAACTTCACCACGCCCATAACAAAAAAGCCCAAAGGCCATGTGCTGGCTTTTGGGCTCGCTTAGTGTGTGTGAAGAAATGACTGAAAAAAGTTGGTAAGTTCAGGCGTGCTGAGCTCTTGCTTTTGCTTGGTTTTGCTACAGCCTTAGGCCTGTGGCGCTAAGCTTAAAGCATCCTCGTCTGCAACTAAGAAGACGTTAGGGTGTAACTGTAATACCGAGGCTGGTACCTCAGGGGTGACAGGGCCCCAGAACGACTTGTAAACCGCTTCAGCCTTGTCCTTACCAGAGGCAATCAGTAACACCTTTTGGGCGTGCATGATCGAGCGAATGCCCATGGTGTAAGCTTGACGTGGCACATCATCCACCGAGGCAAAGAAGCGCTTGTTAGCCTCAATGGTGCTCTCGGTTAAGTCCACACAGTGGGTGTTTTTCTCAAAGGCTGCACCAGGCTCGTTAAAGCCAATGTGACCATTGCGGCCGATGCCTAAGAGCTGAATGTCGATGCCACCTAAGGATTCGATCACTTGATCGTAGCGGGCACATTCCGCCACCGCATCTGGATTCTTGCCATCAGGAATGTTGATGTTCTCTGGCTTGATGTTGATGTGGTCAAAGAAGTTGTGGTGCATAAAGTACACGTAGCTCTGATCACTCTCTTTGCCTAAGCCACGGTACTCGTCGAGGTTAACCGTCTTGACCTCAGCAAAGTCGAGGTCGCCCTTGTTGTACCACTCAATGAGTTGCTTGTAAGTACCAATAGGGCTGGAACCAGTAGCTAAACCTAAAACGCAGTTTGGCTTAATGATCACCTGAGCCGAGATGATGTTGGCAGCCTTACGACTTAATTCTTGGTAGTTACGAGCACGGTAGATTCTCATCACGACTTCCTTTATACACCGCATGCGAAGTGGCAAACACTAAGATCCGAGGGGCGAAATGCAGTCCAATGCGCCATGAGCACAAAGACTACGGGTGACATCACTCCCTCGGGTTACTGTGTTCTTGCGTGGCATTATAATGCTGTTTTTTGGAGAAATTCTCCAGACTTTTGCATTTTGTTAGAAATTTGCTCTACATCACAAACTTTACCTCCAGCTACAGGCAAAAGCGTGGTTGCATCCTATTTTCAAGGGGAAGTAGGGTAGGGGCGGATATGCGGATAGCGGCTCGCAATGGGCAGAAGCAATGTGACGTTGTGGCTTTTCTCGGGGCTCTTAGGAGATGCTCTGTACAGTGGCGTTTGCAGCTGCTGTGGCTGTGGTGGCGTGTTGCCTGTTTCCACCTCACAGCTTTCCAGCTAAAAGGTGCGCGCTCGGGCCGGAGGCGGCTCTCAGGGAGCAGGTGATAAGAGTAGGGGCGTGCAAGCTGGTTTGGGCATCCTCATCACCCTGAGGAATATGGTGCTGACGCTTTGCGTGGCGCTGTTCACTTTTAGTTTCTCGGGTATGGGCACCACCACCACCACCAACACCACCACCACCTACTCCTCCTCCTCCAAGTTGATCACGGCCAACGGCACATTGGCCCCATGCTTGTGCTTGCTCGCAGGGGCGCTGCTACTTGGTGGCATGCACCAACCTCATATGGCCTCAGTAGAAAGGCAATTTGCCTGCAACAGCGTTGATATAGCTGCTCTGTAGCAGAGGTAGAGCAGCAACAAACTCTTGATGCGACTTTACGCGGCCTTTGCCCCGTCGTAAGTGCGTCGACTGGCTCTGTAGCCACCTCCAAGCGCACTCTTGAACCTGCTCTTTATAGCCTCACCACATAGTCTTTTTTGCAAAACAAAAGCTTCGTCACAAAATCAGAATTTAGTGCCTAGGGGCGCCGTTTTTTCGTAACTTACATACTAGTATGTAAACAACGCAAGGCCTATAATATCAGGAAAGATGCGATGCCGGATGGCACTTGGCATCACTTTAGTCACCGCCAAAAACGAGCTGCTCTTCTCTACTACAGTGGTCTCTGTGGTAAAGCTCGCTGGCAAACTAAAGTACACCTCGGTGAGGCGTTATCTGCCGTAGATCTTTGCTGACGGTAGAGTGGCAGATAGACGCTCAAGACACGGTACTCTAAGGCCGTGTCACGCGTCAGCCACAAGCGCGGGAGCCTCATCTCTCTTGGTTAAGAGACAGCCTCTCCTAAGAGTTAAGAGGTGGCTAAGTGTTAACCGCGATGTTTGTTTTTGTGGGAGTGATTGCTTATGATGCACATGACGATGCGCTGGTATGGCCCAGACCAGGACAACATTACTCTGGAGCAAATCCACCAAGTCCCTGGTATGGAAGGTGTGATTACCGCTTTACACGAGCTGCCAGCAGGTGAGCCTTGGCCTGAGGATAAAGTCAAGGAGCGCAAGGCCTTAGTTGAGAAGTCCGGCCTCAAGCTCTTAGGTATCGAGAGCATTAACGTTCATGAGGACATCAAGTACGGTGCCCCAACCCGCGATAAGTACATCGAGAACTACATCAAGTCCCTCGAGGCTGTCGGCAAGAACGACATCCACTTAGTCTGCTACAACTTCATGCCAGTGTTCGACTGGACGCGTACTGACTTAGCCCTGCCTTTACCAGATGGCTCCACCGCCTTAGCTTATGATGGCAAGGTCATCGAAGGCTTAAGTGCTGAGGAGATGTTCGATCGCATCGCCAATAACTCAAACGGCTTTGAGATGCCTGGCTGGGAGTTAAACCGCAGAAGCGAGATCACAGATCAGATCAACAAGTTCAAGGGCATGACTGGTGACGAGCTGCGTGCCAACTTCAAGTACTTCTTAGACGCCATCATGCCTACCTGCGAGAAGTACAACATTAAGATGGGCGTGCACCCAGACGATCCATCCTACGATCTCTTTGGCATCCCACGCATCACCAAGAGCGAAGAGGACTTAATCAAGATCGCTCAGCTCAATGACAGCCCATTAAACGGCTTCACGCTGTGCACTGGTTCCTTAGGCTCGAACCCAGCTAACAAGATCCCATCCATCATCCGCAACCCAATCATCGCAAAGCGCATTCACTTTGCTCACGTGCGTAATGTGCTCTTCACCGGTGATCACCAATTCCACGAGACCTCTCACGTTTCCTGCACTGGCAGTTTAGACCTCTATGAGATCATGAAGGCCTTAGTTGAGGTGGGCTTCAATGGTGTGATTCGTCCAGATCACGGCCGTGAGATTTGGGGTGAAAAGGCACGTCCTGGCTATGGTCTGTACGATCGCGCCTTAGGTGCTACCTACCTTATCGGCTTAGAGGAAGCCATCCGTAAGGATAAGGGCATGCCATACCCTGACAACATCAACTCCGTAACTGCTCCTTGGAAGTAGTCTGAGCAAAGAAGCGGCGCGGTGCAAGGCTCCTTGTGCAGCGCCGTTTTTGCTTGACGCCAATCTCCTGCGCTTAATTAGCTTAGACAGCATCTTTGCTCTTAGAGCGTGCTGCGAATGTAGGCAGAGCGTAGGGACAATAAACAAAGGTTGAGGATTGGAACGGAACTGGGATATGAAGGTTACTTTAGAGGGTATTAAGGACAAGGCCGCCTTTGCCGCAGCAGGCGTCACACTGCCAAAGTATGATGTGGCCGCCGTGCAGCAATACAGCCGTGAGCACCCAGTGTGGTTACACTTTGGTGCCGGTAACATTTTCCGTGGCTTTGTGGCCTCGCTGCAGCAAACGCTGTTAGATGAGGGCTTACAAAAGTCCGGTATCCAAACCCTGTCGGCTTATGACGGCGCCATTATCGATGACGTCTTTGGCCCACATGATAAGCTCACCTTAGAGGTGACTTTACTGCCTGATACCAATGTCGAGCTCAAGGTCATTGGCTCGGTGGTGCATGGCTACAAGTTAAATGGCTCGGCCCCTCAAGATGAGACCGAAGTCAAAGAGCTCATGTGCAACCCTTCGGTACAAATGGTCTCTTACACCATTACTGAAAAGGGTTACGCCATTCGTGGTATTGATGGCAAGTACTTAGAGCAGGTAGAAAAGGACATCGCCAATGGCCCTAAGGAAGTAAGACACGCTATGTCGTGGACGGCTTCCTTACTGTGGGATCGCTACCAAGCTGGTGCCTACCCAATTGCCATGGTCTCCATGGACAATTGCTCGCACAATGGCGATAAGCTCAAGGCTGCGGTCTTAGAGATTGCGCAGGCGTGGCAGCAAAAGGGCTTTGTCGATGCTGGCTTTATTGCCTACCTGCAAGACAAGAGCAAGGTCTCCTTCCCATGGACGATGATCGATAAGATCACCCCACGTCCAGATGCCTCGATTGCTCAGCTCTTAAAGGAGAAGGGCATTGAGGATATGGATCCAATCAAGACTGCTCGTGGCTCCTTTATCGCGCCATTTGTGAATGCGGAGAAGCCACAGTATCTGATTGTGGAGGATATCTTCCCTAACGGCCGTCCACCACTTGAAAAGGCGGGTGTGCTCTTTACTGACGGCGCTGGCGTCGATCTGTGCGAGCGCATGAAGGTCACCACCTGCTTAAACCCACTGCACACGGCTCTGGCGGTGTACGGTTGCGTTTTAGGCTATGAGCGCATCGCGGCGGAAATGGACGACCCACAGTTAGTAGCACTGGTCAAAAAGCTGGGTTATGACGAGGGCTTAAAGGTCGTGGATGATCCAAAGATCTTAAATCCACGCGACTTCTTAACTGAGGTGATTGAGCAGCGTCTGACCAACAAGTGCTTACCTGATTCGCCACAGCGTATTGCTACCGATACCTCACAAAAGGTCACGGTACGCTTTGGTGAGACCTTAAAGAATTACCAAAAGAAAGGCCTCGATGCGACACAGCTCATTGCCCTGCCACTGGCGATTGCCGGTTGGATGCGTTACCTGCTCGCCTTAGATGATGACGGCAAGGCCTTTACGCTGTCGGATGATCCGCTGCTTTCTGATTTACAGGCCAAAATGGCGGGCATTGAGTTTGGTAAGCCAGAGACCGTGGGGGACAAACTGCACCCAATCCTCTCCAATGCGACCTTATTTGGTGTCGATCTCTACAGCATTGGCTTAGGCACTAAGGTCGAGGATCTCTTTAAGGAAATGATCACGGGCCCACACGCCGTGCGCCAGACCCTGATCAAGTACTTGGGCTAAGAAAGAATTATCTGCAGTGGCAGTTTCCTTGGACGTGCATATCGCAGCGTGTCTGAGGAGCAGCTGGTGGCAGCAGTGGTAAGGAGCTGTGCTTACCGCTAAGTTGCAGACAGAGCAGTGTGCGCAGAAGCGCATCACGCGAGATCTAAGCGTAAGCGCTGTGAGTTTTTTAGTGCTGCGCTTAGTGCTGCCACTGAGATTAACCGAGTTTGCGCGCAGCTTGAGCTGTGTGCAGACAGCAACGATATAACAACATGACAAGGCTGCCTTAGTGCAGCCTTTTAATTTGTGCACGTTGCGGGAAAAGACAGCGGCAAAAGCACTTGTGGGGTGCGCAACACTGGTCTCCACAAGCAGCACCACAACGTCACTACAACGCCTCGCCTCGCCGCTCCTTTCCTTTCTCTACACTGGCAATGCTCTCAGGTTGCAGCATTGTGCGGATATGTAGCGAGCTCTTTGCAGTGCTGAAAAGCAAAACGCCGGATAAAGCGTGCTTTATCCGGCGTCGGTGCCTACTTCTTTACCTTAAAGCGCTGGCTGGTGTAGTAGCTCCATGGAATGGCCTTAGCCGCTAAGACCTTGTAGTAGAGGCCTGGCGTCCACTTGGAGGTAAACTCAGGTAAGACGTAGAACGAGTGCGCGGCGTTGTTTAAGTCCGTCAGCATCTCAGGCGATGGCTCGGTGACTTGCACGCCCGCAGCCTTTAACTGCTTAAGTGAGGTGTACTCATTGGCAGCTTCGACAATGTTAAAGAACTTTGAGGCCTTATTGCAGGAGGTTTCCAGCATGTTTTGCTGGTTTGGTGTCAGCGATTGCCAGAACTGATCACTGATGACGATGTTAGTAAAGTTATAGACGTGGGCCGACAGCAGTAAGTACTTGGCATTTTGGTAGTAGCCACCACCGTACAAGTGCGCTAGAGGGTTCTCTAAGCCATTGATCGAGCCGTCACGTAAGGCGGCATTGACCTCGGTTAAGGCCATGGTTACCGTCTTGGCACCAAAGACCTCCATGGTCTTCTTTTGCACGTCATTATTGGTAACGCGCATGGTGAGATCACGGAAATCAGAGCTCTTGGTGACCGGCTTATTGGTGAGGATATGACGGACGCCATAAGTCCACGTGGCTGGCAGCACACGGATGCCCTTGTCCTTAGCCAGCTTCTCAATCTCACTTTGGTACCACTTGCTGTCCATTAAGTGGGTAGCCTCATCCCAGTTCTTAAAGAGATAAGGGCCAAAGGTGATACCTAAATCGTAAGCGCCAATACCGTAGAAGGTGCCGCCGTCAGCTAAGGTGCCCACAGCCTCACCGCGCCCCATGCGCTCAAGCAACTGGTCTTTGTTGCCTAAAGAGGAGTTTGGGTAGAGCTCGAGACTCATCGTGCCATTAGAGATTTTTTCGAGCTCTTCTTTCCAGCGCTCCATGCCGATATCAAAAGGCTCGCCCTTGGCATTCTCGTAGCCGATGCGAATCACGATGTCTGCCTTCTTTTCCGGCAGCAAAGTGTTACTCGACGCCGCAACAGTTTGTTGCGGGTTGCTTTCTTGAGAGCAGCCGCTGAGGGCTAAGGTAGTAAAGCTAAGACTGACCACGCAGGTGACAGCACAAAGTCCCTTCGCCAATCGCTGGATGGCAGTGATTTTACCTGAATGCATCGGCTTTTAAGCTCCCCAAGATGGTTTAGGCTGGGCTACATGACCACAGGTAGAAAGAAAACTGTAGACTCAGACTGCACAACTGCAGCTTGAGCTCAGCAAAGCAAACAAAGCAAGAGCAGGCACAAACGCAGTGAGTACCATGTGGTGTACGGTACAAGTAAGCGGAGTCTGCGTAGCGCACTGCTTAAATGGTAATCGCTATGAAACGAAAAGCGTACCATGATGCGCGCGCGCCCAAAGGCGCAAACGCCCCCGTAAAGCGCTTTTTTGATTATAGCGGCTTTTCTTTGCTGCTTACTAGAGTAAGCGGCAATTTACTGGGGTTTTAGTAGGCAAAAAATGAAGTTTGGACGCCATGGGCAAGTTTTGCAAAGAGGTTTAACTTGCGGTTAATTGCGACTTGCTCTGGACTTAATGTTAATGCGTGGCAGGCGCGCACTGGAGTGAGGTAGTGGTTGGGGGCAGCGGCTCTCATTGAGCTTAGCTGCTGAAAACGTCACCACTGACACCAATCATGATGCCAATCATGACACTGCTCCCGACGCCACTTCCGCGCTTTGCTCGCGGAGGAAGCAGAGGCAGAGGTAGCACCTGAGGTGGTAACACGTACAGAAGTTTACAGCTGAGTAGCTGTTGTTACAGCACGACCACCATCCTGAGGCCAGCACAACGGCACAACGCCTGTATTGTAGGCAATCGCGCGTGCAGACTGTAGCGTGATGGTTATTATCTGTGACTAAGGTTGCTTTTTGGGGACGGAGAAGCCGTCAACGCTGCCCAAATAGGGGTAGTCCCTAACACCTCTGCGTTTGGTGAGAGTCAAAAAGCAGCAGCGTCCCTGTGATTAGGCATGGGGCCATATGCAGGCCTGTGGCGTGACCGACCTTGGAGTATTGTTTGTGCCTTGCCCAGCAACATCAGAGCAGAGCCAACACAAACACACAAGGGAAGCGGCAGAGCGGTAAGGCATGAGTTATTTCATAAATGACGGAGAAGGGAGGCGTGATGGCAAGGGCACACATCGCACCTCGAGATGAATGGTGCCAGTGCGTCTAAGCCTCACTAAGGACGGTGCAACGTGATTACTCTAAAGCCCGTCATCGATTAAGTCAGTCGCTCCTCAAGGCTAAATCGTAGGGTAGGGTAGGGTAGAGTAGATTAGGGAAGGGAACAGGTGCGCTGTGGTGATGGTGGGACGAGCTGAGGAAAATTAGGGGATGCGCCCTGCTCTGAAGAAACAGCGAGCACATGGGAATAGAGCCAGTTGCTCCCGCTGATTTTACTTTTTACATTCAATCCTTGGCTTTTTAGCAGTGGACAGCGCGGTGAGCTGCCCTATAATACACAGCCTCAAAAGCCTTGGTATATCAGCTTGGCAGCCCATTTAGCTCCCATTGGTGCTGTCATGAGCTTAGTGGCCAGTGCTACGTGCTGCCTTTAGGAGGCACTACAGAGCGCTGGTACGACACAGGCCATGTGCTTTTGTCTGATCTGTTTGTTGTTTTGGGATAGGTAAGGGACATGAATTACAAGAAGATGGCGGCTGCTGTGGCCTTAGGGAGCTTAGCCTTATTAGGCGCCAGTGCTTTAAGCAGCGCCCAAGCGGCAAATGTTGGTGGCTTAAGATTCAATGCCAACTACACCGGTACTGGTGAGGCTGACATCAAGGGCTCCAATGAGAGTCTGCAGACCAACACCTTTACCTTTGACGCTTCCTACGCTTTTGCGACCTTCATCTACAGCCACACCGAGTACGATTTCTCGGGCTATGATGACCCATTTGACTCCTTAGATAAGGTTGCCATCGACCTGCATCACAATGGCTATATCAGCTCGAATTTAGCCTACGGTGTGGGGGTGACCTTAGGTGCCCTCTACGAAGAGGACTTTGACATTGGTGACAGCTACAATGTGAGCCCACGTGCGGTCTTAGGCTGGACTTTTCAAAACGGCATGACGGCCTTCTTAGGTGCTTACGCTAACCTCAATGGTGCCGATAATGTGTACCTGCCAATTGTGGGCTTAAAGCTGGGTGACGAGAGTGATCACGGCTGGATGGGCTCGATTGCTTACCCTGCCACCATGGTGCAGTACCGCTTCAATGATTGGTTAGCCGTTGGTGCTAACTTCATGACGGTGCGCGATACCTATCACTTAGATGATGACCGGAACCGTAAGGGTGATTGGGCTGACGGCTATCTGCGCGAGGAGTCCTATGGTGCGGGCTTATCGGCTACCTTATCGCCAATGAAGATGTTTAAGGTCACTGCCGGTGTGTTCTCGTACTTTGACCGCGAGTTTAAGGTCTACAACAGCAGTGGTGACGAGATCGACTCCTTTGAGACGGATAACACCTGGGGTGGCTACTTAAGAGCAGGCTTTAGCTTCTAAGCCAGCCTCTAACACGTAAGGGCAGTGGCCGCTGCTAAGTAGCAGCTAAGCAGCCGCTGCTGCCGTAGTCACAAAGGTAGCAGCGCAGCGCGGCGCTTTATCATAGCGCCGTGCTGACCGCCACCTTGCTCATGAGCGCGGTGGTGTCGCTTCTAAGCCGACATCGCCGTCGCGGCCAGTGGAGCCATCAAGCATTTCTCACGGTCTGCTCGTAGTTAACAGACAAAGCGCCTGATGGCGCCTTATCTCGAGAGTAGCACCTCAGCGCACACATCGCACACCTAATCTCAGGGTAAAAACACCTGCTTGTAGGCAGTGACCTCTTGTGGGATTTGCTTTTTGGAATACTCTCCAGAGTCTGCTCTGCTGTGTCCCGCCCGTTACGTTCTGTTTCGTTCCCGCCCGTCCTTTCCTGTCTCTATCCTCTCTCCTTACCTCTTTCCTCCTTCCCGCCTTTGCTTATAGTTGTTCTTGCTGTCCATCATCATCACCACCTCTTAGCACCAGCACCTGCACCACCACCACACCAGCAGCATCACCGACAGCGCGCCGCGTAAAAGCGTGCCCGCACCGCAAGTCAGCACCTTGCACTAAATATTTGCAAATTTGTTCAAATATAGAAATTTGGTGCTAAGATGCTGCCTCAGATTGAGGTAGGACTGCACACGCTATAGAGAGTACTGCTACAGCTCTGCCGCCACAGGGATACTCCCGCACTTTCCTCTGCCCTATAAGCGTGCACCGATCACATTTTTCACTTTTTGTTAGCTAGAGCTAACTTTAGTGCAGAGTTAGGCTTGGCTTACTCAAGTGCCTTATCTATGGGCATAGAGAGGCCCTTGTGCCGTGCAAGGGGGCACGATCAAGGCCGCAAATTCCCCATTACTATGGGCTTCAGACGTGAAAAAGCGCTTGAAAAGACTTATCAGTAAGTATAGACTAACCAAAGCTAGCGTAGGGTAACACCTGCTTGTGCTCAGGGCTGCCAGCTTGACAGTAACAAGTAAAAGTGACCGCAGGCTGAGCGCTTTTAATACTGGCTTTTTAGAGCCATGCTCTCAGCTCAGGCGCGGATGGTGTGGTGCATACAGCCGGTAGTGAGCTTGATGCCCGTTTACCTTTATCTACGCTACAGAACATCTGGAGCCAGCATCAGTGCCTATATCTCTCAGTTTAAGCGCAGAGGGTGACGGCCCTCTTGCCGCGACGGCTACGCGGTAAGGTGGGATGCGGCGCAGGAGTTTGCTCTTTTATAAGAGCGCAGCGCTCCTGCCCTTTAAGAAGAAAAAGCCAAAGCTACGCCGCCGCCTGCAGGAAGTTAGCTCTCTTGCTCTCTTGACGTCGTGGCCCAGCTCGCACACACAGCGTTAGCGTTTTGCTGCTGCAAGCGATTGCGGGCGGTGGAGTGACTGATTGCTTCTTAAAGTGGCCAAACACTGTCTTACTCTTACCTCGGTGCTGTGCCTCAGGGCAGCTTCAAGGGGTAGGGAGTAGGCAGTGCGTGTGAAGACAGCCAAGGCGCTTACACTTTATGAGTAAAACAACTTTAGATCAATTAAAGGTGGGGCAAAAGGCTAAGGTGGTGGCTGTAAACGGCCTTAACACCTCTTTGCGCCGCAGATTACTGGACATGGGCTTAACCCCTGACACCGAGGTTGAGATCATGCGCTTTGCTCCTTTAGGCGACCCAATGGAACTTAAGGTTCGTGGTTACGCCTTGACCATCCGTAAGGATGACGCCAAGTTAATTGAAGTGGCGTAGTTACCTCTTTTTTGACGGAGCACTCATCAATGAGCAAGACTATAGTCTTAGCTGGCAACCAAAACTGCGGTAAGACCACCCTCTTTAATTGCATCACCGGCGCTAATCAGTACGTTGGTAACTGGCCAGGTGTGACCTTAGATCGCGTCAGCGGCTATGTCGCCTCGCAAGATCTCAAAGTTGTCGACCTGCCAGGTCTTTACTCACTGTCCCCATATTCCCCAGAAGAAATCGTGTCGCGCCGCTTCCTCTTAGAGGGGAAGTATGACGTTATCGTCAACGTGGTGGATGCGACGCACTTAGATCGTTCCTTATCCTTAACCTGCGAGCTCTTAAGCTTTAAGCGCCCAATGGTGCTGGCCATCAACATGATGGATTTAGCGGCCAAAGAGCACCTCGATATCGACCTCAAGGCCTTAGAAAAGACTCTGGGCGTGCCAGTGGTGGCTATTTCCGCTGCCGCTAACGAGAACATCGATGCTCTCTTTGCCGCCATTAAGCGGGCGCAAGTCTCGCCAGCTGTCGTTTATGACGAGGTGCTGCAAGAGAGCATCAATAAGGTCGCAACGGCTTTAACCGCTGCTGATAGCTCCTTGCAGCCAGCTGCTAACTCTAAGGGTGAGAGCAGCAACTTTGTGGCGCTCTCGCTGTTACAGCACGACAAGAATTACCTCGCCCTCTACCAAGACAAAGAGGCGCTCTTAAGCGAGGTCAATAAGGAGGTGCTCTCCTTAGAGAAGCACTTTGGCACTGACGTCGAGAGCTTAATTGCCCAAGAGCGTTACGCCTTTATCGATCGCACCTTAAAGCAGGTGGTGACCACCGGTCAGGGCCGTTACAACTCGCTGTCGCAGCGCATTGATAACATCGTTACCAATCGCTTCCTTGCCATTCCGCTCTTTGCCTTTATCGTGTACATGGTGTACTACTTAGCAGTAAGCACCATTGGTACGATGGGTACGGATTACGCCAATGATGTGCTCTTTGGTGAGTATGCGACCAATGCCGCAACTGCATTAATGACCAGCATTAATGCCCCTGAGTGGCTGTCTGGTTTAGTGATTGATGGCATTATCGGTGGTGTCGGTGCCGTGTTAGGCTTCGTGCCACAGATGATCGTGCTCTTTATTCTGCTCTCGCTTTTAGAGCAGAGCGGCTATATGACGCGTGTGGCCTTTGTCTTAGACCGCATCTTCCGTCACTTTGGCCTCTCTGGTCGTTGCTTTATCCCAATGATTGTGGCTACCGGTTGCGGGGTGCCAGCGGTCATGGCTACCAATAGCATCGACAACATTAATGAAAAGCGCATCACCATTATCACCACGACCTTTATGCCGTGCTCAGCGAAGCTGCCAATCTTAGCCATGATTGCTGCCGCTTTCTTCCCTGAGTCGACGCTGGTCGCCCCTGCCATTTACTTCTTAGCCATCTTCGCTATTGCCTTTACGGCGGTGGTGTTAAAGAAGGATAGCGCCTTTAACGAAGAGGTCTCTCCTTTTGTGATGGAGATGCCTAACTACACCATGCCAAAGCTGCGCAATGTGCTGCGTTCTACTTACGAGCGTTGCCGTGCGTTCGTGATTAAGGCTGGTACGGTGATCTTTACTACTGTGGTGACGATCTGGTTCTTATCGAACTTCAACTTCGTCGACGGTGGCTTTGGTATGGTCGACGTCAGTGACTCGATGTTAGCCGCCTTTGGTAGTGCGCTGGCCTTTATCTTTATCCCATTAGGCTTTGCTTCGTGGCAGGCTTCGGTGGCTATTATCACTGGCCTCTTAGCTAAGGAAAACGTGGTGGGTACCTTAGCGGTGCTCTTAGGCTTAGGTGAGGTGGCTGAGGATGATGCCTCCTTAGGGGCGGCCTTACATGGTGAGTTCACCACTTCCTCTGCGGCTTTAGCCTTCTTAGCCTTTAACCTGTTCTCGACCCCATGCATTGCCGCCTTAGGTGCGATGAAGCGTCAGCTGAACAGCAGACGCCTCTTTACCTTTGCCATTGTGTATATGCTGGCTTTTGCTTACTCGCTCTCGCTCATTATTTACGAGCTGGGTGGCTTAATTATGGGGCAGGTGGCCTTTGGCCTAGGCACGGTGGTGGCCATTGCGCTGGTATTAGTGGGGCTTTATCTGGTGTTCCGTCCAGAGCGTAAGAACCGCGTTAACTTACGCATTCCTGCCAAGCAAATCTAAAAGCACAGTGCTGCTGGCAGAGCAGTGTGAAGTGCTGCTAGCTCACACAGAAGCAGCAGTAGTCCTTTAGCTCCTGCTGCGCCAAAAAGTCGCTACTCCTCTGTGGGGTGTAGCGGCTTTTTTGTTTTTGGGGGCGCGCGGAAAATTGGTGACAGCAGGGCCGCCGCTATGGAGTAGCATCTCCGCTAAGAGGGAGAGTGCGTTTTCCCCATGTGTGAGCCAAGCTCCTTGCCATTAATCTACCTTAGAGATACGTCGCGGTAGCGACGTTTGCTGCTCCATCAGGTTTACGCATCAAGGAGTTTAACCCCACCTCAAAGGACGATTTCAAGCCATTAACATAGAGGGGAATCTGGGCTCTACTCAGAGTTTGGTGGATACCTCAATGTAGCCTCACATCTTGAGGCACGCACATGAGCCGTGGTTAGGGCTTTTCATGTTAGCCACCTAAAAGTAGTGTGGGGATCTATCCCTGACATCGGGGAGTTGGCTCGTATTTATTTTTCCTGATAAATAAGCCGTTTCTGCTTTAAACTCATTACCTGTGATCGATGCCATTAAGGGACATCACTCTTAGGTAAAGGCCGTATATTAGCGGTTTTTGGAAAATCAGGCTCAACTCCACGACGTCAGTATCCACCAACCTATGAGGAGAGCCGGAATCTGAGGAACAAGTGGAAAGCGTTCGCGCTTCTTATGGTAGGGGGAAGATGGCTGTGGTGAGCAGCCGCCTTAAGCTCAAGTCGCAAAGCAGCAGTAGGGCGCAATACCGGCCTTGAGGTGGCAGCATTACCGCTTAAGCGACGTGGCTGGCCTCAAGTCTTAGCTGCACCCCCTCTATCTGCGCTGAGCGCGATAAGGCCCGCTAGAGCGTAGGCAGAGCCTCGGCGAGGCAGGTTTTACAGGCTCTGAGTTACTTTGGCTTATAATAGTGCTCGGTGGCTAAGCGCTAAGAGGCGTTAGCAGTTTTTTCCTCTTGCTTTTTAGCGCGTTCTTAGTCAGAATTGAGCTGTTTTTTACCTTTTCGCCGGAGTCATTCATTTATGTTTGGAAATATGGGCAATATGGGCAAGCTCATGAAGCAAGCCCAAGAGATGCAAGAGCGCTTAGCCAAAGTCCAAGACGAGATTGCTGCCATGGAATGCACCGGCGAGTCGGGTGCAGGCTTAGTAAAGGTCACCATTAATGGTAAGCGCGAAGCACGTCGTGTCGAGCTCGACGATAGCTTATTTGGCCCAGATGCCGATAAGGAAATGTGCGAGGACTTAATCGCTGCTGCCTTTAACGATGCTGTGCGTCGTGTGGATGAGGCTTCTAAGGCCAAGATGGAGAGCATCACGGCTGGTATTCCTCTGCCTCCAGGCATGAAGCTGCCTTTCTAAGAGCATTACGCCTCAGTACACCAGCACTCTGCGCACGCGGTGCTTAGAGTCTGTGTCGGGAGCGCTTTTTCCTGCTCTTGTCTTTGTCTTTACAAGTGGCCTGCGGGCCACTTGTGCGCTGTGCGCGGCTGTAATTTTCTGACGCCACTTCGTCACCACAGGATGCATGCATTATCTGTGGGGGAAAGTGGAGTAAGTGCTTATGTTGTGAGTTCTAATGAGTGCTTCGACACACTTAGACCGCCTGATTCAGGCTTTACAAATCCAGCCTGGAGTAGGGCCGCGTGCTGCCGCCCGTATTGCGTACTACCTCTTAGGGCGCCGTCGTGAGGATGCGCAGGCCTTAGGGCAGATCCTCATTGACGCTATGGACAAGATTCAGCTGTGCAGCTGCTGCCGCAATTATTGCGATGACGAGGTGTGCGCGCTGTGCTCTGATCCTAAAAGACGCGAATCAGGACAGTTATGCGTGGTAGAAAGCCCTGCTGATGTGGCTGCGATTGAGCAGAGTCAGAACTACAAGGGCCGCTACTTTGTCCTGCATGGGCACCTCTCTCCTATTGATGGCATTGGCGCAGATGAGCTGGGTTTACCTCTGTTAGATGGTATCTTAGCGGCAGGCAATGTCACTGAGCTGATTTTAGCCACCAATCCGACCATTGAGGGCGATGCTACGGCTGCTTATATTGCGCAGCTGGCTAAGCGCTATGATGTGGGCACCATTACCAAGATTGCCTCGGGTGTGCCACTGGGGGGGGCTTTGGACAATATTGACCAAAAGACGCTGTTAAACGCTATTGCCAATCGCCGTCCGTGGGAATAGCTTGTCCTGCCGCTCTTCTTCTTCTTCTTCTTCTTCCCGCCTTTGCTGCATGGTGCGCACAGCACCAGCATGCCCATCTTTACCCGCCTCGAGATAAGGCGCCTCTGGCGCCGTTGGTGTGACATGTGGTGAGAGCAGTCCCCGCCAGCCTACCCTGAGATAGGTGGTGATGATAGGGAGTAAAGTACCCTTAGTCCGCCATCTTCAGAGCTTCAGCGATCCCTCTATCACCCTCAAGATTAAGGCGCCACTGGTGCCGCTGGCTTGCCATGTGATGAGCGCAGTATCCGCCACCTTACCTTTAGGATAGGTGTTGAGGATAGGGCGCAAAGCACCCTTAAGACCGCCATAACCCCAGAGCAGTCGCTTCCCTCTTTACCACCCTCGAGATTAAGGCGCCTTTGGCGCCGCTGGCGTGCTCTGTTGTTAGAGCAAGTTAAGCCAACATTACCCTTAGGATAGATGGTGAGGATAGGGCGTAAAGCACCCTTAAGCCCGCCATAAACCCAGAGCAGTCGCTTCCCTCTTTACTACCCTCGAGATAAGGTGCCTGTGGCGCCTCTTGCTTGCAGTGGTTGAGAGATACAGCCACCTTACCCTTGGGAGCATGAAGGGTAAGGTGTAGCGCGCTTTACTTCGAGCTTACGCCCTTTGCTGCCGCCGGTTGCTCTTGCTCCGCCTGTAAGGCCTTAGCCCGCCGCGTCGCAAACGAGCCCGCCACATACTGCTCCACCTCCTCTAAGGTAATACCCTTTAACGCCGCAATCTGCTTCTTGATATTCGGCAATTGCAGGTGATTGAGGTTGAGCGCATGTAAGGTCGGTGGGGTGCACTTGCCACAGCGCAGCGCAAAGCCATGTTTGCCATTGCCGTGATTAATCACATGCACACTAAGCGGCGCATGGCAGGATGGGCATAAGAGCTCACCTTGGGTATTAACCTCATCCGTGCCCGCCAGCGTAAAGTTGCACTTGCCCTGACGCGAGCACTGTAAGAGGCCATGCTGCGCATTAAAGAGCATCTTGCTGCCACAAATAGGGCAGGAGTTCACGTGCGTTAAGTTGTTAAGCAGCAACGGCAGATGCATGCTCTTAATGAGCTTTTGCGCACTCTCACCTTTAAGACGCAGCATAATCTCGCAATTAGGCTGCTTGTGCTCACAGTGAGCTAAGAGTGGGAAGCTGGTCAGCCACAGCACGTCGTTATCCATCAGGATGCCCTGATAGTAGCAACGCTTGCTGTAGACCATGCGCACCATCATCTCTTGTAAGTTGGCTTCCACACGGCGGCTGTTCATCGCTTGTTGCGCGTCTACACGCTCATTAGGGGCGGTGAGCACAATCACCTTACGGCCCGTACTCATAGTCGCCGTTAAGTGTGGCTTTAAGGTCTGATAGCGCGTCTCATCAAGATGTGGCGACATCAACAGGATCTGCCGCTGTGCCAGCTGGGTGTCACGCAGCATCAGCTTAATGCTGTGCTCACTTAAGCCATACAAGCCCACCTCTCGCTCTGCATCCACCACTAAGAGCGGATCATCATATAGAGTCGAGCTCTCGGTCACGCTCGTAGCGCCCTGATGCCACACCTTGTGCAGCTCTTGAGCATCGATATGCGGTGGCACCTCACGAATCACACGGTCAATTAAGCCGAGCTCTTCTTCAGGGGCTTGGTTGGCAATGAGGCGTGCCATGAGCTTATCAGTGTCGCTGTAAGGCTGGTCTTTAAAGTCGCCTTGCAACACGTATTGCACCTCATCAGGGGCAATGGCCTTAAATTCCAGCGCTAACGCCGCGCCGTCAGCAGCGCCTGCGGCCGCTGCATCAGCGGCTGCCGTGTCAGTGGCAGCAGCATCAGCTGCAGCTTGGCTCTCGTTCGCCGTCAGCGCTTGCTTGCTCAGCGTAAAGATCGTGCTTAAGGCACTTTGCGCGTCATACAGCGGTAACTTTAAGGTATCCAAGGCCGTGTGTAGCAGGTTGTAGAGCTCATTGTCCTTAAATAGGCTGCGCTGCAAGAGGCGCAGGATGTCACCCACAATGATAAAGTTAAACTGCGCTGCCGCTAAGGCCGAGGTCAGATGCTGCTGTAAGAACAGCTCACGCTGTGGGCCAATGCCTAAACCTGATGGGTCAGATTGTGGCGCATCAAAGTACAGACCATTGTGGTAAGGCGCATCAATGGTGAGATCAAGCATCACCACCGGTGCCGTAGCATTGCTTAAGGTCGCAGCATCACTAATGGCAATGAGGTTTAAGTCCTCACTAAAGCCTAAGCGCTTATAGTGCTGTTGCAAAATGAGGTTTAACAGCATGCTCTGCTGTGGGTACAGCGTCACAATGATGACCCGTGGCGTAGCAGCAATGTCAGGGCGCACGCGATCACGTAACACCGAGGCCGCGAGGTGTGGCTTAAAGTTACTGCTAGCTTGCGCACCAGCAGCACCAGCATCCTTGCTGGAGCCACTGGCAGCGCCACCGCCACCATTAGCTGCTAAGAGCGCATCAATATCGTCTTGACCGCCAGCGCTAGAGCCTGCTGCCGCTGCTCCGCCGCCATTAGCCGCGAGCAACGCATCGATATCATCAATGTCTGTGGACGCTGGAGCAGGGCTATTGGCCGCGAGTAAGGCATCAATGTCGTCTAAATCACCACTGCCAGAGGTGCTGTTTGCCGTGCCAGTATTAGCACCTGCCTGCGCACTGTCCTGCTCCTCGGCCTCAGTTAAGACCATGAGTGAGGACACATACTTAAAGGCCAGCGCAATGGTAAAGGACGCGCTCATGATGTTATAGCCGTCATAGCGCAGAATCGACGGAATACTCTGCTCAGAGTAGTCGCTTGGTGTCAGCTCCTGCATCCATGGGCACAGCGAGGCCGTGTCCACTAAGTGCACTTGATGCTGCCGTAATTGCGGTGCAAGCTTGCTCCACGCAAAGAAGTTTTCTTGCGCCTGCGCAAAATCAGGATTGCTCTCAGCGGTGGTCTTGAGGTCGATCCATGGGCCATAGCACTGTTGTAAGAGGGTGTTAATCTCCGCTGGGCGCAGAGCCGAGGTGGTGATCACCGCAAGGTTATCTGGCAGAGCGCCAGCATGATTCGAGCTAATGACCGCCGCTGTTACCGCCGTGTCCTTATCGGAGGTGACGGTAGCCGTGGAGCCAGTGACGTTCTCACTGCTCACCGCAGAGTCGGTGGCGCTGATAGCGTCAGCCTTAGCAGCGTCAGCTGTGCAGGCTGCAGCGTCCTGAGCCGCTTGCTGCTTAAGGTAGAGCTGATGCTGCGCCAGCCAATCCTTAACACCCAAGAGCGCAAAGATGCTTGGGTAGAGATAGCGACGGATCTCTAAGGAGTTACCACGGCAATGGCTGTATAAGCCCATCTGCTGGATATCACCAATGATGACCAAGCGTTCACGCGCCAGCGTGGTTAACAGCCAAAAGTCAGGCATGGTCAGTATGTGCACATTGTTCAGCACCACCGTATTAAAGCTGTGGCCTAACAACGACAGCGCATCATGCGGCACCGCACCCACCACTGGGCACTGCGAGATCACGGCACTACGGGCCATATTGACCTGCGTAGCGGTCACCTGCAACTGCTGCTCAATTTCCTTAAGCTCGTGCTGCTCCTCTTTAAGCTGCTTGCTAATGGAGCCGACATTGACATCGAACTTTGCAAAGTTCTCGTCACTGTCATGACCAAAGTGCATCTTTTCTGCAGCAGCGGCCATGGCCTGCTCTTGAGCGTTTTGCTGGGCGCCCTCTTTGGTGCTCTCCAACAGATGCGTCTCCAACGCATCAGGGCCTTGATGCGTGGCTGCCTTTAAGGAGGCCTCATGTGCTGCCTTGGCCGCCGCCACTGTACCCATGGAGTGCTCACGTAAGAGGTAGCGCAAGGAGCCGTCTGCGACAAAGCGCCAGTTATCCATGAGGAACTGGGTTGAAGAGACATCATGCTTGACCTCAAGGAAGTCCGCAATGAGCTCGCGCCACGCCTCAGGGCTAAACTCCTGCTCCTTTAAGGTGTAACCGCACTTACGGCAGTAGTCCTGCTCCACCTTAAACATCTCGAGGTTTTTCTGGTGCAGCTCCTCGATTTGCGTGGTGAGCTCGGCAATAGCCTCGGTGGTGTCGACCTTTAAGTGCTCAAACTTTAAGTGCAGCTGATGCTGTGGCTTTAACAGGTGCAGGCGCTTTAAGAGGTAGTTAAACTTAACCGAGTTGTCCTTGTAGGTCTGCGAGAGCATCTGCTGTTGTTGCAGCAATTGCTGGTACTGCGCACGCGCCGTGGAGAGTTTGGTGTTGTCACGGGTGTACTGCGTGACCTTCATGCGCGCAATCGGACGGAACATGACCTGACGCATCATGCTCTCAGTGGCGGCAATGTCCTGCTTGAGCTGCTGGTACTCTTGCTTGTCCTCTTGGATCTGCTGCCACAGGCGCTTGACCTCAGATTCGACCTCCTCAAACATTGGCTTCTCGTAGAAGAAGTCCATGCTTTCGGCCATGGTCAGCTCATCTGGCTTAGCCGTCGCCGCCACCTCAGGAGTACGCAGCTCCACAATTTGTGGCATCAGCGCTTGCAGCAACAGATCGTGCTGGTGATCGTAGGCCTGCCGCATGTGGTTAAGCTTGTGTTGATGCTCGGCACGCTGGCGCTTTAACCCCGAGAGATGCTGTAAGTTTGCTGCCAGCTTCTCTAACTTCGAGTCTTGCAGCCAGATCACTTGTGCAAGGAGATGCTCTAAGTTCTGCAGGCGCTCTTGCTTGATCTCTTGGTGCTGCACACCGTACTTTTGCAGCAGAGCTAAGCGCTTTTTTAAGTGCGAGGTGAGGCTGATACGCTCACTCTTATCTTCCTCATGGCTTGCCTTCGAGCTGCTGTGCGTGTCGGCTTGCTCGGCGGCAGGGATGCCACTGATGAGGTCATTGAGCTGTAAGACAGGGTAGTCGTCTTGCCACTTAACCAGCATGCGCTCAATGTGCTTATTGTGGTAGAGCTCATCAAGCTCGGCCTCGAGGTCATCGACCTCTTCCTCAGCGTTAGCCTTATCTTCAGCAGCCTTGCCATCAGCAGAGGCCTTACTGTCAGGGGCGGTATCGCCATCTTTATAAGTGGCGTCAGCGGCTGTCGCGGTGTCCTGCGCTTGCGCATTGGCCGAGGCCTCGCCAGAGGCAGCAGGCGCAGTGGCGCTGTCTTCTGTAGTGGCGTTATCTGCAGTATCTGGCGTTTCTTCGCTTTCTTCTTCCAGCGCAAAGGACGCTTGCTGCTTGTTTTGGTCGTCAGGGTCGCGATAGGAGCGGTTAAAGGCGCTGCTTGGGTCGCCATAGGCCGCCGCCATTTGCTCCTGCTCCTCTAAGGATTGCTCTAAGGCCTTAAAGGTCGCGTCAATGACGTTTGGATCGCGGTCAACAAAGAGCACCGACTTGCGCTTTTCCATTAAGTTTAAGAGCAAGTCACGCCCAATGGTCGTATCCTGATTTTGGGCCGCCGTGACAATAAACGACAGGTCGTAGTTCAGCGCCGTCGTCACTGCCTTTTTGTGGTCGGAATCTAAGTCAGGGCTGAGCTCTAAGCTGTCCTCACTGCGTTCTTGCAGGCGTAAGCCCGTCACCATCAGCTGCGACTTTTTGCGCTGGCTTAATGGCGTTTGGGCTTGCTGTTGTTGCTGCTCGAGGCGGGCGTTAATGAGCGAGCCTAAGCGGGTGGTGAGCTCTGGGCAGCGGTATTGGAGCAGCGTCTGCCGTGAGGTGGTGCCGATATCACCTGCTTCTGAGTCAATAGCTTGCGCCAGTAAGCTTAAGCGGTCGGCATGACGGGTTTTTTTGCCCTTACCCTCGTCCACTAAGAGGTAAGCGGAGCTTAAATCCCAGTCCTCTAAGCTCACGGGAGCGCTGATGACAAGGCCGGTGCCCGCGCCCGTACCGACGCTGCTGCCATTGATGCTGATGATCTTTACAATCAGCGACTCATGGCCGGTGACCTGTAACAGGGTGCGCCACTCGTGGGCAAAGTTTAAGCGGAAGCTACTGCTGTTACTAAAGCGAATCGAGGCGTTGCTGGTGCCGCCGGTGACCGAATTTTCGTTAACAATGCCAAAGTCATCAGCGAGGATAAACTCCTCAGCAAGGCTGGCGTGAATCTTAAAGTAGTAGCGATACTCACCGACTAAAGGTGCAGCAATAGGCTCACCTTCGACAAGCTTCAGACGGCGCAGGCTCTTCAGATTGCTCTCGGCAATGACAGCATCACCAATGGCGCTTAAGTAAGCGGCAATAGCCTGAAGCTCCTCTGGCGTGCGCGCAATGGAGGCCTTTTGGGCGGCAATGGTTTCTTGTGGGGTGGTGCTGTCTTCAGGGGCGATTAACGGCGCAAAGTCCGCGTCGGTAAAATCAGAGGCGAGGTCGTCTTCACCGTCAGCTGCGCTAAAGGCGGCATTAAGAGAGATATCGCTATCGGCGATGTCATCACCAAAGGAGTCATTGACCTCATCATTGATGATGTCTGGTAAGGACAGATCGACGTCGGCAAAGTCAGTTTCGCTGTGAAAGTGCGTGGTGTCGTGATCAGAGAGATCAGTAGGTGCGCTGGCATCTTTGCCGTGGGCCGCAGCGGCGTCGCTGGCAGCGGCGCTGCCTTGAGCGGCGGTTGTGGCGCCATGGGGCTCAAGTAAGGCGGCCATAACCGCATCAGCGTCACTTAAAGGCTTTTCGACATTGAGCGTGGTAGCGCTCTCGTCGTCATCGCCTAAGATGCCGCCGATGACTTTGCCCCCTAAAAGCGGGCCTGCCCCACCACCAGCACCCTTGCCGCTAGAGGCAGCTTGAGCGCTGCCATCCTGTTGCTGTGACGCTTTGGTCTTAGCCTTAGCCTTAGCCTTGGCTTTGGACTCAGCTTTATGGCCTTTTTTCTCGGCATTAAAGCTGTGAGTGTTACCAGAGGCGAGCAGGCGCTCTAAGTGCGTGTCGCCTTCTGCGCCTGACTGTTGCGACAAAGACGCCGGATGCAAGGGGTCGTTGTCATTAAGCTGCTGTTGCGCAGCTTGTAAAGCAGCGACGATGGCATCAGCGGAAAAGGCATTACCCTGTGGGGTAGCATCTTTGTGCTTAGTGGACATGATCTTTGCCCTTTTCAGTCTGCGAGGTGGCCTCTGTGCCTCTTGGTGGCGACAAAGGGAGCGATAGATTGTGGAGTGGTCGGGAGTGGGTAAGAGGTGTCTAGAGCGTCGTTAGGGAGTGCTAAAGCTTAGTGATGCGCTAATAGTATTACTAAATCTTAGCCGATCACATGTAAAAAGTCACAGCTTTTGGCTGTAGCAGCTGGCAGCGTTGCGACAGTGGTAACTGCTTGCGGAGCTATTAGAGATAAGAGTGGTGCACATAGCGTGCACAGTGTGCTCTCAACGCATATCGTCAAGGGGTGCTAGCTCTTGCTCAAAGAGTGGCTAATGCGCGGTGATGGGGGAGAGCGTAGGGCGGTCTTGATCATGATTGCTGCGAGGTCGAGGCCGAATAGATGGCGGAATTTAAGGCAATCATGCGTGTCCAACAGTTAGATAGGCTCAGGCCCGCAGGCACCTTTCATCTCGAGGTAGGGATCATTATCCTTACTCCACCTTGCAGCCGTCACTGATGAGATCACTCATGCCTTGATTGCGTGGAGGCCACCTTGGAGTACACAGCTACCCGCAGCAGCCTTTTGCTGTGGTCACAGCCCTGACGCCCCTGCTCTCAGTGGTCATTGGCCTTACCAGAGGCGTAACAGGGCAATAGGGCATAAGGCTCTGGAGCATAAGGCATGATGCCAGTTGTGGTGAGTAGCAAGGAGCGACTGACTTAGATGATGGACTTTGAGGCAAGCATGCATGCCCCATCTTCATGAAGGGCTCAGGCTCGCTTACATCATTTATCTCGAGGTGAAGTGAGGTAGCGGACGTTAATAGCACCAAACCTTGAAGCCGTCACTTATGAGAGCACTTGTTCCCAGCAACTCCCCTAAGTGGTAGTCGCCTGCACAGGGAGATATTTACGCACTTTTCCTGCGCTTTTCCCGCGTTGTCGCTGCGCTTCAAGACCTCTTGCCACGAGGTCAGAGTGAGGGCTTTTTACATTTTTGTCGTTTCAGCTCTTGAAAACACTGAGCCCCGTCCCCATGTTTCTACCAGACTGCAAGCGGCCTATTAAGGGCGCTTGGGCGTACCTCATCGCACAGCCCTTTTGGCTTTTGCTTGTTCCCGAGGAGAAGATTTACTTTATGACAGCTACTGTACACGGCTTTCAAACCGAAGTTACTAAGCTTTTAAACTTACTGGCCAATTCCCTGTACTCTAACAAGGAAGTGTTCTTACGTGAGCTTATCTCCAATGCCTCCGATGCTATCGATAAGCTGCACTTCATGTCCTTAACCGACATGGATCTCATCAAGGACGATCCTGTCTTTAAGATCCAAATCCGTGCTGATAAGGACAGCCAGACCCTCACTGTGAGCGACAATGGCTTAGGCATGACCTTAGATGAGGCCAATGCCAACTTAGGTACCATTGCTAAGTCCGGTACGGAAGAGTTTGTCAAGCATCTGTCAGGTGACCAAGTCAAGGACTCGCAGCTCATCGGTCAGTTCGGTGTGGGCTTCTACTCGGCCTTTATCGTTGCCGACCGCGTGACCGTGATCTCGCGCTCTGCCAAGGCCCCAGCAAACGAGGGCGTGCGCTGGACTTCTGAGGGCACCGGCACCTTTGAGTCGGAGAACATCGACGTGCCAGCACGTGGTACGCAGGTGATTCTGCACTTAAAGGATGACGCTAAGGAGTTCTTAGATCAGTGGAAGCTCCACGACATCATCTCTAAGTACTCTGACCACATCTCGACCCCAGTTGAGCTCTATCAAGAGACCTTTGAAGAGGTCAAAGATGAGGAGCCTCAGGCCGCAAACGAGGGTGAAAACGCAGAGGGAGCTGAGGGCGAGCAGAAGCAAAAAGAGACCAAGCCTGTCTGGAAGTACGTACAGGTTAACAACGCCCAAGCGCTGTGGACTCGTCCTGCAAAGGACATCAGCGATGATGAGTACAAGAGCTTCTATCGCCACACCTTTAACGACTACTCTGAGCCTTTAAGCTGGTCGCACAATAAGGTTGAGGGTGAGCTTGAGTACACCTCGCTGTTGTACATCCCATCGCGTGCGCCAATGGAGATGATGCAGCGTGAGCCACACTTAGGCTTAAAGCTCTACGTGCAGCGCGTCTTCATCATGGAAGAGGACGATCAGTTCCTGCCAACGTACCTGCGCTTTGTCCGTGGCTTAATCGACACCAACTCGCTGCCATTAAACGTGAGCCGTGAGCTGTTACAAGACAGCCGTGTGACCCGCAAGTTAAAGGCCGCTTTAACCAAGCGTGCCTTAGGCATGATCGAGAAGTTAAGCTCGGACAAAGAGAAGTATGCGACCTTTGTGGCCAACTTCAATGATGTCTTAAAAGAGGGCATCTACGAGAACCGTGAGCACTCTGAGCAGCTGTTAAGTCTGATTCGCTTTGCCTCGACTGCTGATACCGCCAAGAGCTGCAACGTGTCCTTAGACGACTACATCAGCCGCATGAAGGATAAGCAGAAGCACATCTACTACTTCACTGCTGATGACTACGATAAGGCCATCAACTCGCCATTCTTAGAGCGCTTAAAGTCCAAGGGCATTGAGGTGCTGCTCTTATGGAAGCAGCCAATCGATGACTGGTTCTGCTCGATGCTGCAATCTTATAAGGATCACACCTTTATTGCGGCTAATGCCTACGACCTCGACTTAGGTGAGTTAGAGGACGAGCAAGACAAGAGCGCGGCCGAGGAGACCGAGAAGGAGTACGAGGGCTTAGTTTCGCGCTTTAAGGATGCCTTAGGCTCGCAGGTTGAGTCTGTGCGCGTGTCGACGCTGTTAAAAGAGGTGCCAGCCTGCCTCGTGTCGAAGTCGACGTCCTTCTCCTTCCAGATGAAGATGATGTCCAAGCTCCAAGGTATTGAGCTGCCAGCTGAAAAGGGTGTATTAGAGCTCAATCCACATCACCCACTGGTGGAAAAGGCATCCCAAGAGAGCAATGAGGCGGTCTTTAAGGACTATGCCCAGCTGATCTTTGAGCAGGCTTCGTTAGCTGCTAACGGTGAGTTAAAGAACCCATCGAGCTTCATTGCGCTGATGAACCGTCTGCTGTTAGGCACCAGCGGTGAGGCCGCTGCAGCTCCAGCAGCTCAAGCCGAGGCAACCCCAGCTGAGGCCGAGCCAAAGGCTGAGGAGCAAAAGCCACAAAACGAGAGCAGTCTTGAGCTCTAAGAGATAGCGCTAAAGGAGTGCCGCCCCTAAAAGCTTGTGCAGCAAGCGCGGGGGCATCCTTTGAGTGAGGTCAGTTCCTCACCGTAAAAAAGCCCAGTTCGGTGGTAGCTGCAAGGCTACTGCTGATCTGGGCTTTTTGTTTCTGCGGAACAGCGGCAGACACAACGAGAGTAAAGCAGACAGCGTATTGGCTGGGAGCAGTGGCTATCTTTGAGATAAGGCGCCGCAGGGCGGCGCAAAGGCGCGCATGGCGTGCCCTATCTGCAGGGAGGCGGTGAGCATAGCCAGCCCTGAGAGGTCACAACTTACAGGGAGTCACCATCACCATATCCTGTACCCAAAGGGGCTTTGTGGTTACTCCTAACGGCGCGGCGTGGCATGGCGCGCTCTGGTGCACGGCCTCTGCCTCAGGATCATATGCCCGCCCAGCACCACTGCCGCAATACTTGTTACTGGCTCACAGTTCCTATTTGCCCCCTTTGCTAAGCTTAGATTAAGATACAGGTGCTACTTTAGACAATGGGGCCGACTCATGTCACGTACTACTTGGGTGTACATCGTTTTTATGCTGCTTAGTGTGGTGCTCGTGGTAACCGTAATTTTGGTGCCACGCCAAGCATGGCTGCGCCTCATGGACAATGACTCGGACAATCCGTTCAAGAGCCTACCTGAGGGGATCACCGTGGCCGTCGAGCGCAATTACTACCCCTTTGCCTATCTCGATCCCAAAGGACAGCTGGTGGGGTTTGATGTCGATGTGGCGCGCTACGTCTGTGAGCACATGCAGCTTAAGTGCAACATTACCATGATGCGGCTGAGCGATATCCCGGCAGCACTCACCGCCAATGAGGTGCAAATGTCCGTGGCGAGTATCGCCTACACGCCTGATGCTAACGAGACGCTCTCCTATAGCCTGCCGTACTACCGCAATAAGCTGCTCTTTATCGGCCGCGTCAATCGCTACCCGCCTTTTGTGCCAGATAACACCAGCTACGGCGAGCGCTACACTGTAGGTGTGCGTGCTGGTACCAATCAGCAGCACTGGCTCTTACAGCACTATCCGGCAATCTCCAATATTGTGGTGTACCCTGACCTCTTTTCCTTAGTCAAGGCCATGTACAACGGAGATATTGACATGATCTGTGTGGGCAGTTACGTCGGCTACGAGATCATAAAGAATACTACCCACGGCTATTACGACGAGGTGCCGTTTGCGGACATAACCCTAGTGCCATCACAGAGTGCGCATATTGTGGTCAGCAAGCAAAATGAAGAGCAAATCGAAGCCATTAATGACGCCTTACAGCAGATGTACTTAAGCGGCACCTACCAATCACTGGCTTATCGTGCTTTCTCGTTTATGCTATAAGGTAGGCAGGTCGGTTGGTAGATGGTGGTGGTGAGCAAAGGGGGAGTCATCAATGACGGCGGATGGGCTGCGGGAGAGCAACGTCACACACCGTAAGATTAACGGTGCAGGTAAGCCGGAGGCTCTCTTTTGATGGGGCACCATGATTACCAAAAGTCCGATCCCTCCTAAGGTATTGCTGGCAGCTCTCACTCTTACTTGCGAGCAAGCACAGCAGCGCTGCTTTGAGCGCAGAGAGAGTGTGGGGTAAACCCACAGGCTGCCATTCGCATCATTAGCCCTTGAGAGGAGCCTGCTTTTGGTGGTGCTCTGGAGGTGGGCTTGGCTTTACGCTGCTGCAAGGTGGCAGCAGGTGCCATCAGGTGACGTTGTTTGGCGGTGGCGTCTTGAGAGTTGGCCGCTGCTATCGCGCCAAAAAGCGCTTTTGCGCCCTCCGCGCTGTTGTCTGTGCCCGCTAACTTTGTATAATGAGTCGTTTCCTTCTTCCCACATGTAACGGAGCGAGCATGCGCATTATTTTACTCGGCCCTCCAGGCGCAGGTAAGGGCACTCAAGCTCAGACTTTAACCAAGACTTTTGGCATCCCACAAATCTCTACGGGCGATATGTTACGTGCTGCCATTAAGGCAGGTACGCCTTTAGGATTACAAGCCAAGGCCGTCATGGATGAGGGTAAGCTCGTCTCTGACGACATCATCTTAGGCTTAGTCAAAGAGCGCATTGCCGCCGCTGATTGTGCCTCCGGCTTCTTATTCGATGGCTTCCCACGCACCATTCCTCAAGCTCAAGCCTTAGTCGATGCCAACATCAAGATTGATGCTGTGGTCGAGCTGCAGGTGCCTGATGAGAAGATCGTCAAGCGTATGTCTGGCCGCCGCGTGCACTTAGCCTCGGGCCGCACCTACCACATCGTCTACAACCCACCAAAGGTTGAGGGTAAGGATGACGTGACCGGTGAGGATCTGGTTATTCGTCCTGATGACCAAGAAGATACCGTGCGTTCGCGCTTAGTGGTTTACCACCAGCAAACTGAGCCTCTGGTAGCTTTCTACAAGGACTTAGCTGCTAAGGGGCAGACCTACTACTTAGCTTTAGACGGCGATCGTCCAGTCGAGACCATTGCTGACGAGATGATTGCGGCTTTAAAGGCAAACGTCAAGTAAAGCGATACACGCAGCATCTGCTGCTGTGGTGTAGTTATTCCCACGCCAGAGAGGACTCTCTGGCGTGGCAGCGCGTTCTTTTAGCGTCAGGCAGATACGCTCTTAACATCACCATCACCATCACCATTACCATTACCATGGCTTTGGTGCTGGCGGGCTACGAGAGTTTATAACTGAGCTGCTGCGTGGGGAATAACTACAAACAATGCTGCTGGCTCTAAGGCCAAAGCCAATGGCCTCAGAGCGCAGGAGCAAAGATTTCTGGGCAACTACAGTGCGGACAAAGGCGAGCTGCCACCACATGAGCGCAGCAATGCCGGTAACAGCATCTCGTACTTAGTTGCAGCGCAGAGCCCTGCAAGAGGGCCAAATAAGGAGTGTATTCCATGTTTCGCCACTATCTCTCGGGCTTCTGTGCTAGCGTAGCCATGGTGGCTGCGGCTACTTTTATTAATGTAACGGTGGCAGCTCCTGCCGATGACGCTACTGCCGCCCCTGAGAACAACATTCCGTGCCCATCCTTTTGGCAAGTGCAGCCTAATCCGAGCGTAGAAAACTCACTGTCGTATGTGCACGACTCCGGTGAGCTGGCAGTAAGCGTGACTTACATTGCTGACCAGAGCGGAACTGAGGTCTCGGCGGAGACTTTTGCGCGTGTGGCTGCGGAGCAAATGAACTGCTCCTTACCAATGCACTCAAACCTCCTTGCCAATGCATGGGCCTTTACCTGTGAGGACGGGATTGAGGCTCTGGTGTATGGTGAGACGGGCAATTTAGTGCTGCTGAGCATTTCGGGCCGCTCAGATGAGACCGAGAACTACTTAGACGGCTTTATTAACTTCCTCTCCTATCAGGCACGCCGTCGCTAGAGAGCACACATTGCTCTGTATTTTCTGGGTCGCAAGGCTCTGGCCACTGAGAGTAGGTGTTTGCTGCGGCGCTACTCTCGAGATAAGGCGCCGTCAGACGCTTGAGGTAACCTCTTGGCCACTGGAGCCAAGACAATACAAAAACTCAGACCCAAGCTGTCCTCACTAAAAGAGGGCAGCATAAGCACTTTTTGCAGGAGGCCGTAAGGGCCTCTTGTGCTTTGAGGGCTGTCATTTTCCGACTTTGCTCAGAGTTTGGTGGATACCACAACGTAGCCTCATAACTGTAGGTAAGCACATGAGCGGTGTTTATGGCGTTTCATGTTAGCCACCAAAGAGTAGCATGGGGGCTCTACCAAGCAAACTTGGAGTAGATCCCTTTCCCAGAGTACGGTGATGCCCTTGCGGCTTGGATATCTTAAGGCGGCAGGTATTGCCTGTTTGCATCATCCTCACCCTCTTCCTCACCTTCTTCCTCATCACTACCAGCCTTGACCTAGAGTTGTCGGCGCATGCCCCACTCGTAAGAGTGGGGTTAGCCGACATTTAGTATTGGGGCTTTAGCCAAGCACAGCGTACACACATCC
>CASEBB010000084.1 GCA_949286015.1 uncultured Succinivibrionaceae bacterium | reverse complement strand
GGATGTGTGTACGCTGTGCTTGGCTAAAGCCCCAATACTAAATGTCGGCTAACCCCACTCTTACGAGTGGGGCATGCGCCGACAACTCTAGGTCAACAGTTGTCAGGAAGCGCCCTAAAAGACGCCTCCTGTCACGCCCTACTTGTCAGCAGTAGGCTCCAGTGGGGCTACCTGTGGCATCACTGGTGGCTCACCACCATCAGGACGCTCCTCAGGCATGTCCTCACGTGGCTCGTCCTCATTGCGCGAGCGACGACGGCGGGTTGGCTTTGGCGTCGCAGCTGGCTCCTCGGAGTTCTTAATCTCCTTAATCGCTCCCTCTGAGCCGTCCTTAATGTCCATGTAGAACTTGCGCTCTTCAGCCTCATCACGCAGCTTGCGCTTCTTCTCGCGCTCCTCGTAATCAGCTAAAGTCCACAGCGGCAGCGTCGTTGGCTTCCACTTACGTGGCTTGTTCTCAAGGGCAATATCCAGTACCTCGTCAATGGTCTTGACCGGCACAATCTTCAAGCCCGTAGTCACGTTCTCCGGAATATCCCACAGATCCTTTTCATTCTCCTGTGGAATGCACACCGTCTTCACACCACCACGTAAAGCTGCTAAAAGCTTCTCCTTTAAGCCACCAATGGCTAAGACGTCACCACGTAAGGTGATCTCACCGGTCATAGCCACATCCGAGCGCACTGGATTGTTGGTTAAAGCCGAGACAATGGCCGTCACCGTGGCACTACCAGCCGATGGGCCATCCTTCTTAATAGCGCCCTCAGGGAAGTGGACATTCAAGTCCACATTCTGGTAGAAGTCAGGCGCTAAGGAGAACTCGCGCGCGTGCGAGCGCACCCACGCAATGGCCGCAAAGACCGACTCCTTCATCACCGAGCCTAACTGACCCGTGAGCAGATGCGAGCCCTTACCCTCGTTGGCCACCACCTCAACCTGAAGCATGTCGCCACCAACGGAGCTAACCGAGAGGCCGTTGACCACACCCACACGGTTGTCTTTGAGCTTGGAGGTAAAGTCGTAGCGCTTTGGACCGATGAGCTTCTTAATCTCCTCAACCCCCAGTACCGTCTTGTGTACCTCACCCTCAGGCACATCCTGAGGTGGATTGATCATCAGATCCTTCACCACCTTACGGCACAGCTCAGCAATGATGCGCTCTAAGCTACGCACACCCGCCTCTAAGGTGTAGTGCACGATCAGCTCGTTTAAGCCCTCATCGCTGATGTCGAACTCCTCAGGGCTTAAGGCATTCTTCTCAATCTGCTTTGGCAGCAGATGCTCACGGGCAATATGGAACTTCTCATCGGCGGTGTAGCTCGACAGGTCGATGATTTCCATACGATCCCGCAGTGCAGGCGGAATGTTGTAGCTGTTAGCCGTGGCGATAAAGAACACGTGGGAGAGGTCGTACTCTAAGTCCACATAGTTGTCGTTAAAGCTGTTGTTCTGCTCTGGGTCTAAGACCTCTAACAGGGCCGAAGCAATATCGCCATGGTAGTTGCTAGAGGAGATCTTGTCGATCTCATCGAGCAGGAACAGTGGGTTATTCACACCGCACTTTACCATGCCCTGAATGATACGACCTGGCATAGCGCCGATGTAGGTACGACGGTGACCGCGAATCTCGGACTCGTCATACATACCACCTAAAGCCACACGCACGTACTTGCGTCCCGTGGCCTTAGCAATGGAAGCAGCCAGCGAGGTCTTACCAATACCTGGAGGGCCCATTAAGCACAGGATCTGACCGTGGACATCAATGTGCTCACGACGGGTCTGCACCGCTAAGAACTCAAGGATGCGATCCTTGACCTTCTTTAAGCCATAGTGGTCTTGCTCAAGGATGTCGCGGGCCTTGCTCAAATCCTTGTTAATAGGCGAGCTCTTCTTCCATGGGATGGAGAGCAAGGTGTCGAGGTAATTGCGCACCATGGCGTTCTCGCCACTGTTCATCGACATGATCGATAAGCGCGAGACTTCCTTTTGCAGGCGGTTGATCACCTCAATTGGCGCATCTAAGGAGTTGATACGCTGGCGGTACTCCTCGATATCCGAGCTATCGTCGACCTGAATGTTAAGCTCGCGCTTAATGGCCTTGAGTTGCTCGTTTAAGTAGAAGTCACGCTGGCTACGATCCATAGCCGCGCGGGCATCTTCGGCGATCTTCTTGTCAACCTCGGCCTTGTAGGAGAAGTTGTTCAAGAAGGCAATGAGCGCCTTAGCACGCATCACTGGATCTAAGGTCTCCAGCACGTACTTCTTATCAAAGTACTGCAGGAGCAGAATCTGCGCTAAGCCGTCGGCCAGATCGCTTAAGTTATCCTGCTCGCGGATATTGGCAATAAGCTCCGGCGGGATGCCCTTATCGATAATGGTACGACCGCCCTGCTTTTGCATGTCAAGGGCGTGGTCTAAGGCCGCGCGTAAGGCCTCGCAGTAGCGCTTAGCGGTATTAGGATCGACCTCAGGCTGCTTTAAGATCTCCACTTCGGCGTGGCGCACGATGCTGTCTGGGCGATCGATAATGCGGCGAATGATGATGCGCTCAAAGCCGCGAATGGTGGAGCGGTATTGCTCCTTGTCATTAAAAGCGCCGCTGACCACGTGAGCAAGGATACCCACGCGGCTTAAATTCTCTTTGCCAGGGCGGATATCCACATCCGACATCTGGGAGAAGACAGCGACATCACTCTTGCTTTCCAAGCACCCTTGCAGGGCTTGGACGGTGTTGTCACGGGCTGCGATCAGCTGCACATTGGCAGCAGGGGTAATGATAATGGAGCGCAGCGTAATGAGAGGGTAGGTGCCAATGATTGGCTCAGGGTTTACGGAGACGGTGTCATCGGCGTTTCCGTTAGAGTTTTGACTGCGGCTATCTTTAGCCAAGCTTTTTTCCTCCGCACTTGAGGACGCCTGAGCTGATGGAGAGGAATCCTCAGGAGCTTTGCGGCGTGCGTTCTCTTTAGGCGTGGCCTCAGGAGCCACAGCGGCGGCAGCAGCAGTAGTGTCCGTGTTTTCTACTTTCTTGCTACGCTTGGAGCGCGAGGTGCTCGTGCTCTTTTTAGTTTTAGGGACAGTCTTGCTGTCGTCGTCTGTTTTGCTCATACCACGCGCCGTTTACTTTGGCTAAAACCAAAGCAAACACGCCCTCCGTTTTCTGTTGCAACCAGCAAAGAGCACCTACCTCAGCGGAGGTTCCCTTTGCGCGCGGCGGTCTTGGCAAGGCCCACCTGTTGGCAAAGCCTAAAGTAGGCTGGGCTTAGTAAGGCCACCGGCACCTGCTAGACAAATTAACAGGTTTGAAGCGTCTGCCATCCTTGAATGGATAGCAGCTTGAGGAAAAATGCTGCCCCCAGCGGGGCCTTGCGACGCAAGCTCTGCTCAGCTAGCAAAGCTCAGCTGCAAGCACTCACTCTTGCTGGCCTGCATGTTCTTAGCACTACCTCAAGTAGCACTACGCCTATATGGACGCGGCGCTGTAACGCTCTGGCCTATATCATATGCCGTTATAAGGCCAGTGTGCGTTGCAGCCAAACTATCTCCACATGCGGAGATAGTAGCGACCGCCTTGAGAGTTTGCCGCTGCGCTTGGCGCTGCGCTCCGGCGCTCACCACATAGCCAGCAAGAGGCAAAAAGCGCTTGTATATGCCGCTTTGCCGCATCTTAGGGAATGCTGTCAGGGGAAATAATGAGGCTGTTTCAAGGACAGAGCTTTATGCCCCCTGCTCAAGATACAGGCGGCATCACGACTTCACCCTGAAACGGCCTCAAGCTGCGCCCAGCTGCAAAGCTGAGCTGAACGCAGCTGAGCTGAGCCCAGCTTAAGAGCTGATCTTTTCCTCTACGGCCATACCGGCAGCGTCATCATTTTTGACCAGCACAGGCTCCGTGCCCTTACGCACCGTATCCTCGTCGACGATCACCTTCTTGACATTATCGACAGATGGGATGTCGTACATAGTGTTGAGCAGGATGCCCTCCACTACCGAACGTAAGCCACGCGCACCAGTGTGACGCTCAATCGAGGTGTCAGCAATTGCGTGCAGCGCTTCTTCGGTGAACTCCAGCTCGACCCCCTCAAACTTGAAGATGGTCTCGTACTGCTTGATCACCGCATTCTTTGGCTCGCGTAACACGCGTACCAGCTGCTCGCGCGTTAACTCCTCTAACGCCGAAATCACTGGCAGACGGCCGACAAACTCAGGGATGATACCAAACTTCACCAGATCATCTGGCTCCACCTTTTGGTACTTCTCCGTTAAGGTCATCTGCTCATCTTTGCTCTTGACCTCAGCACCGAAGCCAATGCCGCTGTTTTGCGATAAGCGCTTGTCTACGATCTTCTCCAAGCCATCAAAGGCACCACCGCAAATAAAGAGGATCTGCGAGGTATCGACCTCGATCATGGCCTGATTAGGGTGCTTACGGCCGCCAGTTGGTGGCACCGAAGCCACGGTACCCTCAATCAGCTTTAACAGCGCCTGTTGTACCCCCTCACCGGAGACATCACGGGTAATCGATGGGTTCTCGCTCTTACGGGCGATCTTGTCGATCTCATCGATGTAGATGATGCCCTTTTGCGCCTTTTCGACATTACCCTCGCAGGAGTTTAAAAGACGCACGATGACGTTTTCCACGTCCTCACCGACGTAACCCGCCTCAGTTAAGGTGGTGGCATCGGACATGGCAAATGGCACGTTTAAAAAGCGTGCCAAGGTCTGCACCAGCAAGGTCTTACCCGAGCCGGTAGGGCCGATTAAGAGAATGTTGGACTTTCCCAGCTCCACATCCGAGTCGTTTTGTGTGTGCTTTAAGCGCTGGTAGTGGTTGTACACCGCCACCGATAACACTTTTTTGGCATCCTCTTGACCAATCACGTACTGGTCTAAGTGCGCCGCAATCTCGTGTGGGGTTGGAATGTTCTCAAGGTCGACGTAGCCAGGATCGTTACGATCGACCGTTTGCTTTTTCTTTTGCTTGACGATTTCCGCACAACGCTCCACACACTCGGAGCAAATGCAGTAGCCAGAGGACGATTGAATCAGCGCCCGAGTGCTGCTGGCTGGCTCGCCGCAAAAGATACACATGTTTTTCTTCTTATCTGCGGGCATGTGCTCTTACCTCTTCGAAGCGTTGTCATCGTTGTTACCGCCAGCTGGATTCTCGGCTGGGGTAGACGACGCTGGGGCAGCATTTTTGGATGCTGCCTTGGCACGACGCTTAGTGGTGCCTTTAGTGGTAGTCGTGGTAATAGGGCTGGTGCCGGTAGCGGCTGGGTTAGCAGCTGCTGGTGGCATCTGGTTTGGCATCGCGGCATTTGGCCACACTGGAGACATGCCTGCTTGCATCATCGCCTGCATCATCTCTGGGGTCAGCATATTAGGATTAATGCCGCCAGGAATCATGTTTGGCGGAAAAGCCATGTTGTTTGGCATGCCGCTCATAAATGGCATGTTTGGATTCCACATTGGTGGCAGCTGCGATTGCATTGGGCTAATCTGGGCGCCATCCAAACCACCTAATGGTGGAAAGGGACTTACAGGTGGCACAGGGGCGGAGGAACTTACGGCACTGGCGCCTTTACTTCCCGCATCACCTTTACCCTTGGAGTCTTTACCTGCGCCTTGTGAGCCCTGTGGGCCCTTTGGGCCGTTAGGATCATCATCTGGGCGCTCTTGCGCGGTATCACCACGCTTGGTGATGACCTTATCGATCAGACCGTAGGCTAAAGCCTCTTGCGCGGACATAAAGTTATCACGCTCGCAGTCGGCTAAGACGCGCTCTAACGGTTGATTGCAGTTTTGCGCCAGAATTTCGGTTAAGCAGCGCTTTAAGCGCTCGGTCTCACGCGCATGAATCATGATGTCAGTGGCTTGGCCTTTAAAGCCGCCTAAGACTTGGTGAATCATGATGCGAGCGTGTGGCAGGGCAATACGCTTACCCTTAGCGCCGCCTGCTAATAAGAAGGAGCCCATGGAGCAAGCTTGGCCTAAGCACAGCGTGCAGACATCTGGCTTGATGTATTGCATGGTGTCGTAGATAGCAAGGCCAGCGGTAACGACGCCACCTGGGCTATTGATATAGAGGTAGATGTCCTTATTAGGATCGTCAGACTCTAAGAACAGGAGCTGAGCGATCACCAGATCCGCCATATGATCTTCGATCTCGCCGGTTAAGAAGATCACGCGATCTTTTAACATGCGAGAGTAAATATCGAAAGAGCGCTCGCCGCGACCAGTCTGCTCGATCACCATAGGGACGAGAGTGGACATGCGCGTCTGAAGGTCGATGCCTGACATGAAGAAGCTCAAACTCCACAAAAGAAAAGGTACAAGAAGCAGGGCCGTTGAGTTTAGATAAGCCGCGCCACAGGGTATTGTGCGGGCGCAGAATTAGGCTGCGCTTAGCACTATGGCGCTGTCTCTTGAGCTCACCACCACATCATGAGCATCACTTAGGAGGTGACTCCCTCTGCGGTGGGAAGAGAGGTAATAGCTTAGCCCTAAGTGCCACTTCAGGCACCAAGGTGCGCAAAAAACTCACATTGGTGGCAGTGGGTAGCACAGACTACGCCTCACCTGACGGTGAGCTCTTTGCTCTGAGCTCTCAGCTCTTATTTATGGCTGCTGCCTTGTACTGTAGTTGCTCTCCCCACGCCTTATAACTCGTAAAAGCGCCGGTAAAGCAGGAAAATTCGGGGCCGGTGCCACAAAGCACACACAGGCCTAATAGACAACAATGCCCACTAAGGGTCACAGACCGCTTAGCGGGCACCTTGTGGTAAAGAGCGCCTCTCACAAGAGGCGCTAAGCCACATTAAGCTTGAGTCGACTCAGAGGCTGGAGCAGCCTCAGCTGCTGGAGCTGGGGCAGCGGCCTCAGCAGGAGCAGCCTCGGCTTCTGGAGCAGCAGGGGCAGCAGCGTCAGCAACAGCCACAGCTGGAGCAGCAGGAGCAGCGACCTGCTCAGCTTCAGCCTTGCGCTTAGCCTCTTCGGCCTCAAGGGCAGCCTTAGCCTCGGCCTCAAAGACAGTGTTGAGCTCGTTGTTCAGCTCAGCGTATAACTTATCAGCCTCGTAGCAAGAGCACTCCTTGGTGTTGACGGACTTCACCATGCTCTGCATTTGGGTATTGAACTTCTCAAGAGCCAATAAAGAGCCCGCAGAGGCAAGCGCCTCCTTATCCTTCTTGAGCTCCTTTAAGATGGAAGCTTGATCGGCACCATCAAAATTGGAGGCCATTAACTGGAAGATTGGCTCCAGCTCCTCCTCGCTGACGGTGAGATTCATATCGTACAGAGACATCATGCAGTAGGCGCGGTAACTAAAGTCCACGTTTGGGCGATAAGCTGCCTTTTGGTACTCAAGAATCACCGGACGCAGTTGCGCTGGCAGGTTCTTAAAGTTAGGATCCTTTTTCTCCAGTTCGCGCTCTACGTACAGAGTAACATACTCCTCTGGAGCATGAACCTCAGGATAGATTTCCTTTAAGGCCTTGAGAATGCAGAGCTGGTTATAGGTAACAGACTGATGACGAGCCTTTAAAGCTAACTGCGCCTTTAAGCTCGCCTCACCCTCTTCCATGGACTTGCAATTGAGCTTCTTAAAGAGGTCGAGGTTCAGCTCAGCTGGCACGAGGTGCTTGACGCTCTTGATGGTGATGTCGAACTTGACCTTAGCGTTACGCAGATCCTCGGCGTGATAATCCTCAGGGAAGGTCAGTACCGTGGACACGGTCTCATTGACGCTGTGACCGACTAAAGCCTCACTGAAGCCTGGTATCATGCGATCACGATCGATGCGTAAAGTCATACCAGTGAAGGTACCGCCTTTCATTGGCTCACCACTTTCGGCGAAGGTAGCGACACTGTCGATCTTGAGCACGTGGCCCTTGCCCATCTCTACAGCACCACTGAAGTCTTCCATGGTACCGGCCTGTAAGCACAGCTGCTCTTCGGTCTTCTTTAAGTCTTCGTCGGTAACGGAGATCTTGATGGCGTCAAGCTCGATTTGGCTTAAGTCGTGCTTTTCGAGGTTTTCTGGGGTGAGGAAGTAGGTCACCGAGAAGGTGAAATCCTTGCCATAGCCCTCGTATTGGACATCATTCTTGAAAACAGAGTCAGGCAGATGCTTGAAGATGCTGATCTGCTGATCGCGGATGGTCTTGTAGACCTCTTTTACAGCGCGCTGGGTGTAGTCCTCAAAGATGGACTGTTGCACACGCTTACCGTACTTCTGCAAGAAAGCAGACTTAGTGAAGTGACCGGCACGGAACCCATCCACACGAGCAGAGGACATAGAGCGATACTGCTGGTCATAGATTGCATCGAGCTCAGAATGAGGAACTACAACCTTAAACTCGGTCAGGGATTTACTCAGTGGATTAACTTGAACCTGCATTAATAAAAACCTCGAATCAGGTCACAAAGAAGGCACGCACCAGCCTTATACCCAAGGGCAAATAAGGTCAGCATACCGCCCTCAGCGGAGGGAGCAGAAAGCTTATGGTATACCGATTAAGGAACGTGAAAAGGGTGCAGTGACCGTCATAACCTAAGTCCAGAGTCTTAGGGATTACTTTTTTGCGCCAAGGGCAGCTTTTGTGCAGCGCACAGCGGCAGCAAGCGGCTCTTGTTAGAGTTGTCTTCACTCACCTCAGGGCTAGTAAGGCAACTTAGATGTGATCACTTAGAGGCAGTTTGTCAGACTGCGGTAGTTGACCCCACTGAGGATAAGTCCTGCTCGGGAGCAAGTGCCCAGACACATCCATAAAGGAAATGGGGACTAAGCGCGCCTTTTTCAAGGCTCACTTGGGGTAAATTTCTGCAAAAGAGAACAGAAAGGGCGCAACCGTGGAGAAAGCGATCAGGCATTACGTCAGATCAGGATCGGAGCAGTGTGCACGCTGCTTACGCGCGGGGAGGCGCCAAAGCCACAAGGACAAAGCAGGAGCATACGAGCAAATCATGCTCTGACTTTAGTTCCCTCTTAACTGCTCGTACCAGCCACTTAGACAAGGTACAGCTAAGAGCAAACTGACCGCATATAATAGCACAAAGGGGCAAAAACATGATTAAGTGCGTAGGCAGTGCGCTCAGGCATAGGCATAAGCTTAGCTAAAGCACGAGTGTAAGCAAGGCGCTAGGAAAAACGCCTGTGATACAGCACCTACACCCAGCACTGATCTTAAGGTCGGAGGTAGCAAAAGGCCATTTGTCGCAAAAACGGCATTTAGCCCCGACAAGCACTCTGTGCTGTTTTACAATGTGCCTCAGCACCAGCCAGCTGCCACAGGAGGCTACCAGTTAATATGAGCACTACCAGCTACTCTGGTAGCTGCCGCCCCTACCGCTCTCTACCATGAGGATTGACTGACTTAAGCGATGATGGACTTTAGGGTAAGCATGGTGCACCGTCTCAAGATAGGGTTAGACTCACCTGCACCATTCATCTCGAGATGTGTATTTGCCCTTACGCCTCACATCTGCCGTCACTTATGAGATCACTTATTCCATGGTTAACCACTCTTGAGCGCCCGCGCGGCGCGGTGTGCTGTACGCTACAAGTACCGCTGCTCTCAGCAGTCTCTGCTGCTCTAAGCAGTCCCCATGGTTAGCGCCACCACGCAAAGTAAGTTCCCCGCTACCTTCCGCCTCTTTTCTGTGGAGGTGGCGGTAGCCGATGAAGCTTACCCTGTGGCCCCGCCCTTTTGTTTCTGCGAGTTTAGGAATGTCTGCCCATTTAAGTCCAAATACTGCCTCTGAAACCACCGCCACCAAGCCTTATTTAGGCATGATTGAGGGCTTTTATGGGCAGCGCTACTCACAAGCTGAGCGCGCGGCCATGTATAATTTTTTAGCCCAGCACGGCTACAGCTTTTACATTTACGCGCCTAAAGAGGATCAGCACTTACGCGAGCACTGGCAAGACGACCTCTTAGGAGATGCTGCGTATGTGTCCTACCTCCAAGAGGCCAGCGCGGCAGCCCATCAGGCCGGTTTAGACTTTGGTGTAGCGCTCTCCCCACTGGGACTTACTGCTAACTTTGAGGAGCAGCAGGAGCTGGTGGTCAAGCGGGTACAAGAGCTCTGTGAGCTTACCCACTGCGAAATTCTCGGTCTGCTCTTTGATGATATGGTCAAAGACAGCGAGAGCATCGGTGCGCTGCAAAATAAGATCATTGCCACCATTGAAAAGCAGCTGCCTGCGCACGTGAAGCACTTTATTATCTGCCCTTCGTACTACACCGACGATCCGGTGCTCGATAGACTCTTTGGGCAGCGCCCTGAGCACTACTTTACGGACTTAATGGCGGGCTTACCTGAGCGCGTTGAGGTCTTTTGGACGGGAGAAAAGGTGGTGGCACCTGATATCACCCCAGAGTACCTCGATCAGGTCACTCAGCTTTTGGGCCGTAAGCCCTTTATCTGGGACAACTACCCTGTAAATGACGGCAAAAAGCTGTGCCCATTCCTCTTTTTAAACAAGTTTAAGGGCCGCACTAACTTACAAGGCCACGCCACCGGCCATGCCATTAACCCAATGGTGCAGCCACTGCTCTCGACGCTGGCGGCAGTCACGCTGCCACTGATTTACGCAGGCAAGAGCAATACGGAAATCAATGCTGCGCACTTACAGCAGGCTAAGGCCCTGTTTGGTAAGGCCTTTGCCATGTTCTTAAAGTCCGACCGCTTACCGCTTTTAACGGAGATTGGCTTAAAGAACATGAGTGAGCGCGATAAGGCGCGCTTACTGGAACTGACGTATGTGGACGACACGCCTGCTTTAGCGGAGATCCGTGATTTCTTACAGGGCAGCAAGCGCTTCGACCAAAACATTATTGTGTAGCGTCTGAACAAGGCAACTACCAGCAAAGACGGCCGCTTAGTGCCCGCACGTGGCGGCTGTCTGTCACCATCAAGGTAATTGCTCAGGTCTGACTGAAACGGCGTCTAAGACCATCATGCGTGCCCGCGCTTAAGCTCAGGAATGAGTGATCTCATCAATGACGGCAGCTGTGAGGCGTAAGGGCAAATACACACCTCGAGATGAATGGTGCTGGTGAGTCTAATCCTATCCTGAGGACGGTGCACCATGCTGCCCCAAAAGGCCGTCATTTATTAAGTCAGTAAATCCTAAGCCAAGCTCAGCTAAAGCTCTACTGCACCATGCATCTCAAGGTATGGGACATTCCCTCACTTAACCTTGCAGCCGTCACTTCTGAGATCTTCCCCTCCTCACCTGCCCCTACTGCTCCTCCCCTACTCTACCGCCATCAAGACACCAAAGGACGCACAAGGCGTCCTCTGGTTTTGTGTTGCTGTGCCCACTACCTACCGCTGCTACAGACTAAAGACATGCGGCCTTTGCCGTAGCGGCGCTAATCGCGGTCTCTGCGATCACGATCTGGACGGTGGTCACGGTCTGGTCTGCGGTCGCGGTCGAATTTACGATCTGGGCCAGGACGATCTCGGTCGAACTTACGGTCTGGACCAGGACGATCACGGTCGAACTTGCGATCTGGGCCACGATCTCGATCAAAGCGACGGTCGTCTCGATCGTGGTCGCGATCGAAGCGGCGATCATGGTCACGATCACGATCAAATCTGCGGTCATCGCGGTCACGGTCGCGATCAAAGCGACGATCGTCACGGTCACGATCAAAGCGGCGATCACGATCGCGGTCGTCGCGATCAAACTTGTCGTCTAAACGATCTTGCAGGCGGTCAGCAAAGTCCTCACGCTCCTCGTTTAGCTTCTTTTCAAGTCCAGGTGGCAACTTGTCATTATCAGCCAGCAGGTTTCCCTGCCCAAATGCCAGCTCCCCTGCCGAATTGAGGCTGACGCTGCTGTAAACACTAAAATCGGAGTTGAAGCCGGTACTTGCTTGCACAGGGCAGAGCATAGCTGCGCCTACAGCAAGCACTGGGATTAAGAGCACCTTACGCACTTCCGCCTCCTATAAGCTTGAGGGTAGTATCTTTACGCCTGCTCAAGAGCAGCAGTGTTGTGTCATGGCTACTACCACAATGGTGTGGGTAATTTGTGCTCACCACAACCATGTCCTTGCAGATAGCTGTAATGCTGCATTCTTAGTTCCGCACAGGTTGCAGCAAGGGGGCTCTGGAGCTTGTTTTCATGAGAAAAGCGCCCATGTTTCTGCCCTCTAGGTAGCAGTTAAAGCTTTAGCGCGTGTTGTGCCCCTCGTGTCTGTATGCGCCGCAGCAAGCGGCGCTACCGTGACGTATCTTTGGGTAGGTTAATGGCAAGTAGCTGTGCGCACACATGGGGAAAAGACCTCCCTCTTAAAGGCTGGAAGTTAGGACGGAGTGCTCTCCTAAGTGACGGCTGCAAGGTGCAGTGCTGGTAATGTCCCAAAACCTCAAGATGCATGGTGCAGGTGAGCCCGAGCCTATCTTCAAGTGAGGTACGCATGCTTGCCTTAAAGGCCGTCACCTCTTAAGCCATTAGTTGTGTTGCATCGCGTACCGCTGCTTTGCTTTATCCCCAAAAGAAAAAGGCAGTCCCAAGACTACCCCTTTCTCTTAGCTCTAATGAGCTTAATACGGTAACGTCGTGTAAGCACCAGGTGCCGCAAACAGCAGCTGTGGCTCTACCAGATTCACCGGTGGCACAAAGTCACTAATACTGTAGTTTGCCGGTACCCGTGGCGCCGCCGGACGCGGCATCATTGGCGTCTGATCAAACATAGAAACACCAGTCGATGGCGCATACTGCACAATAAGACGTGCTAAGTCCTCAGATAGCAGCGGCGTGTTATTTAGGGTCAGCTTACTGATATCGCTAGGTACCGTAAAGTTATGTGCACCAAAACGAGCCTTGAGCTGTGGATTAACATCTGCTACCTGCTGGTAGTAGGAAAACGGACGAGGCATGAGCTCACCGGTCATCGGATCACGTAAATCCTGTGGCGCCAACGGATCACCCTCACGATAAGCCACCACACCCTTTAACACCAGATTGCCCATCACCAGCGACTCACGTAGCACCCGCGCCGGATCAATGCGCCGCTGCAGTAAGTTCACAATGCTCTTAGCAGGCTGGAAGTTTTCCGCAACCACCAGCATGTCATCAAAGCCCTGAGGGAAATCACGCACCGCACCCGTGCCTGACATGAGCATCAGATCATAGAACACCCGACCAGAGATATCGTGCTGCTCCTCGGCGGCAATACGGAACCACTGCCGTGCAGTTTGCACAGAGCGCATATCACCAGACTCCGTCAGCGCCAACACGCCTAAAGCCGTACTTGCAGGGCCATAGCCCTGATCAGCGGCGTTTTTAAAGAGCTGGATGGCAAGATTCAGATCAGGCTGGTTTTGGCGCAGGGAAATAAGAGCTAAGGCGTACAAGGAAATAGGATCACGCTTTTGCTTGATCAGATTGCTGTACAGCTCAATTGCAGTTTGTGGGTCACGCGCCATCGCATAGCCATGCCAATGCGCACCCGCCATGCGTAAGAAGGAATTGTCCTCACCCTTAGTCATGGCTTGCTGCCAATACTTGACCGCCATGGAGGCATTAGCCGTTAAGCGCTTATTGCCCACAAAGAACATGTCGCCTAAAGGCACATCTAAGCTGTCAGCACCCTTGCTGTTAGCTTTGAGGATGAACTCACTGTACTCGTTTTCATCAGAGAACACCGGCAGCGCCCGATCGACCATCTCCGAGAAGATCGCTACGGCTAAGGTCTTCACCTCTGGTGGGTCTAAAGGCTTACCATGGGTATTGATGTAGAGGTCGTCCACATCAACACCTTTTTGCCGTGCCACTTGCTCACGGGCAAGCTTCAGAGCACCTTGCTCAAAGTAGGAAATAGCTGCCGCTGCGCCCTTAGCGTTACCCTCTCCCACACCAATAATGGCTAAGTTACCTAAGACCTCGTAAGAGTAGAGACCACCGACGCGCGTAGCCTGTAAGGCGTATTGCAGGGCCTCGTTATAGTGACCGGAGCTTACTGCCAACCACGCTAGGTACTCCATAGCCGTGGTTTCGCCTTTTTGCGCGGCGTTACTTAAGTAGGCCCGCGCATGGACTAAGTTGCCCTGCGAGAGCAGAGTAATGCCCTGCTCCGCCAGTCCCTGACGCTCAGCTTGTGACTTGCTGGTCACAACCCAGAGGATGCTAAAGAAGATGGCCGTGAGGAAGAGAATAATGATCATGGCCATGACAAAGAGCTGACGCAGGCGGCTGCGTTCACGCTTTTCTCTAGCCTTGACCTTTTTTAACATGTTTGCCATAAACGGACTTCCCCACCTTTCTTACCTTAAGGGGCAACAACTTACAAAATGCCAGCCCAACTTCAGCAGCAGCTTTAGCAGCTTCAGCTTCAACCTCTGCAGCGCTATGCGGACTAAACTACAGCTCATTGTAGCAAGGTTAGGCGCTACGTACTGTGAGACGCATTGGGAATGACGCACAAACAAAAACAGCAGGGCTTACACCAGCTCTGCTGTCTTCTTACTTGCATGGGACTGCCGCCGCGCTCTAGGCCGCCTTTTTCAAGGCCATGCCCTTTTGGCCATGCCCTTTAGTGCGAGGCGCTGTGAGCTTTTAGCTCTAAGTCCTGCGTCTGTGCAGAGCGGTGTCGGTTACTCAGGACTTTGCGGCACCCAATCCTCAGGAACACCAACATCTGGCATGTCCACCTCTAAGCGGCGATCGACCTTAAATGGATCACGCTGCAGCTCCACAATGGCCTTTGAGGACTCCTGCCGGTCAGAAATGGTATAGCCGGTGGTAGCTAACTGCTCATCACCGTAAGTGCGCACCTCGATCAGATCCTTACTGATGCCGTTTTGCGTAAAGACATCAGAAATGGCCTGAGCTCTCTCCTTAGCGAGGTTGATATTATCGAGGTTATCATCGTGACCAGAGCCGAAGGCCGAGATGATAATCTTGCTGATGGAAGGGTCGTTCTTAACGTACTCGATCTGGTTATGCAGGCGCTGATCGGAGTTTGGCGTGAGACGGTTCTCGGTATCGTAGAACATTAAGGCGATAAAGCCCACGTCCGTAAAGCCAAAAGGTAACAGCTGCGCGCTACAATCTAAGAACTCTTTATAAGGGCCGGAGAAGCCTAAAGGACTGAGCACCGGAATGATGCTCTCCTCATAGTTTGGCAGCTGATTGTAGTAAGGGAAGAGGATACGCTGGCCAGCATAGAGCTCACGTAACATCACCCACGAGACGCTATCGCCGACGAAGGGGTTAAAGCCACGATAAAGGGTGATATCACCGATTTCGCGCTCGACACCCTCAGGACGCCACTCCGCTGGGGCGGAGATGATACGCATCTTACTGTCAGAGCCGATGGTAACCAGAGGGAAAAACTCTAAGCTCAAACGACGCTGGGCACCTGACAGCAGCACAAAGTCGGCACGACCGTAGTCTTTAATGTGGGAAGAGAGGACGCAGGAAATCTTGCTCGACTTAGTTGACCAGTCTTTGGCTTGGGTATCACTGATACTCGCTTCATAGCGGACATGAGCAGAGACTTGTGGCGCGCACAAAGCCCCGCACAGGCCGCAAGCTGCCAAGGTTAAGCCCAATAAACCAGCTTTTCGCATGGAAACAAGATCTCCGTCTTTTAGGACGTGGTGTGCACCCTTGCAAGAACTCACAAGAGTCACAAAGCCACAAAGGGCGGCGCAGACATAAAAGCACAGCGCCGAGGCTGCGGTTGCTGTTGCAGACCACAACACCTGCCTCACAGTACAGTCGCAGTGACAGCAGGAGAAGGTGTGGCGGTAATTGTGGCGTCACAGGAGGTTAAAGAAACGTCAAAAGCGCTGGCACACGGCAAGTTTTCACCCCTGAGTCTCTGTTCTGCAGAGTCTCAGACTGGCTAAGTTGCAGCGATTATCTGCTTGTGGTGACCAACGACGCTTAGGACTACGCTACTGCTTGGCGGTGCTCTAAGAGGCAGTAACCACCGCTTTTAAGATAGCGGCTGGGCAGCGCGTCTCAGCTAAGTTTTTGACATTAGTACCTCCGCGCAGGCTATGCAAGTTATTCGCCACCACTTTGAGTCCAGAGGGCGCTAAGGGCAGAGGAATCAGCGAAACTGCGCACTACACCATGCGCGCTTTTCTTTCACCAAAGGTAAAAACAGCTGCGGTGGCAGTGAAGTCTCCATGTGCTTACGCACATGGCTTCCTCCCGTTTTAATAGGGAGGGTCCTGAACAAGAATACAATCCTACCTCAGCACCGTTCCAAACA
>CASEBB010000083.1 GCA_949286015.1 uncultured Succinivibrionaceae bacterium | reverse complement strand
GTATGGGATCAATTAGGGGCATTGGACAGGCATGATGAATGTCTGTTGCCCTTATTTTGAGGGTAAGGGTTCTTCGTTAATTTCCGAATTCTTCACTAGCAAAGGAGAAAACGAGGCGGCGCTGGCTACGCTCGTGGCGCTAACAGTGGCCAGAGCTGGCGTAAAGGCAGGGATATGTGGTGGGGGCAGTTGCTGCTAATGGTGAGAGCAAGCGGCAGTAGCTGTGAGACACTGCCGCTTGTAAGGCGCCCTATGGCGCCATTGTGGTGAGAAGGCGTTGCTTCTGACTCTGCGTAGGCATCACCTGAGAGGAGCGGCAATAGCCAGCATAACTTACCCTGAGGTGAGGCTATACCAGACCATACGCGCAATACGCTGGGTACGGGTTAAAGCAGCCTTTAGCCCGCTGGCAGAGTCTGTTGTGGCAAGCGCCAGAGTCTGCCGCGCTTGCAGAGCATCCAGATGGGGCTCCAGATAGGATGCAGCGGGGCAAAAGACTGCTGATCGCTGTGCACTAAGAGTAAGAAGATGAAGCCGCGTCGCGGCAGCGCAGCAGACGCCGGATGGCCACTGCGCCGGTTTCCGCTCATTAGAGCTTAGGCCTGTGCTAAGGCCTGCTCTAAGTCCGCAATGATCTCACCCACGTCCTCTAAGCCCACCGAGAGGCGCACCGTACCAGATTCAATGCCAGCCTGTGCTAACTGCTCATCAGTTAACTGGCGATGGGACGAGCTGGCTGGGTGCAGAACGCAGCTTCTGATATCCGCCACATGCACCTCTAAGCGCACCAGCTTGAGAGCATCGATAAAGCGCGCACCAGCCTCGCGGCCACCCTCGAGCACAAAGGAGATCACACCCGAGCTCTTACCGTCACGCAGGTACTTCTGTGCCAGAGCATGGCTGGCATCACCCTCTAAGCCTGGGTAGCTAATGGACTTGACCTTAGCGTGACCTGCTAAGAACTCTGCCACCTTAGCAGCGTTAGTGCAGTACTGCTCCATACGCAGTGGCAAGGTCTCTAAGCCCAAATTCACGTAGAAAGCGTTTTGTGGGCTTTGCAGGCAGCCTAAATCGCGGATAAGCTGCACACGGCATTTGACGATGTACGCCGCCTTACCAAAGGCCTCGGTATAGACGCAGCCGTGATAGGACTCATCTGGCTCCACAAACTCTGGGAACTTGTCAGCATGTGCAGCCCAGTCAAAGTTACCGCTATCGACCACGGCACCACCTAAGCCCAGAGCATGACCCTCTAAGTACTTGGTAGTGGAGTAGACCACGATATCAGCACCAAACTCCATTGGACGGCACAGATATGGGGTGGCAAAGGTGTTGTCGACAATCAGCGGCACGCCATTGTCGTGCGCGAGCTTGGCGATGCGCTCGATGTCTAAAACTACAGTAGACGGGTTGGCAATGGTCTCGCCAAAGACAGCCTTGGTGTTTGGCTTAAAGTACTGCTGCAGCTCTTCGTTGCTCTTGGTCTGGTCAACAAAGGTGACGTCCACACCAAAGCGCTTTAAGGTCACACCTAAGAGGTGAATGGTGCCGCCATAGAGATTGGTGCAGGCGACGATGTGATCACCGGCTTTGCACAGATTCATCACAGAGAGGAAGCAGGCTGCATGGCCAGAGCTGGTGCAGATGGCACCGACACCGCCGTCTAAGGCGGTGATCTTTTGCTCGACAGCATCTACGGTTGGGTTGGCTAAGCGGGAGTAGAAAAAGCCCGCTGCTTGCAGATCAAAGAGCTTGGCGACTTGCGCGGTGCTGTCGTATTTGAAGGTTGTGCTTTGAATGATTGGCAGAGCGCCTGGCTCGCCGTTTTGGGGCTCGTAACCACCATGCAGACACTTAGTTGCAAATTCCATAAGCGTGTTAGGCCAGCTGACGCGCTTAGCTTCTGCGCTTGAAGCAGCCGCCGGTTTGGTGGCGACCGCTGCTGGTCGCAGCGCTGTGTCAAATCATGCAGGTGATGATCGCTGCTGCAGCTTCGGCGTTAGCAGAGGCACAGCGGCGGGCACAGCTTAGCCTTCTCCTTAGAAGTCGTAGAGAAATACTGGGGTTAGCTTGAGTTTGGGAGAGGAGGTGAGGCTAGAGTCAGCCTCTTTTTCAAGCTGAAAACCTGAGGATTGACTGCGGAGGTAAGGAGGGATGGCGACAGAGTGAGGCTCTGTCAAGCTACCGCCAGCACAGGAAAGCTCATATTAAGTGAAAATAGGGATGAATTTGAGTAAACGTTTACATTGGGTGCAATGTGCACTAAAACAGTACGAACGGTAGGTGCAAGCAGAGCGTGGCTGCGGGGCGCCGGATACAGGGATAAAGCTGAGGAAGGGGGAAGCGCTTGAGGTGCGTGGTGGCGTGCTCTCAGGGTGGTGGTCACGGGGAAAAGAGAGGTAGCACAGGCAAGCTGGTGTGCCCCAACCTAAGAAAGGCTCAGGAATATGCTCCGGCCCACCTGCACCTTTCATCTTGAGGCAGTGGACGTTACCCTCAATCAACCTTGCAGCCGTCACTGAGGAGAGCACCTGTTAACTACTGATGCACAGGGCGCTTCCCTCAGGTGTGCGCAAAGCTCATTGCCATTAACATACCTTAGAGATACGTCGCGATAGCGACGCTTGCTGCGGCATATATGGTTGCTGCATAAAGGGTCTTACCCCACCTCAAAGGCCGATTTTAAGTACATAATATAGGGGAAAATGCTCGCGAGGCACAACAGAGAAGGGGCACAGAGTCACCTGCGCACAGGGCACCGTGGCTACGCATGGCGTGGCTATGGTGCCGAGGCAGAAGTGATTGCCGCCCTTGGGATGGGCTGGCGGTGAGAGTAGGGCTACCATGCGCTTTGTGACGTCAGCTGAGCTTTTACCGACACATCTGGGGTTTTTGGCTCATAATTGCCCACAAAATGACTACAATAGTGCAGTTTTGCCACACAGAGTGCAGATACTGCTGTGGCTGTGATTTTCGCTGCTTCGTAGGTGTTGTGTCGCCTACGCTGTTTTCTGTTTTATGGTGCTTCGTTCGTGTCGGAGGTTAGTATGTGCCTGCGAGCTCTAAAAGGAGTTATTGGCGGGGGCTTAATTGGCTGCTTGTTAGCAAGCTCGGTGGTGGCCGCGCCCCTTTCAGCACAAGATGCGCAAAACAACTGCGTCTTGTTCTATTCTCTGCAAAAGGGCTCAAGCTTTAAGGTCGTAAAGGTCGACGTCTTAGGCGCAGAAAACGGCGTGGTCTCGGTACGCATCTTAGGTCTGCCTAATAAGGTCAGCGTCACCTTAAACGGCATGGATGTGGGCCGCCAAAAGGTAGACTCGCAGCAGATTAAGTGCGGTCGTGAGGTGGTAGGAGAGGTCAGCAGCTACGATCTGCGCTCGCTGAACATCGATGCGGGTTACTTTCAGGTGTACGCAGGCGGCTTTACTGTAGGCAAGTCGGTAAGCTTACGTTAGAGCTGGCACCTTAAGCGCAACCTCAGCGCAACAAAAAAGCCGTACCAGATTGCTCTGGGCACGGCTTTTTGTTTAGATGGAAGCTACCTTAGAGGCTTAGCGGTAGCTGATCGCAAAGGCGCCTTAACGCCATGCGGCGTTAGTCTTAGAGCTTGCTTATCTCTTCGATCTGCGCTTTGATCTTAGCCAGTTGCTCCTTGTTGAGAGCTACTTGCGCCTTGGCGCCCTCGATGATATTCGCCGGAGCCTTGGACACAAAAGCCTCGTTGTTGAGCTTGGCCTCGCCGCCCTTGATCATGTTCTCCAGCTTAGCTGCCATGTCACCTAAGCGCTTTAACTCCGCTTCCTTGTTTACCAGATCCTTCATTGGGATCAGGATCTCCGCCGTGCCAATAGGCTTAGCGATGCAAGGTGGCACGCTCTCACCAACCTCCACAAAAGTTGGCTTCTCAATGTTGCTTAAGAGCGTCAGGTAGTGAGAGTGATTTTCCACACACTCGTGCTCTAAAGCACCAGCGCCACGGATCATCACGCTTAAGGTCGTGTTTGGATTGGCCTTCATTTCCGCACGCAGGTTACGCACGCCGGTGGTAAAGTCCTGAATCCACGCAATGGCCTTTTCCGCTTCCTCATCACGCGCAAAGTCGCTGCTTTGTGGGAATGGGGCGAGCATAATGGTCTTTTGCTCGTTTAAGCGGCCTAACATTGGCGCCGTCTGCTGCCAAATAACCTCAGTAATAAATGGAATTACTGGATGGGCTAAGCGTAACACCGCCTCTAAGACGTTGACGAGGGTGTACGAGGTGGCGTTCTTTTGCGCCTCAGTCGCCTCTGGGTTCTTTAAGATGGCCTTAGTGAACTCCAGATACCAGTCGCAGTACTCGTTCCAGATAAACTCGTAGAGGCAGGTCGCCACCTGATCAAAGCGGTAGGCATTGATCGCGGTCTCGACGTTCTCAATGGCCTGCGCTAAGCGCGAGAGAATGAAGCGGTCAGCTAAGGACAAGTCCTTGTCCTCAGGAGCGACGAGCTTAGCAGGGTCAACATTCATGAGCACAAAGCGGGAGGCATTCCACACCTTATTGCAGAAGTTGCGGTAGCCATCTAAGCGCTTCATGTCCCAATTGATGTCGCGACCATTGGAGGCTAAGGCGCATAAGGTAAAGCGCAGCGCATCCGTGCCGTGTGGGGCAATGCCGTCCTTAAATTGCTTGCGGGTACGCTTAGCAATCTTCTCGGCAATCTGCGGCTGCATCATGTTCGCAGTGCGCTTCTTGACGAGGTCTTCCACACTGATGCCATCGATCATGTCGATAGGGTCAAGCACGTTGCCCTTAGACTTCGACATCTTCTGGCCTTCTTCGTCGCGAATCAAGCCCGTGACATAGACCGTGTGGAATGGGACTTGTGGCGTGCCATCTTCGTTCTTGATGAAGTGCATGGTCATCATGATCATGCGGGCAATCCAGAAGAAGATAATGTCAAAGCCCGTAACCAGCACCGAGGTTGGGTGGTACATCTTTAAGGCTTCGGTATTATCTGGCCAGCCTAAGGTCGAGAACGTCCACAGCGCTGAAGAGAACCACGTATCGAGCACGTCAGGATCTTGGGTTAAGGCGACGTCAGCACCTAAGTGGTACTTTTGGCGCACCTCTTCCTCATTGCGAGCTACGTAGACCTTACCCTCAGCGTCGTACCATGCTGGAATGCGGTGACCCCACCACAGCTGACGGGAAATACACCAGTCCTGCAGATCGCGCATCCATGAGTAGTACATGTTGGCGTACTGCGCTGGCACAAACTTAATACGGCCATCTTCCACCGCTGCTAAGGCTTCCTTACCTAAGACCTTAGCGCGCACGTACCACTGGTCAGTGAGCATTGGCTCAATCGGCACACCACCACGATCGCCAAATGGCTGGGCTAAGGTGTGATCTTCAGTGTGGTCTAACAGGCCTTGCTTTTCTAAGTCCTCTAAGATGAGCTTGCGGGCAGCAAAGCGCTCTAAGCCCCGATATGCCTCAGGGATAAAATCGGTGGTCTCAGTGGATGGCTCACCATCGGTGTTAAAGACCTCGGCCTTGTCACGCACCATGGCATCTTCAGTAAAGATGTTGACCATGGCCAGCTTGTGACGCTTACCGACAGCGTAGTCGTTAAAGTCGTGGGCTGGGGTGATCTTCACACAGCCGGTGCCGGTTTCCATATTGGCGTGCTCGTCAGCGACGATGACGAGGCGGCGGCCAACTAGTGGCAGTACCAGCTCTTTGCCCACTAAGTCGTTAAAGCGCTCGTCATTTGGGTTGACGGCAACAGCGGTATCACCTAAGAGCGTCTCTGGACGGGTGGTGGCCACTAAGAGGTGGTCTTTGCCGTCCTTGGTCTTCAGACCGTCGGCCAGTGGGTAGCGGATGTACCACATGTGGCCTTTGACTTCGCGGTTTTCTACCTCTAAGTCCGAGATGGCGGTGCGCAGCTTTGGATCCCAGTTAACGAGGCGCTTGCCACGGTAGATTAAGTCCTCGTCGTATAAGCGGACAAAGACCTCTAACACGGCGCGGGATAAACCCTCGTCCATGGTAAAGCGCTCACGTGTCCAGTCGACGGAGTCACCTAAGCGGCGCATTTGCTTGGTAATGGTACCACCAGATTGCTCCTTCCATTGCCAGATGCGCTGAATAAACTCTTCACGTCCTAAGTCGTGACGGGTTAAACCTTCCTCGGCTGCCAGCTTGCGCTCGACCACCATTTGCGTGGCGATACCAGCGTGGTCAGTACCGCATTGCCATAAGGTGTTGTCGCCCTTCATGCGGTGATAGCGGATTAAGCTATCCATGATGGTCTGCTGGAAAGCGTGACCCATGTGCAGGGAACCGGTAACGTTTGGTGGTGGCAGGGCAATGGAGAAAGATGGCTTGCTCTTATCGCCATTTGGCTTAAAGAAGCCCTGCTTTTCCCAATTTTGGTAGATCTCGTTTTCAAAAAGTTCCGGTTGGTAGGTCTTATCGATGTCCATAAAGAAGAGTGTTCTCAAGAAAATTGGGACTACCACCGCGCAAAACGCGGGTGCGGTGCACGCTGTTACGTGCCTTGAGCGCAGGGCACGAGTGCACCAAGCGCTTAGCGCAGAGCTGTGGCTTTTAAGCTATCTTTAGGGGAGGTCGTGGTCAGCAGCATGTACTTGCGCTTGAGCCGTGAGAGCTGCTTTACTGGCAAGAGGTGCCAGAGACCTATTGAGAGTGAACCGCAAACACCACAGAGGGCAAACTTTGGGTAGTGTGCACTCATGGCGCAAAGTGCGGAGGCCACAGGAGAGCAGACAGAGAACTTTTTATCAGCTGTGCTGGTGTAAGCTGCTGTTTGCAAAGGGGTAGCGCAAAACTGAGGGGCATTGTACCCCAAAAAAGCAGATAATGCTGTTTTAGCCCACAGCTATGGGCTTTGTGCGCGGTAGCATCAGGTCTCGGGACAGTGGCAAAAGCACCCTGTACCAAGTAAGAGGCGGCAGCAAAGTCGCGTGCTTTGAGTTAGCTCCAGTGAGTAGGAGGAGGAGGGCTGCTTAGTGTTTGGTGCTTAGCGCTTAAAGCCTGCAATGGGCCTTTTTGGTGCTAAGTTGCAGGCATGTTGTGGGGAAAAGGGGATGATGAGGACAAAGGAGGCCTGCGCGGAGGCGCAGAGGCACATCATTGGGCGCTGGTAGCAGGCGTGGAGAAAGGAAGGTGGAATTAGAGCGCGGCGCGTGCGAGTGGTGTGGTGTGATAAGGCGGGTAAAGTTGGAGCTGAGGAATATGGCAAGGACACTCTCCTCGAGATGAATGGTGCTAGTGAGTCTCATCCTACCTTAGACGGTGCTCCAAGATTGCCCTAAAGCCCGTAATCTCTTAAGTCAGTCGCTTCTTAGTGCCTGCATAGGTAACCTAAAGCGCCTGACTGCGCCTTATCTTGAGAGTAGAGCTGCAGCACAAACCTACACTCAGGGTAAAACAGCGGATTGTAGGCAGTTGCCTCATAGCAAGAGGGCGCTAAGCTCACCTGAGCCCAGCGCCCTGAAGTGGACTGCTAAGAGTAGCCCGTTGCCCTGAGGCAGAGACCATGCAGCGTTAGGGGGCGCAGCGCACAGTGGCGGAGTGGCTGCCGGTTGTGTGGTCAGCAGCGCAGGTGGTTACTTACCTTTCCTCTTGTATTTGTTGAAAAGATTGCGGTTTTGGCGGAGGAAAGAAAAAAGACCAACCACAAAGATAAAACAGGCTGCTACGAGAAACCAGCCAGCCAGATCCACGCTATTTATTTCCATGAGCTTCTCCTCAAAAGAAGGCAAAACATACAGGCAGCAGCGTAAGTGAGGGCAAGATGAAACCTTGCTTAAGACGCGCGGAAGCAAGGCGCTTTAGCCTTGTGCGCTTGTCAGGTTCAGCGCCATGAGGTGTAAAGCGCTACTCTAGTGCCGTGAGCATCAGCTAAGCGTCACTTCAATAGCCGCTCGCTGCTTTTCCTCAGAGCAGAAAAGAGCTTGCGCTTGAGAGGGGCGTACTGCCTGCGGTGGTGCTTGCTTTGCTGCTGATAGCTAATATCTCCTAACTAATTGGCATTATACCTAACCTCACGTGCAGCCGAGGTAAAGAAAGCCATGGGGTATGACTTTATGCTGGGATATCTGTGCAGCCGCTCATTGGTAGAATAGGATCACGCAACCATGCGGGCAAACAAACGCTGATTTCTACGCGGTTTATGAGCATATGTCTGCCACCATAGCCGCATGGTTTACAGTGCCTCATGACTGACGCTATCTCTGCATCAAGGCATAAAACCAAAAAGCAGGTGGTGGTAATCGCCGCTGGTGAGTCTTGGCATGTCTTTGCCTGTGTGCTGGTTACAGAGTAAGGCGCATATCGTTTAAGCTGCGGTGTTTGCTGCGGCTTAGAGCTAAACGCTGGCGAAAGCTCACAACCGGTAACAGCAGTGGCGAGGCAGGCTTTTTACGGGCGCTGGGCATGTCATTTGTACTAATTGGCCAAGCAAGAGGTTGACAAATTTGCTTGTTCTCCGTAATTTGGCTGTTCTAATGGTGATTTATTGCCACACAGTGTGCCCAGCTGGGTAGTGAGAGCTGCGCGCGCTGCTGACTATTAGTGCGCTAAAGCGTAAGCAAAGCGCTTGAGCTCCTGAGCGTCATAGCAGGGCTTAACTTGTCATGCTGCTGGTGGCTACCGCTTGAGGTGAGAGCTTGGGCTCTCCTCTGGGGTTGGTAGATGGCACCAACACTACTCCAAGTTTGGTCACGCCAAATGCCATCACTTGGGCCCCATGCTTGAGCGCAGGGGCGCTGCTGCCGTCGGTACTGCCCCTAAAGGTATGCCTCGCGCTGTGCGTGTCTTTCGCCGTAAACTTGCGGTTGTGTCTGCTCCCTTAACCACTCCGCTACCATTTACACTGCCACACAACACAACGATTTTCTTTCTAACAATGGAGGCGGCGTTGCCTCAGGCCCTTAGATAAGGGATAGAGTCGCGCCGATTTTGGATGCTAAAGACGCGTGCTGATCAAAGTCAAATCCGGCGCCGCAATGCGCAGCGTAACACGCGTCGTATACAAGAGGAAACCGAAGAAGAGCACATCATTGAGGCCATGGACTTAAAGCGCCAGCCACCGCACTCGGTGCCTCTTGCCATGTCTGAAGAGATTCAGGCCAATTTGCGTGACCACTTCAAGCAGCAGCAAAAAGCTCAGCAGGAAAAAGCGCAGCAGGAGCAGCAAAGACAAAAGCAACAGCAGTCCGCCAAGCAAAGAGCTCGCGCCGCTAGTGCCGCTGCCCAGCGCTCCGCACAGAGTGGCAATGCCAGCTCCACGGGCAGAGCCACAGCCGCAGCCACAGCGTCGTCCCGCTATGCCGGTGAAGGCAGCCACAGCCGTGACGCTGACCGCGTTGCGGCCACGGCCGATCCGCACATTCCGCGCTCGCGCAGTCACCTCAATGCCCCGCAAGCCCCAAAAGAGAGCCATGTGCTGCGCAATGTGCTTTTGGTGTTTTTCTTGGTGGTGTTTCTCGTAGGTGCGGGCGTAGGCTATCGTGGCTATACCATGCTGCAAAGCCTCAACACCTATAAGGTGATGGCGCACAGCGAGCCGTATGAGCTCAAAGAAGGTGCAACGCTGGCTACCGTGGTGCGGGACTTAGCCTCCCGTGATTACCCTGAGCCTATCCTCAAACTGTGGGTTAAGCTCAATCACGGCTACTACCCAATGATTCAGCAGGGTAAGTACGCCATTGATGGCGTCAAGACCTTACCGGAGATCCTCTCGGATATGCGGGAGGGTAACGTCATAAAGATCAAGCTGCCAACGCTGGCACTGATCGAGGGTATGACCGTTACCACGGTTTTACGCCGCTTAGCCGCACGCACGGACTTAGTTCAGAGCCCATATCTGGAGAGTATCTTTGCAAATGCCGCTGAATTTATTCAGCGCACGCTGGTGACTTCGGAGTCTGACCAGAGCTTATTGCAGGCAATTGGTGGCACGCACGCCTCGCTTGAGGGCTTGCTCATGCCTGCAACTTATGACTATGAGCCCGAGCAAACGGTAACCATTGAGCTCGTGGGACAGGCTCTGACCAAAATGGCGACCTTTATGCGCGATCGCTATATTGACCGTGATCAGAGCATTGATCAGGTCTTAAAGAGCCCTTACGAGGTGCTGATCTTAGCCTCAATTGTGGAGCGTGAGAGCTCGCTTGAGAGTGAGCGTAACATCATTGCCGGTGTGTTCTTAAACCGCTTAAAGCGCGGCATTATGCTGCAAACTGATCCTACGGTTATGTACGGTGTCAGCCCTGACTTTAAGGGGCCATTACGCCGCTCGCAGTTAAGACACGATACGCCTTATAACACCTACACCCGTGTGGGCTTACCACCAACGCCGATTGCCATGCCATCGGAGAGTGCGATTATGGCGGTGTTACATCCGGCGGAGACTAATGCCCTGTTCTTTGTGGCCAAGGGTCCTGACCCACAAGATGGTCACCTCTTCTCGGCGACGCTGCGTGAGCACAATCAGGCGGTTGCTGCTTACCGTAAGGCGGTACGTGAGTATAAGGCCGAGCAACAAGAGCAGCAGTAGCTTCCTCAATCACAAGGGCACACCAGCTACCATGCGGGGCAAAGTGCCAGCCGTCAGCTGCATGTAGGTAACCTAAAAGCGCCTGACGGCGCCTTATCTCAAGAGTAGAGCTTCAGCAAAGGCCTACTCTCAAGGTAAAACAACTGATTGTGGGCAGTTACCTCCTTTGAGATTTGCTTTTTGGGATAATCACGCTGCACCTTGTAGCGCAAATAGAGATGTCACTGCAGGTTGCTGGCAGGATGCTGTTGCTTTGCAGCAGCTACTACCTGAGCACATCTCGGTGGCTTTTCCCAAGCGTTACTACTGCCACTCGCCACACTTCACCGCTTACCGTAAAAGGGCTCCGCACCGTGTGCCCATACCTATGTGCTGTGTGCTGACGCTGGGCAGACGTCATCGCGCTACGCTCCATTACCGCAAGAGCAGGAGGGATAACCAGCGCGCTCTCATCCTCGCCGGTGCTTATGCCGCCCTGCACCAACCTCACCTCAAGATCAGCTTTTCCCAAAGTTAAGATCACCTTACCTTAGCCGCGTCACGCCAGCCCGCCCGTCACAGCTGCTTCCCAGTGTAATCTCTGCGCAAATTCCCCTGAAACCACCCATTTCAGCACAGGGCTGTTCTCCTCGTTATAATAGGCTGTTTTTGTTATGAGGTAATTATGCCCCTAAGCTCTGCTCCATCAGCCTTAAATCCACACCGTGGCCTCTTTATCGCCCTCGAAGGCGGTGAAGGCGCAGGTAAAAGCACCCAATTAGCCACAGTTAGAGACTACCTGACCGAACAGGGCTTTACCGTAGAGTGTACCCGCGAGCCTGGTGGCACTAAGCTCGCCGAGCAAATTCGCAGTATTCTCTTAACACCAGATACCGATGAGTCGCTGTGCTCGGCCTCTGAGCTTTTGCTCATGTATGCGGCGCGTGCCCAGTTAGTAAACTCTAAAATTAAGCCCCTATTAGAGCAGGGCGTGGTGGTGATCTCTGACCGCTTTGATCTGTCTACTATTGCCTATCAGGGCTATGGTCGCGGCTTTTCTTTAGAGCAAATTGCTGCCTTACGCCAAGTGGCTATTGGGGACTTTAAGCCTGATCTCACCTTGCTTTTTGATGTTCCTGTAGAAGTGGGTATGACCCGTATCAAGAAGCGCTCAGCCAAAGATCGCATCGAGCAAGCCTCAATTGATTTCTTTACCCGCGTGCGGCAAGGCTATCGTGAGTATGCTGCGCAGCACCCCGATGAAGTCTGTGTGCTGGATGCTACCGGTGATGTCGCTACTGTGGCGCAGCAGGTACGCGCGCTTTTAGCGCAGCGCTGTGTACCTTTGCTGCTGCAGTAGCAGTGGCTGTAGCAGTAGCATGCAATACGCACAGCATGCTGTGGACAAAATAGAGGGGACAGGGCATGTTTGCTCAAGTGCAGGAGCTGCACTCGTGGTTGCAGCCGTACTACCAGCAGTTTATTACCACCCTGTTACAGGGGCGGCTCACCAGCTCGATTATCATCTCTGGCCACGAAGGACTCGGCGGAAATGAGCTCACCTTAGCCATGGCGCAGTTTTATCTCTGCCACCATCCGACCGAGCACGGCGCCTGCGGTACCTGCAGCTCGTGTCAGATGTTTAAGCGTCTCACCCACCAAGACGTGGGTGTGGCTTACGCCACTAACGCCGATGAGTTTGATAAGAACCTCGACTTTATTGATGACATGATGGGCCTCATGGCGCGAAAGCCGAGCGCCACGCGCCGCTCGCTGCGTGTCGACACCATGCGTAAGGTGACTAACTTTTTAAATGAGTCAGCCGTTAGTGGTGGACGCGGTAAGGTCGTCATTATCCATGGGGCGCAGTTAATGGGTGAGGGCGCGGCTAACGCCATCTTAAAGACCTTTGAGGAGCCCAGCCCAAACTCTCTTATAATCATGACCACCACCAGCTTAGAGGCATTGCTACCGACTATTCTCTCGCGTGCCAGCAAGATTGTGCTGCGTGAGGTGCCGGTAGATGAGGCGGTGGCGTATCTGCTCAATCACGATAACCAAAAGCCATGGGTGCCGCACTTTTCCTTTGACTTTGAGGGTAAGGAAGCAGATTACGACAGTCGCTTAGCAGCGGCCTTAGAGGACTGTAAGGGCTTAAAGGAGCCGATTGGGGTAGAGAGAGCGCAGATTGCGCTGTCTCTAAATTCCTACGCTCCTTTAGCGGCAATGCAGATGTTGCTTGCCGGTGATGACTTGCAAGTGGCTAATGTCGTCAATAGCATTGCGCAGTATGTACAGGCGCAAGTGCAATGGCGCTCCGCCCAAAAGAAGCCGCTACGCACAGAGTTTGGCCGTGAGGTGATTACGAACATGCGTAAGCTGTCTAAGCCTTTGCAAGAGCGCTTACTCTCGGAGCTGCTCTTAGAGACCCTCAAGTACAAAGCCAATGTACCCGTAGATGAGCTGCCACTTATTAAGTACGGTCGTGCGACTTGCCTTGAGTCCTTACAGGTGGATCACATCTTTGCGGCTATGGATAAGCTGCGCTTTATTGCCGACCGCTCACCGCTCATTCCATCGCGTGCTTCGCAGGCTCTGCTGCGCACGTGGCTGCAGCGCTTAAGCGCGCCTTAAATCCAAGCGATTAAGCAGCCAACAGGCAGCAACCCAGAGTAGGGGCAGGGGCGGGCGCTGTAGAGACAGTGGTGTCTAACCGTGCTCATGGCCTGCTGTTCTTACCCGAAGTATGAAGGCTGATGGCGCTGGTGTCACCACAGAGGCCGCACCAGATGGCGCTGTTTACGGCATCGCTCTACGTTAAGAGCACGGCTTGATGCTGCTTGCAGGTGAGCTTGAGTGCAGAGCTGACGCCATTTTCTTTGCCTCTTCCTACTCTACTTCCTACGCCACTGTTGATATCACGCTTGTAGCCTCTGTGAGGCCTCTGTTGCGAGCTCTGGGGACGCTGTACAGTTCACATTGCCGCCCATCTGGCGCCATCTTCCCTGAAAAAACAGCTCTGTTATTTGGGACAAGATTCACGTTAGCGGCTACAATAGAGCAACCTCTTTTGCCTTTGCCGCGCCTCTGGCTACTCCTATTGTCTCATCGTTTTGTCTGACGATGCCCGACACGGCCTGCCATCTCTAGAGGACGCTTCCCGCCAAAGAGAGAGTTTTGTAGTTTCACCAAGCGGAAAATCAGACCATGCTGTTAGACAAGTACGTATTTCGCGAGCTCGTAAAATCGCAGTTTGTGGTGCTGCTTGTCTTAGTGGCTATCTTTGCCGGTCAAAGCATCGTGCGCCTCATGACCGAGGCCTCCTTAGGTAACATGCCACCACGGCTCATTACCGTATTCATGCTCTACTCGCTGCCAGAGTTCTTAATCTTCCTGTTTCCGCTCACTCTTTACGTGGCCATTATCATCACCTTAGGTCGTATCTGTTCTGACTCAGAAATGGTGGTGATGCGCTGCGTGGGCTATTCTCCTACCCGTATTATGATGGTGGCGCAAACCCTAGCGCTGGTTAGCGTCATCATTGTCTCCTTTATCAGCTTAGATCTCGTTTCGCGTGCGGCTAATGCCCGCTATGAGCTCGAGCAGCAAGCTACTACCAACCCTGAGTTTTTGCCTATCGACAGCGGGCGTTTTGTCACCCTAGGCAACTTCAACATTTACGTTGAGGACGTCCGTAATCGTGGTATTGATGATCGTGATATCAGCAATATCTACGTCATCGAAATGGACAGCTATAGCAATCGCACCTCCTCGATTACATCAGCACGTGATGGCCACTTGGTCTTAGACCAAGATGGTGTGCGCTGGTTAGAGCTTAATGATGGGCGTCGCTACGAGATTGCCCGTGATGGCTCTTACTACAAGCTGCAGTTTGAAAAGTTTCGGGCCCCGCTATCGGGCAACATCACTGAAGAGACCCGTGAGCGGCGCGAAATTTCGCGCATGAGTACCAGAGAGCTCTTACTCTCGCCAGATAAGCGAGAGCAAGTGGAGGCGCAGTGGCGTTTCTCGCCTATCTTTGCCACCTTTGTGTTGTGCATGGTGGCGGTGCCACTTTCCATGGTTAACCCTCGCCAAGGCCGCTTTGCCCGTCTGATGCCAGCCATTGTGATTTACGTGGCGTACTACCTGTTCTTAATGTCGCTGCGCAATCTCATTTTGACTGACACCATTCCGCTGTACCCTGGTCTCTACGTCGTACCGCTGGTGTTCTTGTTATTCGTAGCTATCCCACTGAACCTGCCAAAGTCTTACATCAAGAGATGGAGCCGCAAGTCACGGGCAACCACTGCTGCTGCTGCCGCTGCTTCTACCAGTATGACTACGCAGAGCAGTGCTGCTGACGCTACTGCCGCTAAAGACGCCACTAAGCGCAAGGCGGATATAGCGCAGGGCACTAAGCGTGCTGCAAGCACCAAGAGTAAGGGCAGTAGTGCTGCAAGCGCCTCATCTCCGGATAAGGCTGAGCAGGCACAGCGTTCCAGCGACGATAGTGAGGGGAGATAAGGCACAATGTTTTTTGGCATTATCGATCGCTACGTGGGGCGCACTGTCTTAAGCATGATCTTTATTGCGACGGTGGTGCTGACCACAATTGCGGGTATTGTGACCTTTATCGACCAGACCCGCCACTTAGGCAGTGGTGATGTCGATTTTCTCTTTTTGCTCTGGTATGTCTGCTTACGCTTACCTGGCCTTGTGGTGATGCTCTTTCCTATTGGCGTGCTTTTAGGTGGTGTGATCGGCTTAGGCCTGCTCTCTAAAAACTCCGAGCTGGTGGTGATGCAGAGCAGTGGTATGTCTAAGACGCAGATCATTCTCAGTGCCTGCAAGATCATTTTCCCTGTGGTGTTATTGGTCAGTGCCTTTGGGCAGGTGGTAGTGCCAGAGATTGAGCAGTACGCCGAGAACCGCTACAACTACGCAGAGAGTGGTGGCCGTATTTCCCGCACAAACTGGGGCTTATGGTTACGCGATGGCGACAGCTTTATCTCTGTGCGCCGCATCATGTCGGATAACTCTATCCATGAGATCTCCCGCTACGATTTTGATGGCATCAATCTTACGAAGATGTCTACGGCTAGCACTGGTGTCTATAACCCACAGAACCAAAAGTGGGATATCTTCCATGTGCGCAATGTAGTGTATGGGGATAGGAATCTCACCGTGTATGAGCGGCCAATGGAGCAGTGGTCGATGTACCTCAATCCTGACCGCATGGAGATTTTTAACTTTAACAGCAATGAGCTCAGCATTGCGGAGCTGGTGGACTACATTGACTACCTCGAGAAGAACAACATCGACTCTGACCGCTATCGCACAGCGCTGTACAAGAAGTTTGTGCTGCCGGTGGCCATGATCGTAATGCTGCTCTTAGGTGCCTCGACAGTGTTTGGCTCGTTACGCTCGGTTCCGATGTCAGCACGTGTGCTGCTGGGCTTAGTCTTAGGCTTCTTGTTCTACGTGACCAATGAGGTGCTGCCTAACTTTACCTACATTGTGGGCTTGCCACCTATAGTGGGCGTGGTACTGCCTACACTGCTCTTTGTGGTGGTATCGCTGCTCTTGCTCAATCGCAAGGTCTAAGCGCACCGCAGAGAGCCAGTTGCTGCCTTTACAGTGATCATGTAGGGGCGGGCGCTGCGCATCGCGCTTACCTCAGGAAAACAAACGGTCCTTGCGATTTTTTTGGTGCTGACGGCGCGCTCCTCGAACGCTAAGGCGCAGCCCAGCAGCGCGCAGCTTATAAGACACCGTGCTGCTGTACACA
>CASEBB010000082.1 GCA_949286015.1 uncultured Succinivibrionaceae bacterium | reverse complement strand
TCATGTGAACCATATTGGTGCTCTTAATCGGCATCCCCTACTTACAACAAAGAACCTGTGCTTGGCCGTACAATCACGGCGCGCGTTGTACAACGCACCAATCAAGGCCAATGTTCTTTGGCCTCATCGCGCGCTGCACATGGCTCTGTCTGTATTCAGCTGAGCACTGTCGTTAGCGCCGCACTCTTTTGCACCACGCCTCTGACTCTTGCCTCCGCCGCTTTCTCTTCTGGCGCGCACCTGCACTCACCGACGTGATGCCCACAGATTAGGGCCTCGCACCCTACGCGCGTTTTGCGCCTCAAGTGCTCTAGCGGCCCCCATATCTGTGCTATCTCCACAGCCAAACGCTAAGGGCACGGGATCAACCCACTTAACCCCCTGTGCTTAGCCTTCGCGGCACCTCCTACAGCACCACTGTACGCGCTGCAATCATTACCGAGCGCTCTTACAGTGCGGTGTTGACATCTCTTTTGGCTGTGAGCGCAACAAACTTTTACCACGGGCACCGGTGTGACAGGCTGGGGCCACAACCGTAACTTACGAGGAACACAGGGAGGGACATGCATGAAAGCAGAAACACTCAAGCGCTACATCGTCTTTATGATCGCCGTCTGCTTAGGCGGTTTCGGCATTGCGCTTTTTACTAAGGGCGCGATTGGCGTGACGCCTATTGCCAGCGTGAGTTATGTTTTTTCGTTGCACTGCCCGCTGTCCTTAGGCGGAGTGACCTTTCTCTTTCACATCGTCCTCATCACCTTACAGTACTACCTCATACCTAAGGATAAGCGCCGTGAGAACTGGTTCTTTCTCTTGGTACAGTTCCCTATTACTGTGGTGTTCTCACTGGCTATCGACGGCGCCATGTGGTTTTTACATGTCTGCGTGCCAGAGTCGTGGTCAGGAACCTATCTCCTCTCGTTAATGTGGATAGCCTTAGGCTGCTTAACTTTGGGCGTCGGTATCAGCTTGCAGATCATCGCTAATGTCGCCATGGTAACTGGTGAAGCTACAGTCAAGCTGATCGCCGCGCGCTTAAAAGTTGAGTTTGGCTACGTTAAGTTAGGCTTCGATCTCACCTTAGTGTGCGTCTCGGTGGTCACCTCGCTGATCTTTACCGGTTTTAGTGAGGTTGAGGGTGTACGTGAGGGTACCATTGTGGGTGCGCTCTTAGTCGGCCCTCTGGTACGCTTAATCCGCCCACGTCTTGCTATCATCAACCACTTCTTCTACACCAAGAGCGATCGTACTCAGTTCAAGACACAGCAACTTGCTGGTGCAGCGCAGTTTAAGGGCACCATTACCATTGCCCGTGAGTATGGCTGTGGTGGCCACGCCTTAGGCCAAAAGCTGTCCCATGAGCTCAATCTCAAGTACTACGATACGGCCTTAATCGACCTCATTGCTGCTGAATCGGGTGTAAGCAAGCAGCAAGTGGCCAAGCGTGCTGATAGCTTAGAGTCCTCACTGTTGCAGGACATGATCTTCTCTGATTTCTCCGGCTCCTTAGACAAGTCGCTATCCACTCCCGATGCCTTATTTGTGGCGACCTCACGCGTGATGCGTAAGCTGGCTAAGGACGAATCTTGCGTCTTTATCGGCTATAACGGCGACTTCATTCTCAAAGACAACCCACGTGCCTTACGCGTCTTTCTCTACGCTAACCCAGAGTACAAGCTGCAGTACTGCAAAGAGCACTATGAGCAAAACGCCGAGCAAGCGCAGCAGACCATGGAGCAAACTGACCGCAGACGCCAAGAGCACCATATGCACTACGCCGGTAGCGATCTGTACGACCCACGCAATTACGACCTGTGCTTAGACTTAGGCTCGCTGGGTGAAGAGGCGTGCTTAGACATCATTGTGGATGCCTACAAGAAGCTGCAAGAGCACCCACGCACTGGCTTTATCCACAAGTCCTATGAGGGCATTGATACGGAGGCGCAGGAGGCACAAAATACCAAAGCCGTAGCTGTAACCGCAGCTACAGCTGCTGAGGCAGGTGAGAGCCAAGCCCTGCCAGCGCCAGCTGAAGAGACAGCCACTACTGAATCTACCGAGCCAGTTGCAGCGAGCGCAGAGCAAGCAGATGTCCATGCAAGCACCACTGATGACCATACTGCTACCAAGTAGCAATAAAGCGCAGCACACGGTGCACGCAGAGTAAAACTCTGCTGCGCGCTTAACGCGCGTTAGGGTCATCACAGCGCCCGCCCCTGTAGCGGTGGCGGGTGTGCTCAGCTCCAGCATGAGGATTTACTCTGTGTCCGTACCGTTAGTGTTAGCAGACAGTCTGCCAGCAAAGTGCTGTTGTAGGCGCTGCACAGCCAAATCGAGGCTCAGGGTAGAGTGCTTAACAGCGCCCGCCCCTATGCTCTCACCTTGAGCGGCAGCAGCGGTATCATCAGCAGCTACTTCTGCCTCGCTCTTGCTCTCCGCAACGCTTTCAGCAGGGACAGCAGTTGCGGCAGAGTCAGCTGCCACAGCGACCTCACCCGCAGACTGATGGTCTGCTGGTAGTGGTTGGCTCTCGACCTCGTCATCTTCCTCGTTAGAAGAGACCTCTGTAGCGGCGGAGCTGCCTTCGGCCTCTGGCGCCTTAAGCGCAGAGTCCACAGCCGCAGGGTTGGCACCTACAGCAGCGGCAAACTCGGGAGCAACACCTACGGCACTCTCAGGTGCCATAACAGCCGCCCCTACGCCCTCACTTTGAGCAGCGCCAGTGGTATCACCGGCAGTCTCGCTCTTACTCTCCGCAACGCTATCAGCTGTGACAGCGGTAGCGTCAGAGTCAGCCGCTACAGCGGCCTCACCCACAGAGTAATGGTCAGCTGGCATGGGCTGGTTATCGACTTCGTCATCTTCCTCAATGGAGGAGACCACAGTAGCGGAGGTGCTACTCTCGGCATCTGGCGCCTTAAGCGCAGAGTCCACAGACTCTGTGGTGGCGACTACAGCAGCGGCAGACTCGGGAGTAGTACCAACGACCTTCTCTGGTACCGTTACAGCACCCGCCCCTACGCTCTCATCTTGAGCTGAGTCAGCGGTATCATCCGCAGCAACTTCTGCCTCGCTCTGGCTCTCCGCAACGCTATCAGCAGTGACAGCGGTAGCATCAGCTGACACAGCGACCTCACCCCCAGAGTGCTGATCAGCTGGTAATGGCTGGTTATCGACCTCGTCATCTTCCTCAGTGGAAGAGACCTCAGCAGTGACAGAGGTACTGACATCGGCCGCTGGCATCTTAAGCGCAGTGTCCACAGCCGCAGGAGTGGCACCTACAGCAGCGGCAGACTCTGGAGCAACACCAGCGGCACTCTCTGGTGCCATAACAGCCGCCCCTACGCCCTCACTTCGAGCAGCGCCAGTGGTATAACCGGCAGTCTCGCTCTTACTATCCGCAACGCTTGCAGTGGTGACAGCGGTAGCGTCAGAGGCAGCCGCCACAGCAACTTCACCCTCAAAGTGGTGGTCAGCTGGTAGTGGCTGGTTATCGACCTCGTCATCTTCTTCGGTGGAAGAAATCTCAGCAGCGGCGGCGCTGCTCGCGTCCTTTGGTACTTTCCCCCCAGAACCAACTGAAGCAGCTGTGTCGGCAGCGTCCTGAGCAGTCACGGCTTCAGCCTTGGTTTCAGCAACGCTCTCTTGAGTAGTGTTGCTGGTGGCGTGAGGCTTGTAAGTGCCTTGCTGTACTTCTTGGGCAAAGAGGCGTAAGCAGCCGTTAAGCGTAAAGGCGGTACCTAAGAGGCGGTGCCAGTTAGTGATGGGCTCGCCCGTGCTGTTTTGCCACTGCTGCTCGTTGTAGTGCTCCCAAAAGATCTTGGCAGCAGGCTCCAATAAGCCCTGCTGACGTAAAGGACGCAGGCTATCGCAGGAGCTGCTGTGAAAGTAAGACAGCACCTCCTCTACAGTAGGTGGCGCCACTACTGGACGCAGCGCGCTCTGTACTGGCTTAACTTGAGACGCACTGTGCTTAGTGCTCTGCACAGCGGTCTTTGCAGCAGGCGCCTTAACCTTTGCTTTACCCTTTGCCTTAGTCTTGGCTTTGCCAGCACTACGTGACGCAGCCGCTTTTTGCTGACGGGACGCAGTAAACGAAGCGACTACCTCTTTGGTGCTAACGCTCTTAGCATCCAAAGACGAAGAAGCCTCTTAAGGCGCAGCTGTACCCGTGCTTGGCTTAGCTGCCACCATCACTGCATCCTGAGCTTTTTTACCCGTAGCTTTTACCTTGGAGCTACTGCCAGCGCTCTGGCTGCTTGCCGTGCTCTTAGCTTCTACGGAGGAAGCCCCATTGTCCGTGGTCTCTACTGAAGAGGTGGCAGAAGAAGAAGAAGAAGAAGAAGACCACAGCACGCCTTGCGCCCCAGCCATTCCCGCAAAGAGATCGCCATCCTTACCGCCAGTTGTTGACGCTAATGGCGCCTTGCTACCACTTACTGGCTTCATGTCCATCTGAGGCCAGCGATCACCGCCACCCAGAGGCACTGGCACCGAGGTACGATAGAAGATCCATGGCTCTCCCTTAATGTACAGCAGCTGCGCCATTTCCAGCTGCTGCAGGATGTTGCAGACGTAGTCGATGTCCTTTGGGGTCACCTTGATGTAGGCCGTAATGTCCTTTACCGGCATGCAGGTTAGGTGCTGTAAGGTGCCTAAGAGCAGCGCCTGCTTGTTGTTAAGCGCCCGACTCTCTAAGGCCGTACCAAAGTAAGGCAGAGCAATAGGCTCATCGTGGCAGTGTTGCTCGTAGAAGTTAATTTGCTCCTGCAAAGGAAAGACCTCATTGGCGTTCAGTGGCACCGAGCGCATGAAGTTCCCCTCGCGCTCCACCAGACCAACACTCTCTAAGAGCGCGTAGGCCTTAGCGTAGATGGCCTTAGAGGTACCAAACTTCTTTTGCAGGCCGCTTAAGTCCAGCTTGGTGTACAAGCCCATTTGGCGCAGTTGTACTGCTACCGAGATGTGTTGGTAGTTCTTGCTGGAAAACCAGTAAGGGAAGCTGGTTGGCACTTGCTGTGGTGGCACAAAGGAGCGGCTTGATATCTTGCCATGTTGCTCCTGCGCTGAAGTCACAGTAGTTTGCGCCGCAGTAGCAGCGTCAGTAGTGGTTGTGGTGGCGGTGGAAGCACTTAGCGCGTCGAGAGTTCCCAGCAGGCTCTCCGCACTGGTGGTGTTAGAGGCCGCGCCTAAAACAGATTCACTCATTTTCACTCCTCAGGTGACAAAGCACCTGTATGGGTATGAGCACCACGCACGCTTGCAAGTAGCAGTTATCCGCGTGCGTGGTACTAAGCTGTGAGCTTGGCTGCGCCTCAAATTAAGCGCAGCGGTGGCAGAGGGAGGTGCCACGCACCGTCCCTCATGGCCTCTACTACAAGCTGGCTAAGACCGGCTCAGGTAAAGACGGGCGCTTTACCTCCTCCGCTTGCGCCGTCTGTGTTTCCGCTACTACGTCCTTACGCGCCGCTGCAGTGGTAGTAGTAGTAGTAGTGGTGCTGGTAGAAGTGGTAGGAGTGGTAGCACTCTCCTCCTTGCTCTGCCGAGGCTCAGCTCCCGAGGTCTTGGCGTTAGCAGCCAGCATCTCTTGTGGCTCTAAGCTTTGACCTTGGCTTTCGTCTTGGTCTAAGCTCTCCATAGCCAGTACGAAGTCAGCGCGCATGTCGTTAAAGTCCATTGAGGAAGACTTCAGGTCTAAGCGTGTGCCTTGGTTACCATGCATCATGGCTAAGCGATAAGGAACATCTTCCTTGCTTGGATTGACATCAGGTAAGTAGCTATCCAGCACTGGCTGACCACTTAAGGCCGTGTATAAGGCAGCTGGCGACACGCCACGCTCTAAAGCAGCGAAGATAGGCTTGGAGTAGTCCATGGTCGCTAAATTCACGCGCACGGAGTTGTGCAGCTGCGTGATACCAGTACGGTTATAAGGATTGAGGTCAGTGCAGTAGACGCACTTACGCTCCGTCTCCACTAAACCCAGCGTTTCTTGGAGGTCGTCCTTATTCTCATCAGGAATTACAGGCTGTGGTTGTGGCTGTGGTACAGGCTCTGGGCTTGGCTCTGGTGCGGGCTCAGGGACATGATCAGGGTTAGGCGTTGGCTCGGGAATTGGCTCAGGAGTTGGCCCTGGTTCTGGGCTTGGCTCAGGTTGTGGCTGTGGCTTTGGCTTAACGGTCAAGTCACTTGGCACCACCTCCGGCTCATAGTTTGGATTGGTGATTTCCACGGAAATCAGATCATCACCGCCTTGGCCTACGTTATCAGGAACCGTGATGGTCAAACCTAAGTCATCTCCTGGTACAGTGTTGTTGACCACATCATCGTAATTGCCAATGGTGTCCTTACCAACCTCGGTATTAGGCTGGTCGCCCTCGGTAATGGTCTGATCATTTACCTCGATTCTGATTGGCTTTTTGTTGATATTTAAAAAGCCCTGACCGACCAGACCATCAGCAGGCATATTGGCTTCATCGCGCTTCCACTCTGCGCCTAAACCGTCAGGATCTTCCCACGTCTCAGCGGCATACTGGTACGAGAAGTAGAAGTCGTGGCCTGCTAAGGAGTCATCCTGCTCTACATCAGCAGTGGTGAAGTCAAAGTAATACTGGCCAGCGTTTTTTTGTACGTAATCAGGAGAAGCATCGCTCTTGTGCACGTACTGCTCAAGGTCGAACCACTCGTTGTTGACCAGATCCTTATAGTCGTGCTCTGTGCCGTCGTAGGTGTAGTTGTAGTCCTCGATAAAGAATGGACGTAAGAAGCCCTTGTGCTTGAGCGAGGCCGTGCCTTCTGCTGCATCACCACCTACAGCGTAAGCAGCGTACAGATCGTCTTTACCCATACGCTCCAGAGCTTGGTCATAGGCGGCGTTAAGATCGGAGGCAATGACACTCACATCAATACCATCACCCTCGGTAACGCCAATAGCAGGCAGCACCGCAAGATCAGGATTCGTGCTATAGCCCACGGCCACACCCTTGATGTCCACGGGGCTTATAACCTTACCGGCAAAGGTGCCAATAGCAACATCCTTAGCGCTATCGACAGCAGCGATATTGCCCATGACGTTTGTAAAGTGGTTACCGGCGTCAATAAGGCCAGCCACGCCACCAATGACACTGTCTGCGGCAAGGTCAGCAGCACCCTTAATACGGAAGTTCTCCACTTCCACATTTTCTAAAGTGCTGTTGGTAATGGCACCGGCCAGCGCACCGATCTGCACTGGGTTAGCACCGTCCTGAACGTCCCATGAGCTGTTGACGATCTTGAGGTTCTTCACGGTGGCGCCATCCAGCTTACCGAACAGACCATAGCTGTCCTGCGCACCACCACCACCATCACCACCCGTTGGTCTGGCGACCTCACCTTGGTAGGTAATGCTGTGGAACGTACCGTCCAGCTGACCGCTAAAGGTCATATTCTGGATCTGAGTAAAGTACTCCTCATCCCAACCGGAGGCAGCGTTAAAGTCAAGATCGGTGGCCAGCCAGAACTTGCTATTATTTACGCCCTTCTCGTAGATCTTGCTACGAAAATCATCGGTGTTGGCAATCAACTGCTCATCGAAGTGGTCAACAAAGGTGACTTGCCCCTCACTAGGAGTAGTGCCTTCTGGCACCAGACCGTTTTTAGCTAAGGCATCTTTGTATGCCTGCTTAGACGCCTCATCGTTGACGCCACTGCAAACGTAGCCAATGTCAATGCGGCCCGTAGAGGAATGCACCTCCAAGTGATCACTGCGGGAGCCATTCTCGCTGATGTTGAGCACTTGATTGATATCACCAATGACGATCTGCGAGCCATTAAGCACTAAGTCGTTACTTTGCACCGAACCTAGGAGCTCAACTCGGCCCATGCCACGACCGAGACTGAGACTATCTTTGAGATCAGCAAGCTGCAGCGGTTTATCACCTGCACTATTCACTTTTGCAATCAGCTCAGCTGTCGGCTTGCTCGTACCCAAATAGACTGAATTAAAATCCTCCATGGCTCCCCCCAGAGTAATGCCATGGGGGTTGAGCAGATAGAAGTTGATGTCGAAGACATTTTCTTTTGATGTTTTGGCTTTAATCGTACCGTCGATATGGGAGCTCTTAGCACCAGTCACGATGTTTAAAAACGATACCTCGCGCGGACCGCCAGAAGCAAACTCCAGTGTTTTACCAATGGCGACATCAAAACTCTGCCACTTTAAGAGGGCATTAGGCTTTGTAGAGGTAATGGTCACTCTGTCATCAGTTTCAAGGCCAATAGTCACCCCTTGAGGTTTGAAGTTAGCCTCAAGTTGAGGGAAGCCAGGACGTGGGGCTGCATAGGCCGCAGAACTTGATCCCAGCCCCGCGCCTAAGAGCAAGAAGCCGCTGACCGCAAAGACTGTTACCGCTTGCGAGGACGAGCTTTGGCTGTGGTTAGGCTTAAAGAGACGGGAGATACCAGAGAACAGCGCACCGCAGCCTCCCATGGCGTAATGCACGACCGCTCTTAAGCCGCCAAATAAGCAACAGAGCGCATACTGTCCCCCAAAGAACAGCGAGAGCAGCAGGAGCAGAGTCCAGCGACTCCCTACTGCCTGCCCAGTGGCAGACACGGCAGTGGTAGGCTTACCACTCGCCGCAGTGCCCGAGATTACTGAAGGCATACACAACTCCTTTGGCCACCAAGGCCATAACAATGACAATGACGGTAACGGTGGGAAAAGCCAGCAAGCAGCGCTTCACCACCACCTGTCCTCAAGCAGGACTGGGAAAACTTACGCTTACGGTTACAAGGGACAGCTCTTCATGCAGAGTCTCTTTGCACTGAGAGCCTTGGTTTTCTTAAGACGAAGAGCGATTTAAGCGACGCTGCTGCCGCTTGAGATTCTTAGCAATACGGCGCTCGCGACGGCTATGCACCGCTTTGCTAGCTGCGGTGACAGTGCTATCGCCAAAAGTACAGAGGGCATGGATACGCGGGCAGGTGTGCAACAAAATCACGCGACAGGTCTCTGTGAGGCGGTCACAGATGGTCTGCAATTGCGCATAGGGCTTAAAGCGCACGCCCTCGACGGTGGTAAAAGCAGTACCGTCATTGCGACTGATCTGTGGTTTACACGTGACAGCACGCTCCTCAGCAGTAGTGGTAGCAGTAGCTGCAACCGCAGCCATATCAGCAGTAAGCGCCCTCGCAGCTACGCTCTCTATGGCAGCGCCCTCAGCAGTAGTAGCCACTTGCGGCTTGCTGCTCTGATTGTGGTTCCTAAAACGGGATAAAAAGCGAGCGGTACGACGCTCATGACGACTTCCGGTGGCCATAAACAATCCTCTGTAATGCAATGCCTCACTTCGCCCACGCTGGGGCTGAAGAGGCGTGCAGGCACAACCTGAGGCGTAGGCATTTCCACCGCACCAGTAGGCACTCTCAAGCTTGCCTGCACGCATAAGCTCTGAACCCAAAGACACGCCCCACTGACCAACAACACCACGGCTGCTGTCACCTTCAACCGGCAGCACTACCAAGCTTCTCCCGCTGCGGAAAACAGCGGAAAACCGAGTGGCGCCACCAGTTGCAGCAGCGTCGTTTGCCCGCGTGACTGCCTTTGCGTCCATGGCCCTAGCATAGACCCCCACCTAGTGCCCTTTGGGGCACTTTTGTGAAGCTACTTGTGAATTTATTCCCCAAACCACCCCGAAAAAAGCTGATAAATATGCACTTTTTATAATTACTAGAGTTTTTGGCAAAATTCTTAAGAATGACTAGCCTTTGTATACGCAAGCCTAGATAGCCTTATCCGTATCTAGAGACAAGAATGGCTTAAACATAGGGCAAATTTGCAGGTGGGTAAGGGCCGATACTTGAAATGTAGTTTTTTCACAGGAACAAACTAGAGGTATCCCCTGCTAATTTTCAGAACACCACGGGATAGAGCAGGCCACAGGACTGATATAAATCAGCTTTGTGGAGAAAAGCAGCTGCTACACCTCTCCCCCTCTTGACACACTTTCCTACTTGGCAAAAATCAGCAAAATTCCCCATCGCGACTAGACTCTAGGTGGTCTCTCCTCACTTTTTGCTATGTTTTGACTCATCAAGATTCTAGGCACATCCACGTTTGGCGCTATGTACTATCTAGAGAACGGGCTTGTCTGCGGCGTTAGTACACACTGCCCTGCTCTACATGACCGCTAAACCAAGGCTTATAGCAGGCATAACACTTGCTGCTTAATAAGTTAGCAATGGCTAATGCGCAGGCGAAAAAGCAATAGATCTGTTGACAAAATTTTAGGAATCACTTGCAAAAGTGAGCAGGTTTATGCCATTAAACGCTGTCTGCCAATGGCCGCGCCTCACACCCCAACCACTTGCCAACACTCCATACCAGCCCCTATGTTTCCTCGCTCCCACAAGCCCGTTTTGCCCCGTTCCTTTGCCTATGCGACACCTCTTGGCCTCGGCTCTACTCTTAAGCAGCGCCCTGCTCAGCGCTTGCTCCTCACCCACCTCTACTACCCATACGGCCGCTAACACCGCTGTCAGTGATGCCTCCGCTACTACCTCTGCTTCAGCGCCTGCTGAGAGCAGTGAACCGCAGACGGCCATGCCTGATATCAGCTCGCCTGAGGCGGCCCTAAAGGCGGCGCTGGAGCAAAACATCCTCTACATGGGGCCCTTTACTCCCTACACCGGCTCTCAGGCGCGCATTTATGGCTCCACGGCCAATGGCTGTATTGCTGGTGCCGCCTCGCTCTCCGATAAAGGTGAGGACTTTCAGCAGCAGCGCTGGGGGCGCAATCGCCACTACGCCCACCCGCTGATGCTGCAATACTTAGCGGATTTACGTGCTCGCAGTGCGCAGTTTGACCAGCCACCATTGGTCATTGGCGACCTATCCCAGCCTGCAGGTGGCCCTTATGCCTACTCCAACCACAGCAGCCACAATACTGGCCTTGATGTGGACTTGCCATTTATCTTTGTGCAGCCACGCTTGAGTGAGGCCGAGCTCAACAACCCGCGTGATAACTACATTGTGCAAGGGCAAACGGTGCGGGAGAGCTTTACCCCAGAGATTGCCACCTATATTAAGCTGGCGGCCTCAGATCCCCGTGTGGATCGCATCTTTGTGGCGCCGATGATCAAAAAGCACATGTGTGCGCTGTATGAGCAGGATGAGTACAACGGTTTTTTGCGCAAGCTGCGGCCGTGGTTTGGGCACCGTGCGCACATGCATGTGCGCTTAAATTGCCCAAGTGACAGTCCAGAGTGCGTGCTGCCCCAACCTATTCCTGAGGGTACAGGCTGCGGTTATGAGGTGGACAGCTGGTTCTTACCACCGCCACCAAAAAGCCAGCAGGTGGCGGCTAAACCTAAGCCAAAGAAGGAGCTGCCAGCGCAGTGTCCGCTGATTCTGCTGCAATATCAGCAACAGTAGGAGTAGGAACTTACGGGGGCAAAGGAAGGTGCTGATGCTACCTACCGCGAGCTCTGCGCTGGCAAGAGCAGCGCTGGGGGCGTGCTCTGGGGTTAGCTACCTCGGAGTAAAGGGCGCCTTGAGGCACGTGGCACAGTTCTCTACATGAGCATGAGGACACAGGGCTCTCTGCGCTCTTTGGCTTGCGCAGGTGACTGTCTTGGCTGCCGAGAGTGGTGCAAGGCTGTGGACGCGGCGCTGGTAGCGCAAAGCACCAAAGAGCGCCCTTAGCTCAAGAGTACGCACAGCAGTCACCCCCCGCCTCTCTTATGTCACGGTTGCTGGTTTAGGGAGAGGGTTTTTCCCTATGTTGTGGGCTTACCATAGACCTTTGCGGTGGGGGTAAGACATTTGAGGCAGTACCTGATCGGGAGCATCAAGCATCGCTACAGCGACGTATCTCTAAGGTAGGTTCAGGGCAAGGAGCTGTGCGCACAGTGGGAAAACACCCTTTCTTAAGGTGCTTGGCTCTGCCCGCCACCTGAGAGCAGAGGGCTCTCTACACTCTTTGGGGGTGCGGGTGGCTGTCTTGGATGCAGTGAGTGGAGCGCGCTGGCAGCAGCGCGTGACAGGCCATCAATAAAGGTCGACAAGAACAAGCGGTGGCAACAGACACAGCGCCATGGCTAAAGATGAAGGGCGGGAAAAAGAGGAAGGAGGAAAGTAGGGAAGGCTGGATGGATGGATGGATGGATGGATGGCACAAGCAGAAACAAAACAGCCCACGTGTTTAGTGGGCTGGTCTGTAAGATAAACGGCTGGTAGCAGCTCTAGAAAAGGCTGGCGCTCTGGTTGTTGGAACGCGACATCACCTGTAACAGCGCCATGTCACGCTTAAAGGTGTTGTCTAACTCGCGCTCAATAGTACGGGCCTCTAAATCAGCACCATTGTTTACCGCTAAGGTCTGACCTAAGCCCTGTCCCTGAGGGCGTAACACAAAGTCAAAATCGCCACGCTCTAAGGCCGTGCTGTTAATGTGCGCACTGTCGAGCAGGCTTTGCAGCTTATCCTTAAGCTGCGCTCCCGTAATGCTCTCTTGGCCCAAGAACTGCGCCGCATTGTGACCATGAGGACCCTGCGCACTGCCAAAGACCACCACGTTTACAAAGTCGTTAATCTCCGACTCCGAGCAACGTAATTCCTGTAAAAACGAGCGCATGCCCGCAGGTAACATCGCCGAGAAGTCCAGCGTCTTGTCTGCTAAGCTCACCACTTGCAGGTCACTTGACTGCTCCCGAGCCGCCGCAGCTTCCTTTGCACGCTCCGCCTCATAAAAGACGTTTACCGCCTCAATGGTGCGAATCACCTGCGCCGCATCAGCCGATAAGGCATGAGCCCGCGCTAAGCTTGGCTCAATAATGCTGCCCCCAGAGGCAGTATTACTGCTCATTAACGCCGCCGCAGTGGAGCTGTCTACAGAAGCAGCCGCCGAAGCAGCTTCCGGCGAAATCGCCTCTGTGGCATTTAAGATAGCTTCAGCTGAGGAATTTTGTGGGTTTACCCCTAAAGGCCCCTCTTCTAAGGCTGCACGCTGCGCACGAATTTGCGCCAAGGTCAGCGCTTGCGCCTTAGCAGTCAGCTCTTGTGAGGCACTGCTGTAGGTAGCACCTGCCGAGGCCACACCGCCATCTTGCTGTGACCAATACGCTGAGAGCGGATGGCTATTGCCCACAATGGTGCTATTGGTGCCCAGCTGCTGTTGCGCCGCCGATAAAACCTGCGCAAACTCCGCACCACTAGCCGCAGCCGAAAAAGTCTGTTGCAGACCATGTGCAGTCGCACCAACTCCCGCCGCCTGATCCTGCTTACCATAGAGCGCAGGCGAGTTGCTCGCTGTCGCTTGCTGCAGCACCGGATTCATGGTCGTAGCCGTGCCATTAGTCGTGGCTGCCGCCGCACTAGCGTTAGTGCCACGCGTCACAGCGCCCACTTGCTCGACAGCACTGGCCTGCTCTAAATAGGCAGCAAAGCCACTTAGCTTGTTGGCCTGTACCTGTTGCGCATGAGCTTGCGCTTGCGCAGCGGCAACCTTGACGGCCAGCCATGGCGAGGCGTGAGAAATGTTGCTAATGGACATAGGCTGCTCCTTCTAACATGAGGTCAGAAGAAAGTGGTAATGGCTCAAGGTACTACCCCCTTCCATCCTGCAAGAAGCTTCCTCTGCACGCCAAAGCATGCAGTGTAAGTTAAAGCTGATGCAGACAAGAGGAAAAAGGCACCACGCACCTTGTTTAGGTTTACCTCTCACGAGGGAACCACGGAAATGAATCGAGCGTTGGCGATATTGCTACACAACCACAATACCGCTAAGGCCGCAAGGACGACCGCAAACTCACCATTCTCTGGTGAGCTGAAGCTAACAAGCTTGCTGGGGAGGTAAAACAGAGGGGAAAACTGTACACAGAACAGCTTTCTGCTCACTTAGAAATAGCAGTTAGCATGCCAATACCTTGGCACCAAGGTAGTGCATATTCATGCGCAAATGGCTTATTTTCGGGAAGAATTTTGTGATACAGTGCAGGTTATTTTTGGTGCAAGATACAGCCTTAAGGCCTGCTCGTACACAAGTTTGAGTCCGGAATCAACAAAAGTGGCGGCTGCTGGCAAATAGCTGCAGTGCCCGCCCTCAATAAGACAATCGGCTGCGGAATGGGGATGGAGATGGGGAGGGTGATAGGGATAGAGCGAGGCAAAGCTCAAGGACGGCGTGCTTAAGCGGTGTTGGCTAGTCAAGGCTTTACAGCGGGAGTGGCGCTGACGGTGCTAAGCCCTTAAAAGCAGACTATGGTGCAGCGTAACGGCAGCGGGGCCGTGAGAACGCTGCGGGCAGGGACAACGTACCTGAAAGAGGTTAGCTGGCTGCGAAGTGGGAGTGAAAAAGGTAAAGGGATTGGCGAGGGAGTGGCGTTAACGTAGCGCAGACATGCGCAGGGGCTTGAGGGCTTAGCCAAAATGCGTGCCGTCCACCGCCCCCAGCTGGAAATGAACCAGACAGGCCGAGCCCGAGAAACGGTAATTGCGCAGCACCGTGAGGATCGAGTCGTGGAACTTGAGATCAGACAACGCCTCAGGGCTTAAGGAGTTTAAGCGCGACGAGCAGCCAAACACTAGTACATTGTAAGGACGCACCAGTGACGAAATGCCAGGAGCCAGCTGCTTGCGCACACTCTGCTTTTGCTGCTCCTGCTCAGAAAGCGAGTGCTCTTGCAGCACAATGCTAAAAAGCCAGCGCTGCTCCTCTGGCAGGCTCTCCGTAAGGTGCAGGTCATTTAAGCTCTCGTACAAGAGAGCCTGCGTAAAGCGCGTAAAGAACTGCGCGTAGTTCTCAAAGACCACGTTCTCAATCGTGCGCTTAATCGTGTCGTGCGACACATAGAGATCGTGAGGAAAGTCAGGAATCACCTCCGCTAAGAAGTCGCGGTTGTGCTCCCAGAACTTACCCATGGAGCAGGCACTACGCGAGCCGCATAAGTAAGCTAAGGACACCGTAAAGATCAAAGATGGAGCACTAAAACGCACCTTACCCAGCTGCCGCCGATCGGAGATATCCATCTGCGAGAGCATGGTCACGATGACCCTACGCACCACATAGGGCTTTAAGGAGACCAGCATGCGGCCCTTAAAGTTAGGGTCGTTCTCGTAGTCACTCATGGATCTGGCACGATAGCGTCCACCCTTACTGACAAGGAGCCCCTTATTTTCCCGTCGCGGCCCTTGATTGACTTTTAGGCTGTCCATCCTCATGCACTCCAACACACAATACACAGTGCTACATGCTCTGGTGGCTTTATATCCTCACCTGCCACTAAGCACCGCACTGCGCTCCTCCACTATATTCTGCGTCAACCTTGAGGCTAAGCTTTTAGCCGCAAAGACGCAATTTGTCTGGAAGCAAAGCCCATAAAGACTAGGCTCCAGCTGGCAAACAAGGCACAGAGAACATCAGTCTTAAATGGTACTGCCCTCTCCTCTTCCATTCCTGCTAAAGCGGCATCAGCCCAGAGCGATTCTAGTTGCGACAAAAAGGAAGCAAAAGCAAGCTGCAAATACACTTGCAAAGCCTGTAAAGCGGCCAGTTTGCCTCAAACTGTAGTTATGACTCTGAGCCGAGTCCTCACCTCGCCACCTCGAGCTTTTAGCGCTCACTTGTATACTAGTATGCAAGTTGTCATAAACAAAAAAGGCCGTGCAAGCGCGGTAAGCGCCAACAAGGTCTGTATATAAGACGTAATCTCTGCTCTTAGCCTCAAGTAAGGTACACGCTCTTTAGGCGCTGGCGTGTCGTGGCGTAAGGCGGTTACAGCGCAGCTTTTCCGTGTACTTGCTGACTGCACTTTGGGGTTAAGGCTTACAGCCGTGATAGCCCCTGCTTATGCTTATGTTGCGTAAGCGCATGTTGCTTAAGCGCAAGCGTGCGTGCTTACGTGCTTACCTACTTTCTTAATGTTGCTGTCTTACCGCCTGACGTGGTCACACCACACAGCTGTGAGCCACAATAGCGCGCAGCAGCGCCAGCTACCCATGACCGCTTCTGGTACCTGAGCGCAAACACAATATCATGGCCCTATCCTCCTCCGTGGTGTCCACACACTGCTACAGCAAGCAAGTGCTGCGTACACCATAGGCAAAAGCTAGCAGTACGCAGCTACCACCTCAAGCTCAAGATGGTTGTCGTACACGTACTCAAGAGCAAATTATCACAGCAAGGGCACTTTCTGCAGCCTCAAAGTGAACAATCTTTTCATTGTGCTTGGCCGTCACTGCCGCCTGTTGCGCCAATAACAGCCTATTTATGCGGTATGTCTTAGAAAAACTACCATACTAGCATACCAGCTGTCCACAAAAGAAAACGCTGCAGAATACGCATGAATATCGGCTTTTGCGCTATAAAGATACAATCTGGCGCAGTTTGACCTAGAGTTGTCGGCGCATGCCCCACTCGTAAGAGTGGGGTTAGCCGACATTTAGTATTGGGGCTTTAGCCAAGCACAGCGTACACACATCC
>CASEBB010000081.1 GCA_949286015.1 uncultured Succinivibrionaceae bacterium | reverse complement strand
TTTGGAACGGTGCTGAGGTAGGATTGTATTCTTGTTCAGGACCCTCCCTATTAAAACGGGAGGAAGCCATGTGCGTAAGCACATGGAGACTTCACCACATCAGGGAGTGGAAAGTGGGGAGTAGAGCGAGACTGCGTTTTTTCTCTGCTTTCTGCTTTCTGCTCTTTGCGCTACGCTGCCTGAGGAACGATTGACTTAAGCAATGACGGAATTTAGGGCACACATGCCAGCCCATCTCAAATAGGCTCAGGCTCGCTTGCGCCTTTTATCTCGAGGTGGGATGTTGCAACTACGCACCACTACATCCGTCACTTATCAGCTCACTCTTTTCTAACGCTACTGAGCGCCATGCACTTCTCTGCGTAAGATTGTTGGTGCTGAAGCTGTACCCACCGTCCCATTTCCGTTACCATTAATACCAATACCGCATTGTTCCTCACTTGTTAATCACCTTTTGCCTTTTGCCATCTGCCTGTGGGCCTGCTGGGAGTTGTTTCTGTGGAAAGATTCTGGCGTTTCTTTGAGCGTCTGGTACCGCCTTTCCCTAAGGATATCAAGGGCGAGCCCCCACAGGGATTAATCAGGTTTATCCTCTTTTATACCCAAGGTCTGTGGCCTTTCCTTGCGATTCTCGCCTTCTTAACTTCGCTCATGGCCGCAGGTGAGGCGCTGTTTTTCATCTGCTTAGGCTTGTTAGTCGACTGGACACAAGCTACCCCTGCCACGCTCTTTATCGAGCTGCATGGTCGCGAGTTAGTGATCATGGTGCTGATGGCAGGACTGATCCTACCTCTAGCCACCATTCTGCACTCGCTGCTTCTGCATCAAACGGTTTCCTCAAACTATCCAATGCAGATTCGTTGGCAGGTGCACCGCTACCTCTTAGGCCAATCCCTGTCCTTTTTCTCGGAGGAATTTGCTGGTCGTATCGCCAATAAGGTGATGCAAACGGCCATGGCTGTGCGCACCTCGGTGCTAAAGCTCCTTGATGTGCTAGTTCACCTGTGCGTGTATTTAGCCACCATGGTGTGGATGCTAGGCGATGCCGATCTCTATTTGGCCATTCCGCTGTGCGTGTGGTTAGTGCTGTACACGTGGGCTATTTTCATCTTTATTCCCCGCTTGCGTCGTATGGCGCAGCGGCAGGCGGATACGCGCTCGACCATGGTCGGCCGCATCGTCGACAGCTACGCTAACATCGCCACAGTAAAGCTCTTTGGTGGTAAGGGCCGTGAGAGCAAGTACGCTCAGGACGCCATGAGTGCCTACATCAAGGCCGAGTACAATGCGCTGCGCATTCTGACGCTCTTTGATGTCTCAGTGCAGCTCATGAATTACGCCTTGCTCATTGCCACTACAACCTTAGCGCTGTACTTGTGGGCTTCACATGACATTACCCCTGGAAGCATTGCCATTGCCGTCGCCGTCTCCATTCGTGTGATTAACATGTCCCGCTGGATGATGTGGGAAGTAGGTGCCATCTTTGAAAACATTGGTACCGTGTACGACGGCATCAACACCATTGCTAAGCCACATACGATTAGCGATCCAAAGAAGCCACATACCTTACCGAGCACACAGGTAAAGGGCCTCATCAGCTTTGAGCACGTGAGCTTTAGCTATCGCCAAGGCAAAGAGGTCATTCACGACCTGAGCTTTACCATTAACCCTGGTGAAAAGATTGGCTTAGTGGGGCCGTCAGGTGCGGGTAAGTCCACCCTCATTTCGCTGCTGTTGCGCTTTTACGATGTAGATCAGGGCGTGATCACCTTAGATGGGCACAACATTAAGGACTTACGGCAGGATGACTTGCACGACGCCTTTGCTTTAGTGGCGCAAGAGCCATCACTGTTGCACCGCACTATTGGCGAGAATATCTCCTACGGCTGCTCGGTGTACTCTGAGGAGGACTTAGAGCGCGCCGCTATGCTCACGGATTCGCTTGACTTTATTAAGTCGCTGGCGGACTTTCAGGGCGCGTCGGGCTTTGATGCAATGGTAGGTGACCGTGGTGTGAAGCTCTCAGGTGGGCAGAGACAGCGTATTGCCTTAGCGCGTGTGGTGATGCGTGATGCGCCGATTCTCATCTTGGATGAGGCCACCTCGGCTTTAGATAGCGAGAGCGAGCATGTGATTCAGGAGAATCTAGGCAAGATTATCGCGGGACGTACCGTGATTGCGATTGCCCACCGCTTATCTACCCTGCTGATGATGGATCGCATCATAGTAATGGATCACGGCACCATTGTGGAAGTGGGCACGCACGAGGAGCTGCTCAAGCACAATGGGCTGTATGCACGGCTGTGGCAGCAGCAAGTTGGGGGCTTTTTGGGCTCGTAGGGGCAGGTGAAAAGAGGTCTTTACCTTTGGCTGCCATCAAGGCACTGCTGTGGTACAGCCGCTAATTAGGTGGTGGCCTGTCAGCGCTTCCAGCGGTAACAACACACATTCTTACTTTGAGTAAGGATGGGGGTAGTGCTCTTACCTTTAGAGGCGGTGTTACCGCCTATGCGTAGGTGATGGCGCGTGCTCTGATCACAGCGTTGTAGCGTTATTACCTTTGAGTGGTGAAGGCGTAATCACAACCAGCACAGCCTCACTGGGCGTAAGGCTGCGGGGTAGTACATGAACTAAGAGGCGGCATGATCGCAGGGGGCGCCGCGAGTTGCACTCAAGTTGCTCTTAAAGGTGCGCGCAAGATGCGCTTCCTAAAGCACAAAGTGCAGAATGATATGACCTGCCGCTAAGGCGTAAATACCGGCTAAGACATCATCGACCATAACGCCGAGGCCACCGCTAATATTGCGGTCGGCATAGCTTACTGGGAATGGCTTTAAGATATCGAAAAAGCGAAACAGCACAAAGGCCATTATTGCCCAATACCACTGTCCCTGCGGAAACGCGATCACCGCGATAAACATTCCCACAAACTCGTCAACCACTAAGCCACCGTGGTCGTGGATGCCCATGGCCTTTTCTGCCTCGTTACAGGCCTTGGTGCCTAAGACAAAGAACAGCACCGCTGCAAGTGGCGCGGCATACCATGGCGCCATAATAAGGCCCATGCAGATAAACATGGCGACAAAGGAGCCACAGGTGCCTGGAGCCTTTGGGCTTAAGCCCGAACCAAAGCCCACTGCTAATAAATGCCAAGGATTCTTGAGATTAAGCTTGCGTAAAAGCTTATAGTCAGCCATGATTGTTACCCATTACCGTGCCTATGGCAGAGCGCTGCGCGTGCGGTGTGATTTCTTTAGGCGCGCTCTTTTCTACGTAATGGGGCATGATAACATATGGCCGCAGTTGTAGTTTGCGCGCAAAGCAGCGCACAAGGGTGATGGCAGTTGGTTCACATGCTGGAGGCAAGTTGTGGCAGGCGTGATTTTATTGGGGACAGAGCCTAGAGTCGGTAAGACCTACGCCTCTATCCTGCTCTTACAAGAGCTACTACGTCTGGGCCAGAATCCGGCTTACTTTAAGTTTGCCGCCACTGGCATTGCCTCGTTAGAGCGCTCAGAAGCGGCAGTGGTGCAGGCCTCTTGTCGTTTGGATCAGAACCTCAATGACATGATCCCGTATTACTGCACCGCCTCGGGGCCAGTGCATTTGGCGGCAAGACGGGCCATGCACTTTATCAATGAGCGAGCGATTACGGAGCGCTTTGCATGGAGCTTAGCGACGCACTCGCATATTGTGGTCGAGGGCGTGGGTGAGGTGGTGTCACCTCTGATCATGGAGCGCGATCAGGTGCTCTTGCAGGAGGATTTGATCTTTAAGCTCCAGCTGAAGGTCATCTTAGTCGTGCGCATGTCGGCAGCGGCGCTCAATAACAGCGTGCTGGCCGTGAACTACCTCAAGAGTATCAGCAAGTCACCTTGCGGCATCATTATCAATGCGTTCAATGAGCACAACTACGCTCATTTGGACTCGTTGGATCTCATTGAGCGCTGCACGCAGACACCGGTGCTGGCGACCATTGGTAAGAACAGCGAGCGCATGAACTTGCGCTGCAACCTGCTGTATACGCTGGCTCTGCCAGATGACGAAGAGGCTTTAAGCGAGGCACCAGAGTAGGTACGGATCTCCTTTAAGATAGCGCCGCAAGGCGCTGTGACGCGACGCCATAGCATCAGCAGCCGCTAGACCACCAGCAACAGCTACTCTAAAAGAGACCGCAGCGCGCGATTCCACCTCGAGATAAGACGCCGCCGCAACGCAGCGGCGCTATTGGCGGTAGAAGAAAGAAGAAGAAGAAGAAGAAGAAGAGCAGAGCGAAGCCTGTTTGCTTACGCCTGAGTTGCAGTAGCAGCAACAGCATCAGCACACGCTTGCTCGTGACTTAAAAGCAGGCACAGCATCGCGTGGATGATCTGCTCTTGCTCCTGAGCCGTAGTGGTCAGTGGTAGCATCGCATAGAGCAAGTTACCCATTGGGCGCAGCCAAACACCCAATTGCAGCGCATAAGCTGAAGCCACGGCGGCACTAAGTGGCTTTGTAAGCTCCACCGCCGCAATGGCACCTAAGACGCGAATCTGCTTGACAACTTTAAGCTGGGCCGCAGGCGCCAGTAAGTGCTTAAACATATCCTCCATACGCTGCGCATTACCCTGCCAGTCATAAGTGGAGAAGTAATCCAAAGCCGCACAAGCCGTAGCACAGGCCAGCGGATTGGCCATAAAGGTTGGGCCGTGCATAAACACATGTGGGGGTTCATGGGAAATAGCAGCAGCTACGCGCTCGGTGCATAAGGCTGCAGAGAGCGTGAGATAGCCCGCAGTAATACCCTTTCCTATGAGCACGATATCAGGGGTAATGCCACTGTATTCGCAGGCAAAGGCTCTACCGGTACGACCAAAGCCGGTAGCAATCTCATCACAGATGAGCAAGCAGTCATACTGGGAGCACAGCTCTCGCAGCTTTTGTAAGTAGGCAGGGTGGTAGAAGAACATGCGGTTAGCACCCTGCACAATAGGCTCAAGGATTATTGCCGCAATGGTTTGGCTCGCCAGCTGTTTTTCAAGGGCTACTAAGGACGCGGTGTCAGCTTCCAGATTGTCGCCAGTATCTGTATCCTCTGGCACGGACTCTGGCCACGTTACGATTGAGTCTGGGAATGGCGTTACAGGATTAGGCGCAAAGATACGCTGTGGTAGCGTCTCACCAAAGAGCACATGCATGCCCGCCGGCTCACTTACAGACATGGCATTCCATGTATCGCCGTGGTAGCCACTGCGTACTGTCAGGAAGTTTTTCTTACTGCTGTGGCCACGGGCATGCTGGTATTGCAGCGCCATTTTTAGAGCCACCTCAACTGCTACTGAGCCTGAGTCGACGTAGAAGATATGGCTCATTTGCGGCAGCCACTGCTCTAAGAGGCGCTTGCCTAAGTCGATGGCAGGCTGATGGGTTAAGCCTGCAAACATGACGTGCGAGAGCTTATGGGCCTGAGTTGCAAGAGCGGAGGTGATCTCGGGGATGTTATAGCCGTGGACACAGCACCACCATGAGGAGATACCGTCTAAAAGTTCGGTGCCATCTTTTAGCACTAAGGTACGTCCATGGGCGTGATCGACAGCAAAGGCTGGTACTGGCTCGGTTGCAGAGGTGTAAGGGTGCCACAGGTGATCGTGATCAAAGCTGTCGCCTAAAGCGCGCACGCGCTTAGCCATGTGCTCAGGTAGCAGCAGGTTGGCTACGGTGTTTTGCGCTTGTTGCCATGCGCTCTGTGGGGAAAGGGTATCAGTGGTCATCGGATCTTTCCTGTGGCTGTTGGGAGTGGCTAAAGGAAGTGGTCAAAGGAGTGGTCAAAGGAGTGGTTAGGGGAGGTGGTATGAGGTGAGAGGTTGGTAGCCATTCTTAGTAGTGCTGTGCATGCCATCCTTCCCTCGAGATAAGCGCTGCAAATAGCCTCTGTTGTGGTAGGTGGTAGCCAACATCACCTCGAAGTAAGGAAGTGAGCCCTGAAGCTACCTTGAGATAGGCGCTGCTCAGCGTCGTGGCAACGCGTCGTTGCTACTGCTGTGGCAGCTCTTTATGGTAGCCAATTGTTATCCTGAGTTAGGGGCAGGGGCTTACTGAATAGGAGTCCGTCTACATCACCTCAAAGTAAGGACGTGAGCCCTGAAGTTATCTCGAGATAGGCGCTATGCAGCGTCACTGTTACTGCTGTGGCTGCTTTTGCGATAGCCAGTGCTACCTTGAGGTCGGGTGATGCCTTACTGAGAGGATGCAGCCAGACTCACCTCGGAGTAGTATGTGAGCTCTGAAGTTACTTTTAGAATCAGATTCACTGATGGCAGTGGAAGCTGCTCAAGACCGCTGCTTTAGGAGTGGGGAGTAACGTCAGCAGTGGATGCAGGTAACGGCGGCAGGGTGTAGTCGTGCTGTAAAAACATCTCCCGATCATCAGCAATCGAGGTCGACGCCACTGTCGTCAGTAAGTTACCCACAATCGTGGCATTAACACCCGCGCTAAGCGCCGCATGCAGCTCCGCAGCTGTTAACAGCGCGCGGCCACCAGCAAAGCGCAGATGCGCTTGCGGATTCGCCAGCCTAAAGATACACACCGCGCGCACAATCTCCGCAAAGCTCAGCTTGTGCTGTTGCGCCAGAGGCGTACCGGCAATCGGGTGTAAGAAGTTGAGCGGAATCGACTGAATGTGCAGGGCTCGCAATTGCTGGCTCAGCTCAATGCGCTGGAGCTCACTCTCTCCCATGCCTAAGATGCAGCCAGAGCACAGTTCCATGCCGCAATCCCGTGCTGCTTCTAAGGTCTTAAGCTTATCGCCTTGGTTATGACTGGTGCACACCGCTGCAAAGAAGCTCCCAGCTGTCTCTAAATTGCAGTGATAGCGGCCAATACCGTGGGCATACAGTGTCTTGAGCTCGTCAGCACGGCATAAGCCTAGCGAGGCACAGAGCTTAATTGGCACCTGCTCTCGCACCTCATCAATGGTGTTAAGAAGCTCGTTGAGCTCATTCTTATTTTGCTTGCGGCCACTGGCCACAAAAGAAAACATGGCGACACCGTGCTCATAGCACTGCTGCGCCGCAGAGATGCATTCTGCGCCGCTTTTTACGCCATAGACCTCAGCGCCAGTATGGTAGTGCCGTGACTGCGCACACCAGTGGCAGTTCTCTGTGCACTCACCGGATTTGACGTTAACAATAGAGCAGAGGCTAGCCTCTTGCGGGGCACAATGTTGGGTGCACCACTGACTTAAAGCTGTAAGTTGCTCTAAGGACAGCTTTTCTAAGCAAAGCATGGTCTGCCATGCATTAAGACCGTGGCATTGCTGGGCTGGCGCGGTGGCGCTTAATTGTGCCTTAACCGCAGTAATGAGCTCGTCAGATGAGAAATGGGCCCATGTCGCGTCGTACTCTTGGGTGATAAAAGCACTGAGCTCACTGTGGTTGTGGGCTCCGCTTGCAGGAATGGCGTAGACGGGGGTAGGGGCAGCAGAGGTGGCAGATGCAGCCGCAGCCATGGAGGTGGCTGCGGCCGGTGGCGTGCTGACACTTAAGTGCGCTAAAAGCTCTGCTACGGAGTGATCCGCGCAGCTTTGTAAACTGCTGTTTTCTGGGGAAGTGCAGTTTGCGTTGCTAGGCATTGAGGTCGCCATAAGCCTCCTCTCTGGGCAAAGGAAAAGGGAAGTCATCTTAGCACAGACGGCAAAAGCCGGACTGATAGTCTTTGGCGCTGCCCTTTTCTCAGGCTGCTACAGTTGTCACGTAATTCAGAGGTGCGCGTCTCTTAGCTCAGGCAAGTCCGTGATGGCTGTGCTACCATAGACGAATAACCCCTCATTCGTAGTTATCCGTTCTTACATCACGCCCTGTGGCAGTCATTTAGTCTCAGACTGTTTGTGGTGGCGGGGTGGCCGTTACTTCCAAATTCAGTTGTGGTGATACCTACGCTCTTTTGGGTGGAGATGCTCCATGCCTTTTTATGACAGAATTCATGCGCAGCTGCAAAAGTGCCGCGAGGAAGGCTATTATCGCGAACTGCCACTCGTGACCTTTAACCAAGATCGCATTCTCCTCGATAGCGATCCGTGCATCGATCTGTCGAGCAACGACTACTTAGGTATTGCCCGCGATCCTGACTTCTTTCGTACCTTTTTAGAGACCTTTACCGACACCGAGGGCAGTGGAAGTGAGTACGCCGAGTACTTGCTCTTAAGCTCGGTGCGTATGGGCTCTACCGGCTCGCGCCTCATTACGGGTAACCAGACACCATATGCCTATTGTGAGGACTTATTGGCCTCGCTCTACAACGGCAGTGTGGCTTGTGTGTGCAACACCCATAAAAGCGATCCTGCTAAAGCTCAGCAGGAGATTGCGTATCTGTTTGCTGACGACCTCGAATCAGCTCCTGCTATGGACATGGCAGAGGGTGAAAGCTTTACTGAGAACACATCTTTAGAGTCTGCCCGTGTAAGCGGCGGTGGTGGCGCGCTTGCGCCGCATGCGCCTCATGTGCCTCACACACAACATGCCCACCAGCCACAGCACACGCGCCTGATGCGCCATGGGGCGGGTGATGTAAGTGCAGCCTCGCCAAAACCTACGCCTACGACGCCTCAAGGGGGATTCTCTGGTGGTGCTACAGGTAAGACGCGGGGGCTGAATGTGCCTTTAGCACCAGAGTCAGAGTCGATGCATACGCGCAAATGCCTGTACTTTAACTCTGGCTATGAGGCCAATGTGGGGGTAATCTCCACTTTGTTCTCCAAGCACGACCTCTTGCTTGTTGACCGCCTCTCGCATGCCTCCCTCATTGATGGCATGATGCAGAGTAAGGCTAAGGCCTTACGCTATGCCCACAATGATATGGGCCATTTAGAGGCCTTAATCGAGAAGAACTACAAGCACTACGATAACGTGGTGATCATCACCGAAGCGATCTTTTCTGTCGATGGTGACTTTGCGGCGTTATCGGAGATTGTCTCCTTAAAAGCCCGCTACCCAAACGTCCTCATCTACGTCGATGACTCGCATGGCTTTGGCCTCTATGGTGAGGATGGCTTAGGCCTGTGCACAGAGTTTAATGTCGTCGAGCACGTTGACTTTTTGGTAGCGGCCTTAAGCAAGGCTATTGGCTCGCAAGGTGCGTTTTTGCTCTGTGCTGCTGAGGTTAAGGACTACCTCGTTAACTTCATGCGCCCGCTGATCTTTTCAACGGCACTGCCTCCGATTAACGTGACCTTTAGCATGTATGTGGTGGGCCTCTTAAAGACCAGCGCCATGCAAAACAAGCGCGAATACGTCCATAAGATCTCCTCTTACCTGCATACTAATCTGCTAGAGATGGGGATCAAGCCATCGCAGAGCCACATCCAGCCGCTGCTTACGTCTAACAGCGATAAGGCTGTGCTGGCTGCAAGGAGCTTGCGGCGCGAGGGCGTCTTAGCGATGCCGCTGCGTTACCCTACAGTCCCGCATAAGCAGGCGAGATTGCGCTTAGCGCTCAGCAGTAATGTGCGTATGGATGACATTGACCACATCACCCGCGTCATTAAGCACCATCGCCACCTCTTTGAGGGCAGTAGTGAGTAGGTGCTGCGCTCATACTCTGCGGCTACGTTGGATACGGCACGGCACTGCTGCGTAGTTGTGGTTTGGGGCCGGTGAGGTGCGGATCGTTGTCGCGTGCTGATGCCATGGTCGCAAGGCCTGTATGACGCTGTCAGTAGGGGAAAGCACAGATGGTAGGGGTACTGTGAGCGGGGGTACTATAAGAGCTCGCAGAGATCGCAAAGCGTGGTGAGGCGTGGTTTCGTCTAAGAACAGCGCGGCAGTAGGGCTTTTGCTGTGCCTACCCTGAGATAAAGACAGCGGTGTCCTCATATCAGCAGCATGTTGGAGCTACTGTCTAAACGTCAGGGCAGAGCATTACAGCGACTACACCTCTAAGTTAGGGGGAGATAAGCGCAAACACCTCTGCCGCACCTTTGAGGTGGCATGCCCTTGAGGTGGTCTGAGGCGGGCCTTGAGGGTATGGCGGCGTTAAGCCCCAAACTAACCCCAAAGGCGCTAAGAGTAGGTGTTAGCTGGTGCTGCCCTAAAGATGGTTGTGGTGAAACAGCATCGCATCCATTGGTGTTGAGGTCGCACCTTAGAGGTAGGTTAACGGCCAGTAGCTGGCTGGCTATCAAATGGGAAAATGCCCTACCACACAATAAAAAAAGCCATCACAGAAAGCTCGCTGCACTGGAGCTCTCTGTGGTGGCTTTTGGCCCTTACAGGCGCTGATTGAGCCCTTACGGGTTTTGTCTGAGATTGTTGTTACTTGTGGCCTAAAGCCTTAGAACCACGGCTAATCGCCACCACGCCAGAGCGCACGGTCTCTAAAATCTCCGCTTGCTCCGATACCGCCTTTAACAGACGGTTGATCTTGTTACGGCCTGCACTTAAGCACACCGTGTACGACTCCGAGCTCACGTCGACAATCTTGGCGTCAAAAATGTCGGCAATGCGCTTGATGCTGTCACGCAGAATGTTGCTGTTGGCCTTCACCTTGATGAAGATCAGCTCTAACTCTAACGTGCCCTCAGCTTTGCCGTCCTCTAAGGTTGACACCGTGTTGACGTTAATGAGCTTGTGAATCTGCTTCTTGATCTGCTCTAAGTCAATGTCGTCGCCAATGGTCGAGATGGTCATGCGCGACATGTGTGGGTTTTCAGTCGGCGCAACCGTTAAGGTCTCGATGTTGTAACCACGCTGGGAGAATAAGCCTACCACACGTGACAAAGCACCAGTCTCGTTCTCTAACAGAATCGAAATCAAATGACGCATAAGAACTCCTTGAAAATCTCTCTTCGCACACCACCCCTCTGCGCAGCACATACGGGCGCAGAGGTCGCGGGAGCCCCCTGAGCTAAAAGGGACTACTCCTCAAGTAAGGCTGGTTCTTTGAGACTGCTTCTGCGGCCCACATGCTTCAGCTTGAGCCTGCATTGCTGTATAGGCAGCCTTGAAGAACGCTGCACGCTTACTTGCTTGGGTGCTCTTTTTCGTACTCGGATGGGAGAATCATCTCGTTCATTGCGCCAGCAGTCTTCTGCATTGGCAGAACTTGCGTGTTGGTGTTGCACATGATGTCAACCACCACCAGCTTGTCCTTCATCGCTAAGGCCTTGTTGATGGTATCATCAAGCTCTTCTGGCTTACCGACACGTAAACCTACGTGGCCATAAGCCTCGGCAACCTTCACAAAGTCAGGATTGTAGTTTAAGTTGGTGGAGGTGATGCGGCCTTGGTAGAACAGAGTCTGCCATTGACGCACCATGCCTAAAGTGTGGTTGTCCACAATGAAGACCTTCACTGGGACATTGAACTCCAAGCAGGTCGATAACTCTTGGATGTTCATCTGGAAGGAGCCGTCACCGGTGATGAGGATCACTTCCTTCTCAGGATGCGCCAGCTTCGCACCAATTGCGGCAGGGAAGCCAAAGCCCATGGTGCCTAAACCACCAGAGGTGATAAAGGTACGTGGCTTCTCAATTGGGTAGTACAGCGCGGCAAACATCTGGTGCTGACCCACATCAGTGGAGACGATCACATCGTGATCCTTGGTGGCCTTGTACAGAGCCTGCACCACTTGCGCTGGGTGGCAGACACCCTCAGTTGGGGTGTAAGCAAGACCATCGAACTTCTTCAGCTCGTTGATCTCATCCCACCATGGCTGTAACACCTCGTTGTTCGCCTGAGCGTGCATCTCCTCAGACATGTCGAGGATTTGCCCTAAGACGGTCTTAGCATCACCCACGATTGGTAAGTCTGCCTCGATGATCTTAGAGATCGCCGATGGATCCACATCAATGTGAATCACCTTAGCATCTGGGCAGAACTTCTTGACGTTGTTGGTCACACGGTCATCAAAGCGCACGCCTAAGGCGAAGATTAAATCGCTCTTGTTGATGGCGTTGTTGGCTTGATAGGTGCCGTGCATACCCAGCATGCCTAAGAAGCGTGGATCGGAGCTAGGGAAAGCACCGATACCCATTAAGGAGCAGACCACTGGTAAGTTAAAGCGATCAACAAACTTGTATAAGTTGTCGCAAGCATCGCCGACGATCGCACCGCCACCGACTAAGACGATTGGACGGTGAGCGCGCATGATTTGCTTGACAGCGCGGCGAATTTGGCCCATGTGGCCTTGTAAGGTTGGCTTGTAGGTAACGAGCTCTAAGTCCTCATCCTTTAAAGGAGGGAAGTCGGTACCTTGAGAGGCAAAGCCCACGCAATCCTTTGGTAAGTCCACCACCACAGGGCCTGGCTTACCAGTCGAGGCAATGTAGAAAGCCTGACGGATGTACTTTGGAATATCCAGTGGGCTCTTGCAGAGGAAAGAGTGCTTCACCACAGGACGGGTGATACCAATGGTATCCACCTCTTGGAAAGCGTCGGTGCCGATAAGGTTGGTGGCTACCTGACCGGTTAAGACCACCATTGGAATGGAGTCCATGTAGGCGGTCGCAATCGCGGTAACGGCATTGGTGGCACCTGGACCTGAGGTAACTAAGGCACAACCGACCTTACCGGTGGCACGGGCATAGCCATCGGCCATGTGGCAAGCGCCCTGCTCGTGGCGAGCCAGAACGTGCTTGATCTTTTCCGAGTGTTGCAGCGCATCGTAAATATCGATGACGGCACCACCAGGATAGCCGAACAAATACTCAACACCCAAGTCTTCCAAGGTGCGCACCAACATTTGGGCGCCAGACATCTTAGACATAGAGACTCCTCTAAGATAGTGTTGTCCTACCGCGCAAAGCTGAGTTCATGCACCTCTGTTGTGGTGGCTTATGCGCTCTTACTTTGCAGTTATCGCGTATCTGTGAATGCCTGCTACCGTGGAGCGCTGTTGGCGCCGAGGGCGCAGGTATTAGGCCAGCGCTAAGCTTGGCCTCCTTGCGGTCAGGTTAGGGGTGCGGTAACTGTACAGCGCCAGATGCTCTGGGGTGGCCAGTGCTCTGACGTGGCCAGTACTATGGCGTGGCCAGATGCTATGGCTTAGCCGCGAGCATATGGGGCTGTTGGTAGTGACAGAAAAATGCGGTCGCGCTACAAATCTTGCCGAGCAAAACTGATTGAAGTCGTGACAAGAGTAATACCGGCAAAGTGCTCTCAAGATGCGAGTCTTAGCTCTTACCAGTACTTCGTAGCAGACAAAAAGACCCGATGAAATCGGGCCTTTTGTCAGCCCGCAGCATTACCGCTGCAGGCTTTTACACCAGCACTAAGGGCTTGTTAGCACCCTAAGCTTTGGCATGCAGCGATGAATTGCTGATTACTTATCACCCACGGTGATTTCCTTCATGTCGCTCATGTAAGCACGTAAGCGACGGCCAACCACCTCGATTGGGTGGTTGTAGATGGACTCGTTCACCTTGATTAAGGTCACGTTGTCCACGCAGTTGTCACCCTCGAGGCCCTTGCCGATGACATCTAAGTCGAGGCTGTTGATGTAATTGCGCAGCAGTGGGATGGCAGCGTTGGCAAATAAGTAGTTGCCGTACTCAGCGGTGTCGGAGATGACGACGTTCATCTCATAGAGGCGACGACGAGCAATGGTGTTAGCGATTAATGGCAGCTCGTGTAAGGACTCGTAGTAAGCGGACTCTGGGTAGATGCCAGAGTGAGTCATGGTCTCGAAGGCCAGCTCAATACCAGCCTTGCAGAAGGCCACTAACAGAGTGCCCTTATCGAAGTACTCTTGCTCGGTGATTGGGGTGTCGCACTGTGGAGCGTTCTCAAAGGCGCTCTTAGCGTAGTTCTCACGCCAGGTGTGCAGGTTGATGTCGTCGTTAGCCCAGTCCTCCATCATGACGCGGGAGAACTCACCGGACTCGATGTCATCCATGTGCTTTAAGTAGAGATCCTTCATCATACCCTTTAAGGTATCAGCGATCTCGCAAGCACGCAGCTTAGCTGGGTTGGACAGACGGTTCATCATGTTGGTGATACCGCCCTGCTTTAAGGCCTCACAGATGGTCTCCCAACCGTATTGGATGAGCTTGCAAGCGTAGGCAGCGTCCATGCCCTTAGCGACCATCAGGTCATAGGAGAGGATGGTAGCAGCCTGTAACACACCGCATAAAATGGTCTGCTCGCCCATGAGGTCGGACTTAACCTCAGCCACGAAGGAAGAGCGTAAGCAGCCAGCGCGGTCAGCACCGGTACCAGCAGCCCAAGCCTTGGCGATATCCCAGCCCTTGCCCTCTGGATCGTTATTTGGGTGCACAGCCAGTAAGGTAGGAACGCCGAAGCCGCGCTTGTACTCCTCACGTACCTCAGTACCTGGAGCCTTTGGAGCGACCATCACCACGGTGATGTCTGGACGGATTTGCTGGCCTACCTCAACAATGTTGAAGCCGTGAGAGTAGCCTAAGGCAGCGCCTTGCTTCATTAAAGGCATCACGCTCTCAACGACGTTGGAGTGTTGCTTATCTGGAGTTAAGTTGATGACCAGATCAGCAGTTGGAATTACTTCCTCATAGGTGCCGACCTTGAAGCCGTTCTCGGTAGCACGCTTGTAAGAAGCACGCTTTTCAGCGATAGCTGCTGGACGTAAGGCGAAGGAGACATCAAGGCCAGAGTCACGCAGGTTGAGGCCTTGGTTTAAACCTTGAGCGCCGCAGCCGACGATTACGACCTTCTTGCCCTTTAAGAAGTCGCAACCGCTAGCAAACTCGGAGCGGTCCATTAACTCGCAGCAGCCTAATTGGGCTAACTTCTCACGTAAGTTTAAGGTGTTAAAGTAATTCGACATTTTGTAAAAAGTACCTTTAGACGGAACCTTATAAGGATGCAGAAAAGGCGGGAAAGAGGCTCTTTTCTTGGCAACTCGGGGCAGGCCGCAAAGTCCAGTCTGCGTGACCAGAGGCTGGGTATAGAGGTGGGCCTTGCTTGACACAAATAGCTATCCCGTCGCATGCGTCCTTGCACACAACGTCAGCACGTAGAAAGCAAGGACGAGGCAAAAGGGGTAGCCCCGCAGTGTTAGCATTAACTGGCATCAAGAAGTAGCAGATGCGTCTGACCCGCAGGTGGCAGGTAAACCACGATTGGGCGCTAATGCTATGCGACCTAGATTTTGGCCATCACCCCCGTAAAGCGGGGCCGATAGAGTTGCTCCGTAAAGCTACATCCTCATGACAGTAGCTTTTAGGGCATCCTAAAATCTTGTTCGTGGTTTCATCATAAACTCTTAAGAGAGGGGGCGGGGGACAAAAAGGTCAGTTGCACTAAAAAAGACCACATAGCACAAATAGCGTGCAAAACGCATGGTGATTTTTCCTTAAATTGGTGCAAAGTGGAGAAAAAGGGAGGTAAGTGCATGGTTATGGGGCAGAAAAGGGGCCGTTGGTGAGGCTAGAGGCTAAAGATGAGGTCAGGCTTGCTGGCAGCGGAGGTACTGACAGAGCCTGTAAAATGCCGCTGAGCATGTGCCTGTGTTGTGGCGGTGCTGTGCGTGTGCGTATAGCAGCGCCCTGCGTTGAGCGCGTAATGACCATTACCACCAAAGAGATAGAAAGGAGCGCCACGATGATGCGTGATCTTGTTGATGTTTTGTCGGGTAAGTTGCAAGCTGAGTTTGTGCAGCGTGGCGGCAGTGAAAAGTCGTTGCTCACCTATGCTCCGCTCTTTGTGACGGGCACGGGTACTGATGTGGGTAAAACCTACGTCACAGCCTTGCTGATTCGGGCGTTACGGGAAGTGGTAGGTGCTCAGGAGACGATTGGCTATTACAAGATTGCCATTAGTGGTGCCCCTAACCTCGAGGTGTCAGATGCGGGCTATGTGTACGACCATGCGCAGCTAGCGCAGCACCAAAAGCTGAGCAGCACCTCCTCGTATTTGTTTGCTGAGCCGGTGTCGCCACATTTGGCGGCCAAGCACACTGATACGCTTATCAAAGTGGACGTGATTGCCCATGACATGATGGAGGTGATGTTTAACCACCATTTAACGGTGATGGAGGGGAGCGGTGGCATCTTTTGCCCGTTGAGCTGGCCGGTGGTAGAGCCACTTAAAGATAAAAAGCAGGTAGTTGCGGTGGCGGCACTCGGACAGCGCCAGGTGGCGTTTAATGAGCAGGGGGAGCCAGAACAGATGATGGTGCAGGATTGGATGCAGGCGGCAGGGAAGGCTTTTGCTTTGCGGGTAATTGTGGTGGCTGATGCGGGCTTAGGCGTGATTAACGACGTGCTGACAACGCTGATCAGCATGCAGGTGTATGGCTATAAGCCGGAGCAGATGGGAGTGATCCTCAATAACTTCCGTGATGAGCCTATGTATCACGATAATTTGGCCATGATTGAGGCTATGAGTAATGGCGTGCCGGTGATTGCCACGGTAGCAGAGGGCGGGCAGCAGTTGCAGTGGTACAAGGAGCGCCAACAGCACTGTTTGCTGCGAACTGTATAGCGCCATAGGGTAAGGAGCTGTGATGAACTACCGCAGACTTCCGTCTGCGGTTTCACAGTGCTAACTCTGCTTTTACACAGTGTTAACACTGCTTTTTTCTAGTGGCGAGCCGCTATCTGAT
>CASEBB010000080.1 GCA_949286015.1 uncultured Succinivibrionaceae bacterium | reverse complement strand
ACACCACGTAGCGCAGCAACGTGGCTGAATGCCGCTAACCAAGAGGATAACTCTATGCTTGCTGTCTAGTCACAGGTGGCACGCGACCGTACAGGTGGGCACAAAGCGGAAGCTCTGGCAGGAGACGCGATCTTGGGGATCATTGGTCATCACACCATTGATGGAGCAGTAAGGAACGCCCGTCGCGGTACTAAACAGCGAGGAAATGAAGTACATGCCTAAGGCGTAGGCAAACTTAGGAGCGTAGTCCCAATCTGGGGTGATAAACATGGCGGCGGTGGTAATGCCAAAAGGCACAGCCATCCACAGCATCCATGGGCGATAGCGGCCCCAGCGTGATTTGGTGCGATCGGCCAGCGCGCCCATTAAGGCGTCAGTTACGGCATCGATGCAGCGCACGATGAGCATGATGATGGCCACGTGCTCTGGCTTTAAGCCGTAGATGTCGATGTAGAAGTAGCTTAAGAAGAGTACGGCTGTGCCTAAGGCGATATTGGCCGAGAAGTCGCCCATGCCGTAGGCGATCTTTTCAGAAAGTCCCAGCTTAGGAATGACGATGGCGCTAGGAGTGGCGCTGCTGATACTGCCTGCCCCAACAGAGGCGCTTACGCTTGTTCCCGTCTGCGCTCCAGCATTTTGTTGCATGATCTGCCCTTTTTCCTGTGCCCCTTTGGCGGATCGACACTAGCCACATGACAGCGTGTTCCCGAGGGCGGTGATAAATCTGTAGGTTGGAGCGCCAAAAGACGCTCCGCGCTCCTTAGCGTTAGTGACGCTCTGTGTGCGTTGCAGGGGCATTGTAGGCAAGAGCCAAAAGGCGCTATTGCAAAAATGCACAGGAGATATCAGGAAACAAACTTGGCACTACCCCCAGCAACTCAATTTCTGCGCTACATCACATTTGCGCGTGCACGCCATCTGTACACAGCGGTTATGCGGCGCTGCACTGCTGTTGTGAGACAAAACAGTCTCAGCACGTGAGGCGTACTCACGTGAGGCGTGCTGAGGTGGCGTCAGGAAAAAGAGGGATAGAGCACTACCACCACCACCGCCACTACCCTTAGGACATACCAGCGAACTTAAGCCCAGCAGGGCTTGAGGGGCTCGTAGTGTGCGTCAATGCCACGTGGTGATTAGTGCTGCAAGTTAATCTCAAGTGCTGATAAGCTGGTTGGGCAGATCTTAATACCCTGAGGGAAGCGGTGATGACGCTCTGTGTGGCGCTGGTCACGCTTAGGTTCGTGGGAATGCCCTGAGGCGTAAAGTGAAGCTCTCTGCGTGTTACTGTACCTATGGGGTTCGGTGGCAGACACAAAGACGATTAACGCGCACTATGGGTAAAGGCTGCGCTTTATCAAAGTGGCTTCAGCCGGAGGGGCGCCGTAAGGGCTGGATACAGTTACCCTCCTTTGGCGTAGACATGAAAAAAGCCACCGCACTGCCGCACGGTGGCCTTTCTGAAAAGGGATAGCTTAAGCAGCAATCCTGAGCTGTTAGCAGCTTTGCTGTGTACTGCTCAAGCGGAGCTGCTCGCGCTTACGGCAGTTGCCGTTAGCTGGCGGACGCATTGCGATCCTGCTCTGTTAAGCGGAAGAAGCTCAGCGCATGCGTCAGGTTCTTTAAGTCCTTTAAGGTCGACTCAATAGACTGTTGCTGGACTTGCGCTTGATGCGTCATCTCTGCCGAAGCGTTGTTTACGCTCTGGGCGTTGCTGGAAATCTCAGAAGTAGCAGTGGTCTGCTCCTCTGTCGAGGTCGCAATCTGCGTTACCTGATTGTTAACCTCAACCACATGCGTGGTGATGTCGTTAAGCAGGTTCTCAAGCTCCTTGGCATCCTGCGCCACGTTGTCCATGTTCTGCACCGAGAGCTTAATGGACTCAGTAGTAGCATGCGCCTCTTTTTGGATGCTCTCGACCATGCGCGAGATCTCATTGGTGGAGGAAGCTGTACGCGTCGCTAAGGCACGTACCTCATCGGCCACCACAGCAAAGCCACGACCGGCATCACCAGCACGAGCTGCCTCAATAGCCGCATTTAAGGCTAAGAGGTTGGTTTGCGCGGCAATATCACCAATGGTGTTCACAATGGAGCTAATCTCACGGCTTTGCGCCGCTAAGCGCTCCACCTTATTGGAGTTGTCCTTGGTGTTCTCCACTTGTTGCTGCACGTTCTCAAAGGCGTGCTGCACCATGCTAAGACCGTTGGAGGTGATGTCCTTGCACTGCTTAGATCCGTTAGCCGCAGTCTCGCAATTACGGGCGATATCAGCAGTGGTCGACACCATCTCATCTGAGGCTGCAGCCACGGTGATAGCTTGCGATTGCACGTTGTTGGTGGATTGCACAATGCTGTCAGAAGCTTTATGCAGTCTACTAAGCTCATCTTGTAAGCGCACACACTCCGATTGCGTCATGCCTACAATCTGCCCCACAGAGTTGCGCATCTTGCTTAAGGACTGGCGATATTGGCCAAACTCGTCTTCGCTACCGTTATCCACAGAGAAGTTGAAGTCACCGTCAGCCATGCGCGTCATAAAGCCAATAGCCGAGTGCACCTGCTTGGCGATGTAATTGGAGATATACAGACCAATGAAGAAGGCCACGATCACGCTAACCGCTGCTAAGACGGAGATGACGTAGATAGTGGTCGGATCAGCCGCAGGAGAAGAGACCGCGATACACATCTCCGTTTGCATGGCGATCAACTGCCCAGAGCTGGATTGCGATTCTGCTACATGAGGCAGAACATCACGGCAGTAGATCTCCAGTAAGCTGGCATCGGTGGTGTTTTGCTGCCGTAAAACCGGCATGATATTTTGGTTGATGGTCTCATTAATAGCCTTAGTGGCGTTATACATGCTGGTGACTAAGGCTTTGTATTCAGGATCCGAGGAGAAGTTGACGTTAAGGGCGTTAACGCTGTTATCAACATGCTGCATCAGCGTTGGGGCGTCACGGAGCAGGTCAGCAAAGTCGTACTCGGTATCGGTAGGATTGAGGCCACGGCTGAACTTTAAGTTGATGTCTTGCACCGCAATCTGCAGGTTATTGATGCGGCGGAAGGCACCATCTAAGGTGTCGTCAATGACTAAGGCTGCTTGCTGGGAGGTAGAGAGCGCATTAATGGAAGTGATCACAATCAGGAGATTGATGATGATGACAATCATGAATCCCGTGAGGATCTTGGCTTTGGTTTTGAGGTTTAGGAAGAATTGCATTCTCTAATCTCTCCTCAGCGACTGCTCTTTTGGCTTAGCCTGAAGTGTGAGCTTGAGATCGATGTCAGTGCTGACAGCAGCGAGGACAAGCCGCAAGCTTGGCGCAAGAAAAGTCAAGTAGCACTTAAGTTGATGGGGTATAGGTTGCGCTCTGTATGCAGAACACACGCTCTCTGCAAACGAGAGCTAGGGCGTAACCTATGGTGAGAACCAAGCGACTGTGTCGCAAGAAAAACAAAGCAGCAAAAGTGCTTGTTTTTGCCTTGTTTAGGCCCCACAAAATGAGGAAGAAACAAGGTGTTGGTGGTCAGTCTAATGGAAAGCTGCAAGCAAAAACAATCCCTAGTACACGCAATATGTGGTTAAGCGCACCTTTTTGGCGCCAATTAGGTAGTAACTATTCATTTGAGGGCAAAAACGGCATCTAGAGGCGGGGGAGAAAGGCGGGGCTAGCGGCATAGGTATGGGGGCAGAGAAGTGTGGCGTCACGCAAAAGAGCTTAAGGGCAGGTGATAGGTAGGATGCGGTAGTGGGCTCTAGTGGCAATAGCCTATTAGGGCACAAGTGCGCTACTATGGCAGCTTTTTGCGTGGGGGAGATGGCAGCAGAGCTGGGACGTGTCGTAAGTGAGCGTCCTTGTGGTTTGAGGAGGCTAAGAGCTTGTTGCTGATTGCAGCTGAGCTGTAAGAGCCGTTTAGCTGTAAGAGAGTGTGCCAAGCAAGAGTGATTGCAGCAGGTGGTGCATGGGAGTGTTGCTGCAAGGGAGTGATAATGGTGGTGAAAACAGGGGCAGCGCCTGTGGTTGTGTCGGCCATAGGCTGTGTCAAGCTGCCCCTGACATCACGAATGCTTTCGGCAGGACACAAAGAGGAGTGGCCTGCTCACGAAAGCGGCCTCAATCTACACTAAGCAGGTAAAGAAAAGGTTATGCTTCTGTTAAGCCTGACGTGTCGCAGGGAGTGGTGCGTGATGCGTGGTGCGTTGGCGGTGCCTCGGTTAGGCCTTACCTTGATGTAGGCTCAGGCTCACCTGCACCCTATATCTCGAGGTGGAGGTTGTTGCCAGCACTCAACCCTGCATCAGGCATTGGTTAGAGCACGCATTCCCCAGTTATGGCGGCTCAGAGAAGCCTTCACGCATGGTGAGGACAGCGCTCTTAGCCTTAATGTTGCTCCGCTGTGGCTTTAGAGGTAGGGGCAATCCCTGTGGTGCGACAAAACAAAAAAGCCAGCACCGCAGTCTCACCTCTTTGTCCCTGAAGCACGCTTAAGGTGCGCAGACGGATGATGCAGATGAGCTACGAGCTGGCTTTTTGTCTTTAGCTCTTTACCCCACCACGGTCACGCACGCTGTGGCGGTGTTTTCGCCCCTGTAGCTTAGCGCTCAGGGGCGTGGCAGGGTGGGGGCTAAGTTAGATTCTTTGCTTGGCCTTAACTGGAGCAGCTGGCGCAGTTGGAGCAGCGGCTGCAGGTGTGCCAGCAGCAGGGGCTGCGGCAGGAGCGGCGACGGCCTTTACGGGGTGACGGGCCTCGTGTACGGCGTAGCTCTCGTGATTAGCGTTACGTAAGTGCAGGAAGCTCATGATCACGATCATGATGACAAAGCCTGTACCTAAGCTTAAGAACACATTCTCCGTAAAGCCAGCCACTAAATAACCGCAAGCCGCAGAGAAGGCCGCAATTAAGGCAAATGGCAGCTGCGTCGACACGTGCTCGATGTGCACACAGCCCGCACCGGCAGAGGACAGAATGGTCGTATCAGAAATTGGCGAGCAGTGGTCACCAAAGACGGAGCCTGCTAAGGTAGCCGACAGCACGATAATGATGAGGCTACCGGTTGGGTCAATCGCCTGCGCCACAACCACCACGATAGGAATGAGAATACCAAAGGTACCCCATGCCGTACCAGTCGAGAACGAGAGGAAGCTGGCGATTAAGAAGATGATCGCTGGCAGCAGGTTACCCAGCATGCCCATATCGTTCTGCACGATGGTCGAAATAAAGAGCTGCGTTTGCAGCATGTCGCGGCAGACACCGGAGATAGCCCATGCCATGACTAAGATCATGTTGGCTGGGATCATAGCCTGCACGCCCTTTAAGACGCCGTTCATGAACTCCTTTAAGGTCAATAAACGACGGCCCACGAACATGATAAAGGCCACGAGCAGGGCGGCAAAGGAGGCAATGACTAAGGCAGGGCCAGCGCTGGTGTTACCAAAAGCCGCAGCCACAGTGTGGTAGGCCGGATCGTCACCCCAATAGCCACCCACATACAGTAAGGAGAGGGTAGCAAAGACGATTAAGGATAAGATTGGCACCACCATGTCAAGGACGCCGCCCTTGTCAGTGACGACGTCGATGTTATCGGCCGAGCCATCGGAGCTGTTGGTATAGCCATTCTTAATGGTGTCGATTTCGGCTTTGCGCATCAGGCCAAAGTCAAAATTGCCGACGGCCACTAAAAGCACCATAGCAATGGAGAGCAGCGCGTAGAAGTTCCATGGGATGGTGGCAATAAAGGCCTCCATCTCTGAGCCTTGGATACCAGAGCTCTTTAAGTTGGAACCGACAGCGGCAGCCCATGAGGAGATAGGGGCAATGATGCATACTGGCGCGGCCGTGGAGTCGATGATGTAGGCCAGCTTGGCGCGGGAGATGCGGTATTTGTCCGTGATTGGACGCATCACCGTACCCACCGTTAAGCAGTTGAAGTAATCATCGATGAAGATAAAAGCACCTAAGAGGGAGGTGGAGAGCAGGGCGCTGCGGCGGCCCTTGATCTTCTTACTGGCCCAATCGCCATAAGCACGGGAGCCACCGGCCATGGCAATGACATACACCAAGGAGCCTAAGAGCGAGCAGAAGAGGATGATGTTCATGTCAACCTTGTTGACCATCATCTCAAAAGCGTGCTGCACGGTACCAACGATGACAAAGTCCTCGTTCATACCGATGGTGTAGATTAAGGTACCACTGAGGATGCCGATCAGTAAGGACGAGAACACTTCCTTGGTGATCAGCGCTAAGGCCACAGCGATGATAGGCGGCACAATGGAGAGTACGCCAGCGTAGTATGGTTCCATAGCAAAAAATCAAACGCCCCGAGCCAGAATGTAAGTGCAAGCTCATCGCACTTAGCCTCGGTAAAGAGGCCAGTTAGCAGCAGACACTTAGGCAACGATCGCGGAGCTTTTGTCCGAAATGAAGGTCAATGGGGCGCGGCAGTGCACACCTCGTAGCTTGTGGCGGAAATAGCGGCACGGAGCACAGGATACTGCGTTTTAGTACAAACTTTTGCACCAAAACAGCTCACAAAAGTGCCTTTTCCTGCCAAAAAGTGGCGGCATTATACCATTTAGCGCCAAAAACAGCCTTTTTATGCACTGCTGCTGTGCATTAGGGACAAAAGGAAAGGGGAAAGTGTGAGGTGGTATGCTTGGTGGGGGCGAGGTGCACCGTATGAGAGCAGATGTGTAAGCAACCGCAGAGAGCTACCTTAAGACAATCAAGAGAAAGAGCCAGAGCGTAGGCAATAAACGGCAGAAAACAGAGTTTGAGGCAGGCTCAGGAAGTGACCTTTAGCAGCAGTAGGTTTACCCCATCTAAGATGATTGTTGGGGCGCTGCAACAACAGCATCAGCCAAATAGACGCTTGGCTGGCGTGCAAGCGCATAACCTTGGAAATAAGGCGTTATCACGCCAAACACCAGCGGCTATCTTAAGATCGTATTGGCATATGCCGCATGAATCTACAGGGCTAACCCTGTAAGCGGGATGGCTCAGTTAGAGGGTAGTGTCGTTGTTTAGGGGAGGTTGGTAAAAACTAAAAGAGCGGCCGTAGCCGCTCCTGTGCTTTGAGGCCAGTGCCTCACCATCCAGCACGCAGGTGTCTTACCACCTGCGCTAACGCTGTGCTTACAGCGTAAAGTTACCGCTTGGCACCTTTGGCGTGGAGATATCGTTGTTAACAGCACCCGTGCTATTGTCGGACTTAGCGCCGTTAGCAGGGGCAGTGCCATTGCTGTTGCCGTTAATGGTGTTGCTCTCGCTCTCGTCGCCTTTAGCGTTAATAGCAGAGTTGCCCTCACTCTCGGTGCCCTTGCTGGCAGTAGGAGCGGCGCTGTTTTCCCCCTCACCACCTTGAGCCTCTTCAGCCTTTTGCTCATTGAGCTCTTGGCGGGCTTGAGCCTCCTTTTGGGTAGCCTCAGCGTATACACGACGGTCTTGAGCTGAAGGCTGGGCTGGAGCCATAGCGGCGCGCTTGACCACCTGCATCTTATTGATGGTAGCTTGTGGATCGCTTTCCTCACCAATATCGATGCTAACCTCGCCATCGGTCACGTATTGCTTACCGTCAGGGCCGCGCTCATAGGTGTAGGTTGGGGCGGCTGCGTATTGGCCACCAGCGCTCTTGTGCGCTTGCTCGTGGGTACGCACTTCCTGATCGCGTGCCTTGAGGTCTTCAACCTCGGCTTGCTCTTCCTCAGTCAGTTTCTCTCCTGAGGCACTCTTAGCCTGAGACTCGCCTGAGGTGTTAGCCTCCTCTCCTTCAGAGTCGCTGCCCTTGACGGCATCAGCAACATCCTCACTTACGCCCTTGCTTTGAATAGCTGGGGTCTCTGGCACAATGCTGCTCTCGGAGCTGTCATCATCATCATCACCACCAGTGGTGGTGCCAGAAACAGCTTGGTTTGTCGTAGCGGTGCGGCTCTCGCCTGTGCTCTGACTGGAGCTGTCGCTTTCACCATCACCGAAAATGGTCTCACGCATTTGCGCAGTGGCTTGCGCGATCATCTCTTCTTGCGTTTCGCTATTAGCGGTGGTGAAGCTGGTGTCTACTGGCGTTTCACGGCCGTAATTGACGTAGGCGCTGTAGGCGATATGACGCTGATGCGAGAACTGTTGGTCGCTGTCAGCTGCGCTTTGCGTTTGTGCCGTGGCGAGGTTGATGAGGTTGTCTTCGTTTTGCCCAGAGACACGGGTAGCGGTACCGGTGCTGGCCACCTGCTGCATGTCCACCTTGCTTTCTTGTTGCAGGCGTGGAATGAGGTTTTGGTTGCTAACCGCATTGATAGTTGGCATGGGCACTCTCCTGAGTGTTTTGGGCTCGTATACAGCTTTGCGCTTTGGCTTTGATTCAAGCTGTACTCAAGCTCAGGCTTGGAGTTGAGCCTTGAGGATAGAAAGGGAGCTGCTGTTAGTTGCAGCTGGGGCTGTTGGGGAGCATCTTAGCATGCTTTGCTACAGAAGCTGGTTGTAGTGGTGGCAGCAGAGAGTGCTTCCAACTACTACAGAGCGGCAGGAGCGGGAGAAATTGTAATGCAGGATGCTGTACTAGGTAGTATTGCGCCTTTTTATCAGGAGCGCTCCTTGTGTGAGGTCAGTGCAAAAGAGCTACCACCTAACGCAGAGGAATAAGGCTACCCTGAGTATGCTCAGGACGTGGGGTGGTGGCTGCCATAAACCCCACTGGTATGCTGCCAGTGGCAGAGGGCTTTTACCTTGAGAGGGATTGATACTACCTTGGCGGAATTGAGTTGCTGGCAATACCCGTAGAGCCCGCAGCAAGCGTGGTGCACATCATTGGTCTTTACTCAAAGTAACAGGCGGTTTTAAGCCAAGCAGCGTGTAACAAGAGAGGGCATACCATGAGCTTTCTCTGTGACGTTTCTGCCCAGCCACATCATCTCTGCAACCACCCTTAAAGAAAAAGCCCTGCGCTGAGGCAGGGCTGGTGTAAGAGAACTACAGAGAGCGCTGCGCACTCTCAAACGCAAAGAGCCGCAGCTTAGTCCTCGCTCTTTGTGGTGTCCACGACTTTGGCCTTACTGCTTTCAGCCTTAGCCTTTTGCGTGCGTTGCGCAGTCGCTGCAATCGCACTGCTCTGGCTAGCCGCAGCCTTTTGCTTCTTGGCCTTAGCCTGTTCCAGCGAACTTTGCGTCGTGGCCTTTGGCGCACGGCTTTGATTTAAACCGCTAACACTGCCTTCCTCAAAGCGTGCTGGACGTTTGCTCTCTTCAGTTACCGGCAGGCTCTCGTTTTCATACTGCGCTTGCTCAAGAGCATGGTCAATCGCATTGCGGCTGGCCACCTTCTTTGCAATCGCCTGCTCTAAGGAGCTCTTGGTGGTCGCCTGTGGCGCCAGTACCTTAGGGCGCTTGCTCTTTTCCGCGCTCTTGCCTTCGTTAGCTTGTGGCTGTGCCTTGTCGTTAGAGTTTTCCTCTAACTCCTCTGCATCCAGAGGAATGCGTGGGTTAATACCCGCGCTTTGGGCATCAAGCACACGTACCTTACCGGCCTTGACCGCGTTATCCGAGGCTTGACGCTGGCGAGCGGTGGCATCCTTAGCAGGCTCACCTAAGACCTCACCACGAATGCGGCTGACCGTACCCGTAGCAGTCGCCACGGTGCTGCTGGCCTTAGCCGGAGTGGTGCTGCCTACCGCCGTCGCTGGGCTTGCAGTGCTAACTGCGGCACCACTTGGCGCGCTGTTAGTGGCAGGCGCTGCGCTGGCTGTAGCATTAGGAACAGCAGGGGAAGTAGCTGTGGCAGTGTTTGTTGCTGCAGTTGCGGTTGCGGTGGTTTGCTCTGCTGCTTGAGCTTTAGCCTGAGATTGACGTGAGGCAATCAGCTCTTGGAGCTTGCGCTTAGTTTCATCGGCGGTGTCCTCACCGCGTTGTAACGCTGCCGCTTGCTCCTTAAAGAGTGCTAACGCTTCAGCACTGAGGTTATTGAGATCAAGACTCTCATCACCATGAGGGGCGGTGTAGTGCATCTTCTGCTCAATAGCCTGCGCTGCCGCAGCCTTGGCCGCATCCGACTTGATGCGCTTTTGCTTCTTCACCATCGACAGCCACGCAAAGAAGGTGCAGATCGACACAATCAGCACAATGATGGTGGCTAAGGCGTTAATCTCTGGTGACAGACCACGTCTTACTGACGAGAAGATCAGCATTGGCAAGGTGGTCGAGTCAGGGCCGGCAATGAAGCTGGCCACCACCAGATCGTCCATCGACATGGTGAAGGCCAGTAAGAACGCTGCGACCTCTGCTGGCATTAAGGCTGGCAGGATCACCGCAAAGAAGACCTTGATTGGGCCTGCGCCTAAGTCTTTAGCCGCCTCTTCAATGGAGATATCAAGCTCGCGGAAGCGAGAGCGAATTACCACCGTGGTATATGCCGAGCAGAAGGTAACGTGAGCGACCCATATGGCAAAGACGCCACGATGGGCAAAGAAAGGAATCTCCGCACCTAAGGTCACAAAGATGAGCAGCAGCGCCAGACCCGTGATCACGTCAGGGAGCACCATTGGTGCGGTGATCAGCAGCACAAAGAGAGATTCGCCCTTAAAGCGGCCCACACGTACTAAGACGAAGGCAGCTAAGGTACCAATCACCACAGCGGCGCAAGCCGTCATAAAGGCAATGAGCAGCGAGATACCAACCGCGTGAATAATGGCACTGTTGCTAAAGAGGGCGTAGTACCACTTAAGCGAGGTCTCCGTCCACACCGTCACCATGCGCGACTCGTTAAAGGAGTAGATAATCAAGGTGACGATTGGCAGGTAGAGGAAGATCAGCGCGCAGATAATAATGGCCACGCGCATGATGCTGGCGCGCGCTTGACGCAGTTGCGCCGCAGTTTTATTGATGGGCATACAACTTCTCCTGCTCCTTACGCTCCATCTTGTAGAAGAACAAGATTGGAATCACCAAGATTAAGAGCATGATGATGGCAACAGCGCAGGCCAGTGGCCAATCGCGGTTGTTGAAGAACTCTTGCCAGAGGATACGACCGATTAAGATCGACCCCTTACCACCCAAGAGCTCTGGGATCACGTACTCGCCGATGGCAGGAATAAAGACCAGCATCGAACCGGCGACGATGCCCGATTTGGTTTGCGGAATTAAGGTGTTGAAGAAGGTCTTAATTGGACGGCAGCCTAAATCGTAAGCCGCTTCAATTAAGCTGTAGTCCACCTTCATCAGCGCCGAGAACAGTGGCAGCACCATGTACGGCAGGTAACAGTAAACGATACCGATGTACACGGCCGCATCTGTTTGCAGAATCTGCAAGGGCTCATCAATGATGCCAATGGCCATGAGCACGTCGTTAATGAGACCGTCGCGCTTCATGATGGTCATCCATGCATAAATACGCACCACGAAGGATGTCCAGCTTGGCATGATGATCAGCATAAAGAGCACATTGCGCATGGCAGGCTTGGCTGTAGCCAAGGCCCACGCAATAGGGTAGCCGATTACAAGGCAGAAGAAAGTGGAGATTGCTGCTACCTGTAAGGATTTAAGGTAGGAGCGGATGTAGGTGCCCTCGGGATCGGTAAAGATCCATGTGTAGTTTTCGAGGTGCAGAATGATCTGCATGGCCCCGTCTTCAAAGGTCACCAGCGGTGAGTAAGGTGGAATAGCGATGGCCGACACTGACAGACTGATCTTAAAGATGATCAGAAATGGCAGTAGGAAGAACAGGCCCATCCACAGGTAAGGTACGACGATTAAGGCATAATCGCGCCATGTATTTTTATGGCTAGACATCGTGGGCGTACTCTTAACACGCTTTTGTTGCAAAGCGCGGCGCATAGAAGAGAGATTGGAGATTCCTATCGACATGACACATCCTCAGGCAAAGGGAGAACCCGAGGCGTAATGCTCTAGGCTCAAACTCAAAGGTGCCACTTGAGTAAAGGCAGTGGCCCTTTCACGTCAGCTCAGGGTTATAAGGCGCGGTATGCTCTGTCTGCCCTTAAGGAGCTGCTTTGCTTTGCCGGTGAGCAAAGAGCAGAGTGAGTATAGCTGTGGGGAACAGGCTCTTGCCCGTCGCTAGGTAAGGTACGACCTGACGCTATGGGCCTTACTTCCAGCTTTAGCTTGCATGCTAAGGGTGCCGCAGCGTGCTTTTTGTTGCTTGCTTGCTTGCTGGGGCGGGTGCTGGAGTAATGCTCTCTGGGCGTTTGCCCTAAGCGCGCTGGGCGCTGGGGGCGCTTTAGAGCTTGCTCTTTACAGCCATTAACAGCACTTAAGGCAGTGCACTGGTGCTAAGTGAGCGTGACGGTGCTCTGTACGAGTTTAGATGGTCAAGGCGATGCAGGAATCAGGATCCCAGCTTAAGTAAACGTGGTCATCCCACGTTGGCAGTCCCTGCTTGAAACGGTCTACGTTTGGCAAGGTAGAGGTGATAATACGGCCATTGCTCAGCTTGACGTAGTAAATGGAGATATCACCTAAGTAAGCGATGTTTTCCACCACGCCCTCGCACCAGTTGGTGTTCTCCTCAGGGCGCTCATGAGCAATATAGAGCTTCTCTGGACGTAAGGCGATGATCAGGGGCATGCCATCGGCCAGATCGACGTCGTGGCTTAACTCGATTAAGTGGTTGAAGTCGCGGGCCTTAATCAGTGCTTGGTTAGCGCTGGAGGTGACCAGACTGCACTCAAAGATGTTGACCGAGCCAATGAACTCTGCGCAGAAGCGGCAGTTTGGATTCTCGTAAATCTCACGTGGGCCGCCAATTTGGATGAACTCACCACGATCCATAATGGCGATACGATCGGCCATGGTCATGGCCTCTTCCTGATCGTGTGTCACCATCAGGCAGGTTACGCCCACAGAGTTGATGATATCAACCAGCTCAAGGCGCATCTGCTCACGCAGCTTCTTATCAAGAGCACCCATAGGCTCGTCAAGCAGCAGTAAGCGTGGCTCTTTGGCAAGGGAACGGGCTAAAGCCACACGCTGGCGCTGGCCACCGGAGAGCTGGTAAGGCTTACGATTGACGTAGTCTTCCATGTGCACGAGGCGCAGCATGCGATCGACGCGCTCTTGGATCTCGGCCTTTGGTAACTTGCTTTGCTTGAGGCCAAAGGCGATGTTCTGACCTACGGTCATGTAAGGGAAAAGCGCGTAGGACTGGAACATCATGTTCACAGGGCGCTTGTAAGGAGGCACACCAATCAGCTCTTGGTTGCCCAGCATAATGGAGCCGGAGGTTGGCGTTTCAAAGCCTGCGAGCATACGCAGCAGGGTGGACTTACCGCAACCAGAGGAGCCTAACAGGGCGAAGATCTCACCTTCGTAGATAGTGAGGTCGACCTCATCTACAGCCACAAAGTTATCAAAGCGCTTGGTGAGCTTTTTGATGGTGAGGATGGGCTTGCGGTTTTGCTCCTGTGGCGAAGGCTTTTGGCCAGGAAGTTCACCAGGGCGGTGTTGTCCTGTTTTTACCGTGGCAGAGGAGGTCGGGTTGCTATTGCTAGCAGCGCTGCTGTAATTTGCGGCATTAGAACCCACAGAGGAGGCAGTCCCCTCTTTGGTGGTAGCGTTGGCTACGGACAACTGAGGATTATCTTTCACTATCGAGAAAATCCAAAAACAGATCGTAGAGCTGCATGAGGGAGGCAAGACCGTAAAGCCTTAGTTGTAAAGTAGGACTAAGTAAGATAGATGGCCTTAGCCTCAGGACGTCACCTTTATAAAGCCTTATAGGGGTGGTAATCATGAAGTGGCGTCAGCCCATAAGAGAAGAGTTAAGGGGCGATGCAGCAGGCGATAAAAGTACCGAAGACAGCTCGCTAGACAACGAGCACCCAAATTTGCCCGCTATATTACAGAAAATTGCAGACAAGCGGGCAAAAATTTTCAGTTTTTGCCCCTGTGCGTTGCTACGACCGAAAACACCGGTGCGTAAAGGGGAAAAAGCAGATAAATATAGGCGTGGTATTAAGCTGGGGTTAAGAGCAAATTAAGCTTACGGCTGGTGTTGTCTGACCAGTGAGCTGGGTGGTCATTTTGCAAATTTAGGTTCTCTTCAGAGTTTGGTGGATAGGGCACCAACATTATCTCCAGATTGGCTACGACCAACGCCATTAAAGTGCAGCGCCTTCTTGATCTCAGTAACACTGTTGCTTTTGGTATTCACCAAACTCTGAGGAGAGCCTGTTTTCTGACAGTAGCGATGGTTTGTGGCTTATACAAGCACTTTAGCGCAGGTTACCACCACCTATCACATTGAGGTTACTTTCAGGCGACGTGTCATCAGCGGCAGCAACGCCGAAGTTGGCTGTCGAGATGTTCTGAGACTTGGTCAGGTAGATGGGATTGATGCAATAGCGCCCGCAGAGGTGGGCGCAGACGTCGGGGAGTTGAGCTGGATTATTTTTATGGCTGGGGCAATTTGCTGGTAAACTGCATCAGCATCACTAACAGCTGCTTGGGTTCTGTATGCCAACAATGTCTAAACTGCACCATGCGCTAAAGTTTGTTGAAAAGGCAACTCTAGGCTCAATGCCGTTGAGGATCGATCTCCTTATCCTAGGCAAGCTCAAGCAGAAAGGCTTTATCGCCAAGATAGATGAGGCACTCCCTAAGACCAGTAACAACCAAGCCCTAAGCAATGGTGAGCTTTTAGCTTTGCTTATGGCAAAGCTTGCCTCAACCGAGCCGTGTGCTTTATCCAATCTGCCTCAGTATGCTGCATCCATTCCCTTGGCAGCTGTACTTGAGCGTGACGATGTAGATCCTACCATGGTTAACCGCTACGCCGTGGGGGATCTGTTAAGCAGAATAACAGAGTATGGCCCATCGCGCCTTATGGGACTTTGCTCCAAATTCATGATCACTGAAGAGGAGCTGCTATCGGCCACTATTGGCCATCTTGATAGTACCTCGTACCACATACATGGTGCGCCTCAAGAGTGGAATCCATTGGAAGATTCTGCCACGCTTAAGCAGATTGAGGATGGGGAGGACTATTGGGAATCGGATAAAATCAAGATTGAGGTCAAGCATGGTTACTCGCGTGACAATCGACCACAGGATCGGCAAGTATGTCATAGCATGATCATGATCCGTCCGCCTCAAGCATCTCTGAGCCTACCTGTCTATCAGCATCCGATCACTGGTAGCACCACCGATGTTAAGTCGTTCGCTCATGAAGCTGAGCACAGCTTGCCGAGGATTCAAGAGTATCTGCCAAACCTGCGGTACTTGGTGGGCGATTGTGCTGCTGCTTCGTTTCTCACTGCCTTTTACTGCAAACTCGTAGGTATTTCGCTCATTACTCGCCTACCAGACAACCTCTCAGCTGTTAAGACTGCCTTTGATGATGCCTATGCGGATAAGATCCAATGGCGCACTTTTGAGATCAAGTCGGCCACAGACACTGAGCCTGCCGTCACAGTTCAGCTTTCAGAAGTAGGCACCTACAGTTTTACTAATCGTAACGGTGTAGAGCACGACGGCGAGGAATGCTCTCCTGTTGAGGGCAAGATGATCCTTGTGCAAGCAGAGGCTATGCGTGAGCAGAAGACTGGCACCATAAAGCGTAAAGCCAATCAAGAACGAGAGAAACTGCTAACCAAACTAGCAGGCATTGCAACAGCTTGTGATGCAGACGTCACGAAAGCTGTAAATAAGCTCAAGAAGTCTGCCAAGTACTGCATCATAGACGATAACTTCACCATCGAAACTAGAGCTAAGTACGCTAGACGCGGCCGTCCTCGTAAAGGTGAAGAGCCTGAATCAACCGAGTACTACGCAGCGGGGTACGAGGTACATCTTGACGTGGAAGCGATAAACAAGGCCATCGAGCAAGAGCTGATGTACATGTTATGGTGTGAGGATCAGAGCCTTGAGCCACAAAAGGCTTACCTCTACTACCATCAACAAGCTAATGTTGAGGGCGGGTGGCGCTCTCTGAAAGATCAGCGTTTCTATGTTGATTCGTTCTATGTCCGTAGTGCTAAGCGTATAGCGGGTCTGTGCACTGCGCTGTCGTTAGCCTTGCTGGTGCAACGTTTAGTACTGAATGACATCAGAACTTATCTCACTCTCAATAACATGTCTGTGCCTCGTGCGAGCCACGGTAGGCCAACACAATCTCCAGCGTGGGGAACTGTGTGTGATGCTTTCACCAATACTGACATCTCCTTTAATTTTGCCACCCAGAGTGTAGATGTCGCTATTGCTGATGGCTTTGCTGTTGGCTTCATTATGCAGGCCGAACCAGAGATTCAAAAGCTGTTCAGTGCCGATCACCTCAGTCGTTACGCTATGGCAATACAGAGTGGCTACGCAAAGTTCATCGCTAGGCAAAAGGCGTTGGTCAGGAGTAAGCCTGTGATGTGGGTATCAGACATACATAAGCCCGACTTAAGGGAGGTAACCAAAAATCATGGTTAACTCCCCGACGTCTGGGGCGGGGTGATGAGTATGTTGCGCTTGATGCAATCAAAGATGGCGTCGGCGACCGTAATGGCGTCTTGGTGGGCAAAGGCATCGAGGGCGGATGACGGCTCCTGCAGGTGCAGTATCGGCGAACGGTAGAGTAGCATAGACATGATCTGCGCAAAGAAGCGTGGACGCTGACAAAAGGCGGTAAGTTGCATGGGCGTTAAGTTAGTGGTTCGCTTGGGGTAGTGAAAGAGGTTTTAAGGCTAAAATGCCAATCGACCGGCCTAAAAGCCACTTTAAGTGGCGCTGATGCTGATGTTTAAGCGCTTTTGCTTAACTTAACGCCCATGGGTAAGTTGCTCGATGATGTGCTGCTTTTGCTGAACGAAGCGTAGGTTGTCGTGCATGGCCTGCTCTCTAAATAACCAGCCTCACCCGACACGGAACTCCCCTTAGACCCAAGCGTGGCAGAAATATGCCCAATAGCGGGCCTACTCTACCATATGACCGCCGGTGCCATGTCCGCCACCACCACAATGGGGAACACCACCTGTGTGGCACTTCACACGCTGTACCCCCAAGCCTGACCAGTCGCGTTTGGTGGGCTTAAAATGCTCAGGGCTCACAGATCGCTACTGGACGCTGAGAGTGCAGCGCCCGCTATGCTGTAGTATTGGCCTAAGAAACACAGCGCCAGTGATGCAACGATGTACACCACGAGCGCTTAGGTGGGCATGAACGCAACATATTGTGCGGTGGTGCGCGCAAATGCGTGCAACGCCTACTTGAGCAGGCCGCCCGTCTCAGTGCTGCTCATCATACGTTCTTTCACAGCAGGGTTTAGATCGATGAGTTCTCTAAGGATGTTACGCGCACGATCCACCATTGCATCGTCCTTAGCAGGATGCTTCTCACATATCATGAGCATGGCTTCCATAATGAGAGCTTTAGCACGATCTACATCAGTGCAGGTAGATAAATCGTAATCGCGGATAAGGAAGGCAAGCGCTGCAAGTACCTGCATGTCTTGGTTGAGGTCGGAGAAGAGGCCCAAAGCCTTGTCGAACAGCAGACGCATGGTGGTCACGTCATGATCGCGCTCGGCAATATCGCGGCCCTGCAAGAGATCATCAAGGGCTCGTTTATGCTCTGGCGCGGGTGACTCACCAAGCTGCTTTATGATCTCCGTGAGGATGCTGTCAAGGCGGTCTTTGATCATCTTAAACTGGTTCTGCTCGGTACGCTTCTCAATCTTAAAGAGGAGGGTCTTGATGTTGGACAGGTCACGCATGGCGTCAGCTGAGCTCTCGATCTGCTCTTGGATGCCGTGCAACTGCGCCTCCAGATCTCGTGCGTCCACCTTGGCATCCTTAAGCTTATCAAGCATGTCTTCGGCACGCGAGATAAGCTGCATCGTACGCTGCACCGCGTCATCCTGCGATTGACGCCCACTTAGCGACAATTCCTTCTTAATGGTCAGATCCTGATTAGGGAAGAACACCTCAAGGCTCATCATCTCCGACTTATCGACCTTAATTGTGATGTCGACAGGCGAATCAGCCGCGATATCACGATCGACCTCGTCACCCGTGATCGACACCGCACCAATCTTGGTGTGGAAATCGGTCGAGAAACCTTCAGCATCCAAAGGTGCCTGATACACTGGGATGAGCAAGATGTCGCTGGCACGACCTGGACACAAGACTTGGGTCGTTCTGCGGTCACCCAAAATGCCCGTTGCAGGTAACGGCTTGTTTTTCTCGAGGCCCTTCACCGGCTTGAAGACACCACACTCCTTCACAGGGTCGTAGATTGAGATGCCGATATTGTAAGGTAAAGGCGCTGAGCTGACCTTGATGCCCTGAATGATGGTGAACTCGTTAGGCTGGACATTGACGCTGTTGCCCAGTGCATCATAAGCCTTGATCTTGAAGAAGTTCGGCACACCATCCTTGAGTGACACCTCAACCACGTTACCCTTGTCATTCACCGTGATCTTATCGCTCGTCCAAATGCCATCAGCGCGCTCAACCACGATTGAGACCTCTTTTGGTGTCCCAGCGGCAGACTTCTGCGGGTCAAGAGAGACGGCCACCCACTCGGAAGTTCCTACAGACGTCGACTCGTATGACACGTTCAAGAATACCGCGTCTTTTTGCTCATGCGCCTTCTCCAAAATATTGTCTGCCGCCACGTCCAGCGTGGAGGCATACAGAGCTGCACCAGTCGCCACTGCCGTCATTGGGTTGGTATTGGTGTCGACGTTCGGGGTGAGTTGCTCACGCAACATGTCGCGGAGCATTGGGGAGTACGTAGGGCCACCCACCAAGATTAGCGAGGATAACTGATCCCCTGACAAATGGTTGCGGGCTAAAAGGTTTTTACAGATGTCGATGGCCTTTTGGTAGTGAGGAGCAATGGCCTCCCTGAGTTCATCGTTGGTGACCGTCAGATCGATCTCCATCTCCTCGCCATCATCATCCTCACCAAGACTCATGCTGCGGTCATAGGAAGAGTAGTCATAGCTGTCTGTAAACGACAACTCCACGCGGATCTCTTCGGCAATGCCCTTGAGCACCTCATTGATGTTGTGAGCCTTAACCTCGTCGTAATCGAGACTTTCGAGGTTGTACTGATAGTGCAGGTAAGGCAGCAAGATCTTGTTGATCACGTCCTCGTCGAGGTTCTTGCCACCAAGGTAGTTGTCGCCCTCAGTATCGTGCACGGTGAGGATGCCGTCCTCGACCTTGACCAAAGCCGCATCGAAAGTACCGCCACCAAAGTCAAAGACCAACCAACGGCCATCTTTCTGGTTCACCGAGAGACCGTAGGCCATGCAAGCAGCAATAGGCTCTTGCAGCAGCTCACACTGGCGGAAGCCGGCCAGTTGAGCCGCCTTCATGGTGGCCTCCTTTTGGGTGGCCGTGAACATGGCAGGCACGGTGATGACGACAGCTGAAACCTGCTCGTCGTTGACAAAGGACTTGAGTTCCTTGAGCACCTCAGCCGACAGCTCTTCAGGTGTGTAGAACGCCTTAGGCATGTGGGCATTAGAGTAGTGCTTGTCAGAGCCCATCTCGCGCTTGAACTCGATGTACCCAAACTCCTCGTAGTCGCTGCCGTCGTTGAGGGCCTTCAGCGCATCCGAGGCACGCGAGTCCTTGGCCTTGCTGCCCACACGGATGCTCTTCTCGCCCTTGCGGTTCTGCGCAAAGTACACGCAGGATGGCATGGTGTCCATCAAGTTCTTGGTCTTATGGATGACCGCCGCACCATTCTCCATGCGAGCAATCGACGAATTGGTGGTACCCAAGTCGATGCCGTAATCAAACTTAATTCTGGACATAACCGACACTCTATATGTTCTGACTGACGATAATCTGCGCTGGCTGGATCATCTGGCCGTTGTAGTTCAGACGTCGGGGAGTTGAGCAGGATTATTTGTACTGCTAGGGCAACTTGCTGGTAAACTGCGCTAGCACCTCCTACATATAAACTGCTTCTAAAAACC
>CASEBB010000079.1 GCA_949286015.1 uncultured Succinivibrionaceae bacterium | reverse complement strand
TTATACTCCTACGTGCTTGGTACCACAAAACGATCCCTCAAAGGCTGAGGATGTGTATACGCTGTGCTTGGCTAAAGCCCCAATACTAACTGTCGGCTACCCCCACTCTTACGAGTGGGGCATGCGCCGACAACTCTAGGTCAAGGCGAATAAAGGTGTGAGGAGTGAGGTAAGCGGCGACAGCAACAGCACTGGCACTGGCTCTGCCACCGCTTTAAAACAAAGGCAAAAGCGCCTCTCTTGAGCTTACTTGAGCTTGAGGTACTCTTGAGCCATGCGCTCACCTAAGCGCTGATGCGACTGCGTGGTCATGTGCACGCCGTCAGCTAAGACCTCAGCACCTGCTGACGAGGCTAAGCCCGCCCCCAGCTTTTGCGCGATCTTGGGTAAGGTCGCTAAGATGAGCTGACCGGCTTCGCCACCATAGTTCTGGTAGAACTCACCGATCACGATCTTAAGGTCAGGGTCACCTAAGTCCTTGCGCATATTGGTCAGCACGTCCACCACTGCAGCCGCATACATCGTTGGGCAGGTGAGATGATCTACATCAGACTCGCCTTGGATCCACAAAATGCCATCGAGGCTGACATCCTTACCGGCAGCCTTGACAGCCTCCAGCGCGGCCTTAGTGTCGTTGATTGTGGTCATGTATGGGTTAACTGGCAGGTTATAGCCAGAATCTGGGCTATAGCCCTTTGGGCCATGGCCCTTACGCCATTCAGAGATATCAGTACCACCCCACGCACGGTTCACCAGCAGGATCTGATCGCCCTCAGGTAAGGTTGGCAGCAGCGTCTCCGCAAATGGACGACCGGCATTAGTGCCGTAAGTTACACCGTCCTTATCGTGGCGCAATGGATCAGTGGCAATCTCAATTTGGTTGAGTGGCGAGCCCGCACGGCCATCGGTAAAGTTCAGGATGTTTGGGTTCTCGTCGTAGGCAAATGGCGTGGCATCGCGGCCCACCATATTGGACTGACCTGCCAGCACAAAGACGTGCACGGTCTCGGCATACACCGCCGAGCTGGCACCAACAGCTAAGGCCACCACACCGGCCAACAATAACTTCAGCTTCATGAGCTTCATTCCTCTCACCAATAGACAATGAGCGCGCACGTGGCATGCTCTCTTAAAAGCGCACGGTTCTCCTCCAGCACTTCAGAGTGCTTACCCCGCGCGGCAGCACTAAGCGCAGCCAGCAAGCTGGCAAGCGAGCGCTTAATTGTAATCCTCAGTTTACACCACCCAGCCCCTACAAGCAGCCTAAGCGCCGCATTGGATCACCTGCAAGGCCGAAGACGAATCTTAAGGCTCCCTAGCGTTACGCAAAGTGCCACCCTATCTTTGGGGGAGATACATCAGCTCAAGCAAAAGCAGCAACAGGGGAGCTTTGTTCACCCTAAAAAGAGCACGGCAACGCACCTAAAAGGGCCTACAACAGGCATTCTCAAGTCCTTGCAAGTGCCTCTCAGCTTTTTTCATATGAACGTAACGAACTGAGGCTATCACCCCTGTGCGACTACTGGCGCAGTAAGCTGCTGGTAGTGGCGCTTTTAAGGCAAAGTTCAGAACCAGCCACCTTGGAATGGTACCCTACTCCCCACAACAAAACGGCCACCCACAATTGCTTGCAGGCAGCCGTTTGCGTGCTAAGTCTTTATGGCCATGCTTTTCAGCACGCCTCAACCAGCTTGTTAGCGGATGGCATCCTTCATGGACTTGACGTACTCGCCTACGTACTGAGGTGCATCATTGCCATACTTCGCCATGATCTTAATAATGGCCGAGCCCACAATGGCACCATCAGAGATAGCCGCCATCTTCTTTGCCTGCTCTGGGGTAGAAATACCAAAGCCAATAGCACATGGCTGCTGCGAGTACTGACGAATCACGCTCAAAATCGAGGTCAGATCCGTCTTAATCTCACTACGCACACCCGTCACGCCCAAGCTCGACACCACGTAGATAAAGCCCTTAGCTTCCTTAGCGATGCTGGCAATACGCTGCTCAGAGGTAGGCGCAATCATCGAGAGCAGCTCAACGTTGTGCTTTAAGCAAGTAGGCTCAAACTCGCCCTTCTCCTCAAAAGGCACATCAGGCAGGATGATACCGTTAATCCCGACCTGCTCGCAGCGCTCCATAAAGCGCTCAATGCCGTAAGAGAAAACCACATTGGCGTAGGTCATAAAGACCAAAGGAATATCGCTCTCCTTGCGGATACGCTCCACTAAGGCAAATACCTGATCCGTGGTCACGCCCGCCTTTAAGGCCCGCAGATTAGCCTCTTGAATCACTGGGCCCTCTGCCGTGGGATCAGAGAAAGGAATGCCCAGCTCAATTAAGTCCGCACCATTGGCAATCATGGCACGAATGGCCGCAAGCGACGTCTCTAAATCAGGATCACCGCAGGTAATAAAAGGAATAAAGGCTTTGCCGTTTGCAAAGGCCGCAGTCACCTTACTCACTGATGTTCTCTCCTCTGTAACGAGCAATAGCTGCGCAATCCTTGTCACCACGCCCTGAGAGCGTGATCACCACAACCTTATCCTTGCCCATCTCTGGCGCCACCTTACGCACATGAGCCACCGCGTGTGCCGACTCAATGGCAGGGATAATACCCTCGGTACGAGCTAAGTACTCAAAAGCCTGTACGGCTTCCTCATCAGTGATTGGGACGTATTGGGCACGACCAATATCGTGTAAGTGCGCATGCTCAGGGCCAATGCCTGGATAATCAAGGCCCGCAGAGATCGAGTACACCGGTGCAATCTGGCCATACTCGTTTTGGCAGAAGTAGGACTTCATGCCGTGGAAGATGCCTAACTTACCCGTGCTAATCGTGGCTGCCGTCTCAAAGGTATCAATACCACGTCCAGCGGCTTCACAGCCAACTAAGGCCACCTCAGGGTGCTCAATGAAGTGATAGAACGAGCCAATGGCGTTAGAACCACCACCCACACAAGCCACGACCATATCAGGTAAGCGGCCCTCGCGCTCTAACACCTCGCTCTTAATCTCTTTGGAGATCACCGCTTGGAAATCACGCACAATGGTTGGGAACGGATGTGGGCCCATGACCGAGCCTAAGCAGTAGTGGGTGTCGCTCATACGCGCCGTCCACTCACGGAAGGTCTCAGAAACCGCGTCTTTTAAGGTAGCTGTGCCCGTGGTTACCGGACGCACTTCTGCACCTAAGAGGCGCATGCGATAGACATTGAGCGCTTGGCGCTGGGTGTCTTCTTCCCCCATGTACACCACGCACTCCATGCCTAAAAGCGCCGCTGCCGTCGCTGTAGCCACACCGTGCTGACCGGCACCGGTTTCCGCGATTAAGCGCGTTTTGCCCATCTTCTTTGCCAGTAAGGCCTGACCCAAGGCGTTATTAATCTTATGGGCACCGGTGTGGTTTAAGTCCTCACGCTTTAAGTAGATCTTAGGGCCGCCTAAGTCCTCCGTCATACGCTTAGCTAAGTATAAGCGCGATGGACGGCCGACGTAGTCGTTAAAGAGGGATTGTAACTCGCGGTTAAACTCGAGGTCATCTTTGTAGTGGTTGTAAGCTTCTTCCAGCTCCAGCACCGCATTCATCAGGGTCTCAGGAATGTACTGACCCCCATGAATACCAAAACGTCCGTTCTTGTTTGTCATGATCACTTCCTTGAGCGCTGCTCCCTGAGATCATGGCCGCTGTAATGCCGCAAAGCTTTGGCACCAGCGACCGTAAAGTCTCATCTGCAGGGAACAGCTAGAGGACAGGCCCCCACGCGACAACGCCCATGCAGGCCTATGCTGGCTGCTGGCAGTTACTTGAGCGCAGAGCTTGTCCTTGTGAGCTTTGGTGCTACGAGGCGCTGCGCACGCCGGTCACAAAAGCTCGCATCTTGTCTAAATCTTTGATGCCGTCGCTCTCAATACCTGAGCTCACATCCACCGCAAAAGGATGCAGCTGAGAAAGTGCAGCAGTCACATTGTCTGGGTTTAAGCCACCGGCGAGGAAATACGGCCGCTTGCAGGTAGCACAGAGCTGCCAATCGCAGCACTTACCCGTACCGCCTGCCCCCTCGTCTAAGAGCACATAGTCAGCACTGGAGGCCTCAGCGGCGGTGATGTCAGCACTGCTCTTCACACTAAAGGCCTTAAAGATTGGTGGGCATGGCGGCATGGAGGTCGCGAGGATGTCAGGGAAACGCTCACAAGCCACAGAGGCTAATTGTGCGCGCAAGTGTCCAATGTAGTCCTCATCCTCATGGCCATGCAGCTGGACGACATCAATGATGCCGTGGCGCCATAAGGAGACAATCTCCTCTGGCTCAGCATCCACAAAGACGCCCACTGCTTGCATGCTCGGTGCAAGCAACTTTTTCAGCGTGGCCGCTTGCTCGTGGCTGACATAGCGCTTGCTGCGTGGAGCAAAGACAAAACCAATGTAATCCACGGCCAGCTCGTTAGCCGTAGCAATATCCTGCTCACGGCTTAAGCCACACAACTTAATGCGGGCTTTGTAATGCTGCTGAGCGGCAGCAGCTTTTTGCTGCCGCCAATAATCCTCTTCGCGCTTTTCAATGGCGCTGTAAATTTCCATAAACCATCTTCCTTATGGCCCTATCCATGGCTCTCAACAGAAGTTGAGGCGAGCCTCCAGTAGAGGTAAGGCAACTTGAAAAAACAGCGGGAGAGCCTACCCTGCTGCGCTCCTGCAAGCGTAGGCACAGGCCTTGGCTTTGGCGTTGGCTTTAGAGCAAGCTCTTCAGCTCAGCAAGCTTAGCCTTTTTATCAGGGGCGCGCATGAGGCTCTCCCCTACCAGCACCGCATCAACACCAATGCTCTTTAAGGCCGCGACATCCTCCGCCGTAGAGACGCCGCTCTCAGCAACAAAGAGGCAGGATGATGGCACCAGCGCCCGCAGCTTGCGGCTATTCTCAGTATTGACCGAGAAGTCCTTTAAGTTGCGATTGTTCACGCCAATGATTTTAGCCCCTGCTTCCAGCGCTTGCGCAATTTCATCTTCATCATGTGCTTCGACCAAGGCATCTAAATGCAGACTCTCACACACTTGCAGATAGTACTTGATGTCCTCAGTGTGCAACAACGAGCAAATGAGAAGCACTGCACTGGCACCTAAGCACTTGGCCTCGTAAATCTGGTACTCGTCCACCGTAAAGTCCTTGCGCAGACAAGGGATCTTTACTGTAGAAGCAATGAGCTCCAAATACTGGTCAGAGCCTAAGAACCACTTAGGCTCAGTGAGCACCGAAATGGCATCGGCACCGGCAGCCACGTACTCCTGCGCAATCTTGAGGTAAGGGAAATCAGGTGCGATTAAGCCCTTTGAAGGCGAGGCCTTTTTGCACTCGCAGATAAAAGAGACACCAGGACGGCGTAAAGCGGCGGCAAAAGCCAAGTCCCCGTGCTTATTCCATAAGCGCTCGGCCTGACCTTGCTCTTGCGTAGCAGCTAAAGCCACTGCTGTTTGTTTGATTTCCGCGAGGGGAACGCGCTTTTTGGCGGTCGCTACGCGCTCACGGGCGTATTCGGCTAACTCATCTAAAATGGTGGCCACGTTGTTTGATTCCTCTTACTGCTGTGCTGGCTGTGCTGACAGGCAATGGCGCTGGAGCACGCGCTCTTGCGGAGCAATAGGCCCCAAAAGCACAAACTCTGTTCTGAGGTGGTACCCATGATGGTAATAGATGACGTCATTTAGGGGAAGCCTGCTGCCCCAGCTGAAGATAGGCTCAGGCTAATCTGCACCTCATCTTGAGGTGTAGGCTGTTGCCAGCCCTTTCCCCCTGTATCCGTCACCTCTGAGATCACTCCTTCCTCAGGTAGTACTTAGGGTAGTCCTTAAGCAAGCAGCAGATGCTGCCTTGCACCGAACAGCACTGTCAAAGACACTAAACCCAGCTTAGCGCTTACTTACCCTGCGAGATCTTAATGAAGCGCTCTAAGGTCTCAAGAGCCTTACCCGAGTCAATCAGCTCCGCCGCCAGCTTGACGCCATCGGCCATAGATGGGGCCTTATCACCCAGATAGAGCGAAGCACCGGCATTTAAGAGCACAGCATTGCGCTTGTGATCCTTAAGCTCACCAGACAAGATGCTACGCGTAATCGCAGCATTCTCCTCAGGCGTGCCACCCACGAGATCCTTTTTGGCGCAACGCTGCATGCCAAAGTCCTCAGGGGCAATGGTGTAGGTCTTATACCAGCCGTCCTTAAACTCGCACACTAAGGTCTCCGCACTTAAGGAGATCTCATCGAGCTTATCCATGCCGTACACGGCCATACCGCGCTTGACGCCTAACTTCATTAAGACCTTGACGAGCGGCTCCACGAGGTAGTCACCATACACACCTAAGAGCTGAATGGTAGGCTTACCTGGATTGGTAAGTGGGCCTAAGATGTTAAAGACGGTGCGGAAGCCCAGCTCCTTACGGATGGGGCCAACATACTTCATCGAGGTGTGGTACTTCTGGGCAAAGAAGAAGCACATGCCCACTTCGTCTAAGAGCTTGCGACAGAGGTCTGGATCTTCTTCAATGTTGACGCCTAAGGCCTCTAAGCAGTCAGCGGCACCACACTTGGAAGAGGCAGCACGGTTACCATGCTTGGCCACTTTCATACCGCCAGCGGCCGCAACAATGGCCGAAGTCGAGGAGATGTTAAAGCTCTGCGCGTTATCACCACCGGTACCTACGATCTCAAAGACATCCCATGGGGTATCCACAGGGATAGCGTGCTCACGCATGGCGGCAGCGCAACCGGAGATCTCATCAATGGTTTCAGCGCGGGCGCTCTTGGTGGACATGGCCGCTAAGAAAGCGGCATTTTGCGTAGCGCTAGTGGCACCGGACATGATCTCATTCATGACCGTGTAGGCCTCGTCATAGGATAAATCGTGCTTATTGACGAGCTTAACAATCGCCTCTTTAATCATAAAACCCTCCGAAGAAACTATTGGCGTGGTCTGGCGTGACGTGTTGTGGCGCGGTGTGGTACTAAATTACGGAATTGCTAACCTCAGGTACTGTTCTGTGCAGTAGCTCAGTTCGGTACTTACCCTGACCACAAGCTCTACCCTAAACCTAAAGATGAAGGTGGTGGTGGTGGTGGTGCTGGTAGAGCTCCTATCTGCTTTAGTGCGCCCCTAACTCTAAGAAGTTACGCAGCATCTCTAGGCCGCGTGGGGTCATCACCGACTCAGGATGGAATTGCACGCCAAACAGTGGAAAATCACGATGGGCTACCGCCATAACCTCTTGATCATCAGTAGTGCGAGCCACCACCTGTAAGCTCTCTGGCAGCGTGTTTTCCACCACCGACAGCGAGTGGTAGCGCGCTACTGGCGTTTTCTCTGGCAAGCCCTTAAACAGTGGGCACTGGGTATTGAGTAAGACCTCAGACTGCTTGCCATGCATCAGACGCTGGGCGTAAGACACCGTAGCGCCATAAGCGGCGCAAATAGCCTGATGGCCTAAGCACACGCCTAAGGTTGGGATCTTTGGGCCTAAGGTGGTGGCCACTTCCATAATGACACCAGCATTCTCTGGGCGACCTGGTCCAGGGGACAGCACAATGTGCGATGGAGCTAAGGCCGCGATTTGCGCTACCGTCAGCTCATCATTGCGGATCACCTTGATGTCAGGGTTAATGGTGCCAATGAGCTGATAGAGGTTGTAAGAGAAGCTATCGTAGTTATCAATCAGCAGAATCATCCTAAAGCTCCTCTTGGGCCGAAGCCTCTTGTAAGGCACTAACTACCGCTTGGGCCTTGTTGATACACTCTTGGAACTCGGTAGCAGGCACCGAGTCAGCAACGATACCGGCACCGGAGCGCACGAAGACCTTACCGTTTTTCTTGTAGGCGATACGAATGGCGATGCAGGTGTCCATATTGCCCGTAAAGTCGATGTAGCCGATGGCACCACCGTAAATACCGCGCTTGTTATTCTCCAGTTCGGCAATTAACTGGCATGCACGAATCTTCGGGGCACCTGAGAGCGTACCTGCTGGCAGCACAGCGCTGATTGCATCTAAGGCATCGCAATCATCACGAATCTCACCACGCACGGTCGAGCCGATGTGCATTACATGGGAATAGCGCTCGATGCAGTGGAATTTCTCTACAGCCACGGAGCCAAACTTACTGACCTTGCCTAAGTCGTTGCGGCCTAAGTCCACCAGCATGTTGTGCTCGGCCAGCTCTTTTTCGTCGTGAAGCAAGTCCTCTTCTAAGGCCTTATCATCTTCCTCAGTCTTGCCACGTGGACGGGTACCTGCCAGTGGGAAGGTGTGCAGCACGCCGTTTTCTAACTTTACTAAGGTCTCAGGGGAAGCGCCCGCAACTTCGACGTCGGTGCCGCCAAAGTAGAACATGTATGGCGATGGATTGAGGGTGCGCAGGATACGGTACGTATCGAGGAGGCTACCGGAGAAGTCGGCGCTTAAACGATTGGAGAGTACGATTTGGAAGATATCACCCTCATGGATGTAGTGCTGCGCCTTTTCCACCATGGCGCAGTATTGCTCCTTGTTAAAGAGCGGGATGATAGGCGAGAGGATCTTGCCCTTTTCCTCCTGAAGCGGAGTGCCATGGCGCAGCAGCTGGGCTAAGCGCTTGAGCTCCTCTTGGGCCTCGTGATAGCGCTGCTCTAAGAGCTGCTCGTCAGTAGTAAGCTTGATGTTGACGATTAAGATGATTTTCTGCTTGAAGTTATCAAAGGCGATGACCTTATCAAAGAGCATGAGGTCGATGTCTTTGAAGTGCTCCTGATCGTCGACAGGAATGCGCACGGCAGGCTCGGAGTAGCCTAAGTAATCGTAGGCAAAGTAACCGACTAAGCCGCCGGTAAAGCTTGGCAGATAGTTAAGGCGTGGGCTGCGGTGGTGGGCTAAGATGTCACGCAAGGTGGCATCGGGATCCATACTCTTAAATTTCTCGTCACCTACGGTCATCTCACCGCCACAGCAGGTGATTTCTAAGGTAGGCGCAAAGCCTAAGAAGGTGTAACGGCCCCACTTTTCATTTTCTGCTACGGACTCAAGTAAGAAGCAATGATCAGATTGCCCCTTAAAGATCTGCAGCGCGGTGATAGGCGTGCAGATATCAGACAAGATTTCGCAGCTTACAGGCACCACATCATAGGCACCGGAGGCCGCGAACTTTTTGACCTCATCTAAAAGCGGTAACACTGGCATAAAAGCGGTTCCTTAGACCAAACAAGCGCCTCTTACCTTGGGCCCTACTCTGCTCTGGTTCTGATACAGCAGCAGTAAGGAGTGCAGCTACTCTCATCTTGAATTTTGGTCACGTGATGATGACGGGCAGCTCTCCAGCGGCGGAGTTATTGGTGCTGTGCCACACGCTATAAAGCTATGCAGCGAGGCTTGATCCCCTCGCGCTCCAGCCAAGCAATGCAACGCTAAGCTACGCAGGGCGAAGGCGAGTAAAACAGCACTAAATCACAAGAGGCACAAAACTTAGGAAAGCAATGAGGCAGGAAATCAGGCGGGGATGGGTAAGGAAGGTGCAACCGTATACGGTAGGCTGGCATCACAGAAGTGGATACCGCGACGAACTTAAGACCACTTAAGGAAAGCAACTGCGGCTTTTATCTGCGCACTTAAGTCTTGCTGACTTAAGACTTACGCTCAGCTAAGGCACCACCACAGGCAGTGACGCTCTTCAGCGGAAAAGCACTGCTGCTTACGTGTGCCTATCTGTTACTGGGGGGCAGGTGCTAACTTATGCTAACGCTGCTACCACCACAGGCACGTGGTCTCATCTAGGTTGACGTTGCTGGCTGCAGCAACGCTGGTGAAGAAGCTGGTCTTACGAAGCGGTCTATTGGTAACGCTAAACTTTGTAAGACTTACTGTTTTCACCACACTTAGGGCTTACATCCCTCGGAAAAACTGCCACACTCTGCAGGAAAAATCCTGCTTAGCCGTAAGAGGCAAACACCTCCGGCTCAGCTCAAAAGCGACTAGCGCCACCAGCTGTGAGGCCATCGCCAGCAGTAGTTGAAACTGCCATTGATGTGCAAGTTCTTCCCAAAAAGTTCCATAACCCTAAGTTCTCCTAGGCGTTGCTTTGGGACTAATCCAAAGCCTTGGGGCTATCATAGCATGCGTATCTGGTAGTGGTGAGTGCGATGACAGGGCAATGCACCATTATTAGGCAACGGCAGCTGCAACCAGGCGATCACGTTAGCTAGCGACAGCTGTGACAGCAGCGGCTTATTTAGCGCCTTTTGGCACCCAAAACACCGCTGATAATAAACAAGGCTTAGCGAGCGAGGCAGCGGGGCAAAGGGCAGAGAAAAATCTTTGTGCATGCTTTTGGGACATTTTTGCGCCAAAAGAGAGCGTTTTTTCAGATCATCGGAGATCTGTGACCTTATGGAGGGACTCTGCGAGCTGCATCATACCCGCGAACCTAAGAGTGGACAGCGCAAAGCATAACGTCAACAACTCATCCCTCAGGGTGATTATATGCGCCAAACCAGCTTGTAAGCGCTATAGCAGCCACTTGCAATACTAATCCCCAACGATACGACTGCCACCTACTCCCGCTGGCACCAGCATTAACGCTTACAAGTAAGCCACTTTAGACCCGCAACCATGCCGCGCGCAAAAAAATAGGGCGGTGCTCCTGCCAGTGCTCACCACCAGCAAAAGACACCGCCCTAAGAAATGTCAGGAGCAGCAGCAGCAGCGTGTGGTTTGCCGGACACGCCACTACAAAGCCATGCAACTGTGAGGAGATTGTTTGCTTTGCTTTACTGACGCCACCGCTTTCATGCGGACTACAGTGACGTCAGCTTGGAGTTGAAGGAGTCGATTCGCTTTAAGCGCAGTAGCAGCCTGTTACAGGGATCCGTGCCTCTCTTCCTGCCAGCTGTAGGGGGCTGGCCGCAAGAGTAAAGCGCGCAGCACGTTACCCCCGCAACGCTCTCAAACTGCCACTATTGCGCTGTACTGTGCTCTGTGCTCTTACTTCAGGTGAATGGAGTAGAAGGAGTGCTTGCCACCGTAGCGGGTGGTGTCACCCAGCTGCTCCTCAATGCGTAACAGCTGATTATACTTAGCTAAGCGATCGGAGCGGGACATAGAACCAGTCTTGATCTGACCAGCATTGGTGCCCACCGCGATATCAGCAATGGTGGCGTCCTCGGTCTCACCGGAGCGGTGCGACACAATGGCGGTGTAGCCAGCACGCTTAGCCATTTCGATGGCCTCAAAGGTCTCGGTTAAGGTGCCAATTTGGTTGACCTTAATGAGAATGGCATTGGCCACGCCCTTTTCAATGCCCTCTTTTAAGATGGCTGGGTTGGTCACAAAGAGGTCGTCACCGACTAATTGGCACTTCTTGCCTAAGCGCTCGGTCAGCTTCTTCCAGCCGTCCCAGTCACCTTCAGCAGCACCGTCTTCAATGGAGATTAATGGGTACTTGTCCACCCACGACTCTAAGACGTCGATCCACTCGTCGATGGTGTAGGTCTTACCCTGCTTGGTTAAAGCGTAGACGTTCTTCTCCGCGTCATAGAACTCAGAGGAAGCGCAGTCTAAGCCGATGCAGATATCCTTGCCTGGCTCATAGTTGGCAGCCTTAATGGCTTCCATAATGAGCTCGATCGCCTCTTCATGAGAATCGATCGATGGGGCAAAGCCACCCTCATCACCAACAGCGGTGGTCATACCCTTAGCGTTGATGATCTTGCGTAAGGCGTGGAAAGTTTGGGCGCCCATACGCACAGCCGAGGCTAAGGAGTCAGCACCAACAGGGATAATCATAAACTCTTGGAGATCGAGGTTATTGTTAGCGTGGGCACCGCCATTGATGATGTTCATCATTGGCACAGGCATGTCCATCTTGCCCGAGCCACCTAAGTAGCGGAACAGAGGCAGGTCAGCATCATCGGCAGCGGCCTTAGCCACGGCCATGGACACAGCTAAAATGGCGTTAGCACCTAAACGCGCCTTGGTGTCAGTGCCGTCGAGCTTGATCATGGTGCGATCGATCAGCACTTGGTTGCGGGCGTCCAGACCTAAGAGCGCATCACGGATTTCGGTGTTGACGTTATGTACGGCCTTTAACACACCCTTGCCATCAAAGCGGCTCTTATCGCCGTCACGTAACTCAATGGCTTCACGCACACCAGTGGAGGCGCCGGATGGCACAGAGGCACGACCAAAGGCACCGGTGTCTAAAGTGACATCGCACTCTACCGTTGGGTTACCACGGCTATCCATGATCTCGCGGGCGTGAATATCAATGATTGTGCTCATTAGGTTTAAATCTCCACAAAACCTTTTGCCAAACCTGATCGCCTGAAACAGCTACGCTCTACTGCGCTGCGGATTTAGTCTAACTGCTATGGGGCTTTGCCGGTATCACAGAGCAAAGCCTGTCAAAGAAGCGCTCGCAATCACTTCTTGCGCAGAGGACAGCGCCATAAGAACTTAGTTAGCTGTAGGTCACTGTGGTTATTATAGTGCAACTAACAGAGCAGGCAAGGGGTACAAGCGAAAAAAGTTAGCAACAGGTTACTGCTGAGGAACAGGATGGCTAATACAAGGCAATGCGTGCGGGGCAGAGAGAGAGAGAGAGGTGTTGGCGGGATGGAAGCAGCAAGCACTACCTGAGGAAAGTCAGCGAGATGAGTAGCTTCGCATGGCGAGGCATGTTTTGCGTTGATGTGAGCCACGAACAAAGGAGGCAACAGCCTACAATCAAGTGTTTTACCCTGAGAGTAGACGTTTGCTGCGGCTACTCTCGAGATAAGACGCCGTCAGGCGCTTTTGCGGTTACCTACACCGCGAAACAGCTTGTCTCGTATAAGCAGAAGCCGTGGCTGTAGCTCGCTCTGCTCTGTCCCAAGGATAAGGGCGGCGTCAGCCCTTAGGGTTAGCAACGGCAGCCTGCATCAACGAAGCGATAGAAGAGTAACACAGAGGTGGCTCTGGTGATCAAGGTGACAGACACCGCCCGAAAAACTTAGAGCAGAGCCTTTGGCCCTGCTCCCTACTCTGCTCACCTTAAGACGACACGCCTTCAGCCGTCGCCGCTAAGGCCCGATACTCGTTTACCACCAGCGTGTGTGCCCGCTCAGTCAGTTGCTTACGCAAGCTCGGATCAATGCCCAAACACGCCGCTAAGTTCTCTAAATACCCTTGCTCTAAGAAGTGATCGCAGTCTAACATCACCGCCGCCAGCAGGTATAAATCGAGGTTCTCTTCAGGGAATTTCACCTGCCGCACCAGTGACTCCGGATCGAGATCAATGGTCAGCATGCGATCAATCTCACCGCGAATGTTCTTGATCTTATCGTGGAAGATGCCCAAGCAGACGTCTACCAGCGACATCTGCTCATCATAGGAAATCTTGCCATCAGCGCGCATGGCAAAGACCATGTCCTGTAAGAGCAACATGGCCGTGTGATAGTAGACACTCTCAGTGGTTTCACTTAAGAGCGGATCCTGATGCTGCAGCTGTAAAGTACGCCGCTGCAACCACTGGCGAAAAATGCCATTAGCCAGCACCGTGACAATGCGCTTGTGATAGCCCTGCGTTGGGTTAGCATCTGGCTTTAAGGTACTGCGCGTATACGTCTGCGCTGCAGCCATGTCTTGTTCTGCATCAGAGACAGAACCAAACACTTGCGGAGCATTCACGTAACGCTTGCCACTGCCACCAGCCAACGGCGCCAGATCCGCATAAGACAAATGAGCGATCTCTGCGGAAATCGCCGCCGCTTGCTCGGCAGCCATCTTTTCCGCTTGCGCACTGAATTGTGAGAGCACCGCCGCTTGCCGCTGTTGCTGCGCTTGGTAGTGCATCACGTCATCTTGCAGAAAATAGGAATCGACCGTGCGCTCCTCATGGCGGTTGTCCGCATCCTTTTCCAGAGGTCGGGTGCGCTCAGAATTGAGCTTATTGATGCCAACCATCGCCCGCTTGGCCTCACCTAGCTCACTTGGCACGTTCTGCTCACGCCCGAGCTCTGCGGCTAATGCCGCACTACCGGTGGCGCCATCTTCTGCTTTAGCCTGCAGCGGTGCATGCGATTGACCGTGGCTTGCGAGGAGATCAGAAAACAAGTGCAGGCTCCTTTCTTTTATCGGCCTCAGAAGAAAACAAAACAGCGTCAAGATGCCGCCAATACCGCCCCACCCTTAGGGCCTTAACCCCACATAGATGCACAAATCATGCACAAAACCAAGCTGTAATCCGCAACAAAAGGCAGAGTGCTGGCGGCTCTTCCTGCATGCCCACCGCATCAGAGGATGTTATCCAGAGGCGCCTCTTGGAGACATCTTAGGACTGAGCCTTTGCCTCATTGCGCCGCGAGTATCCATACCCTGAAAGTAGGTGTTTGCTGCGCTGCTATATCGAGATAAGACGCCGTTAGACGCTGGAGTTACCTGCTTTGCGCCCTAACGCTGCGGCCCATAAACAAAAACAGCACCGGCCATTATCTGGCAGCAGTGCTGTCTGAGGAGTTTAAGTAGCTACACGCACCAACCAGCACAGAAGCTTTCACAACAACATCTGTGCGTGGCAGTAAGCTCGGTAATTAATTCCAGCCCGTAGCCTCACGTAAGCCGTCAGCGATATCAGCAGCGGTTGGTACCACTAATACACCCGCATCACGCAGCGCTTGCTGCTTGGCAGCAGCCGTGCCCTGACCACCAGAGATAATGGCACCAGCATGCCCCATACGCTGCCCCGCAGGCGCAGAGGCTCCAGCAATATAGGACACCACTGGCTTGGTCATATGCTCTTTAATCCACGCAGCAGCTTCCTGCTCCGAAGTACCGCCGATCTCACCGACTAAGACCACGGCCTCAGTTTGTGGATCATCCTCAAAGCGCTTGAGCATATCCACAAAGTTAGAGCCTTGCACCGGATCACCACCAATGCCGACGCAGGTCGACTGACCAAAGCCTGCATCAGTAGTCTGCTTTACCGCCTCGTAAGTGAGGGTGCCGGAGCGCGAGACAATACCGACCTTACCACGCGAGTGAATCGCACCTGGCATAATGCCGACCTTGCACTCACCTGGGGTGACCACACCTGGGCAGTTAGGGCCAATTAAGGTGGTATGCGACTGGCGTAAGCGCGCCTTGACGCGCAGCATGTCTAAGACAGGGATGCCCTCGGTGATGCAGATGATCAGGTCTAAACCGGCATCGATGCCCTCAAAGATCGAGTCTGCGGCAAAAGCAGGTGGCACAAAGATCATGGAGCATGTGGCGTGGGTCACGTCCATGGCTTCACGCACGGTATTAAACACTGGCAGACCTAAATGGGTGCTACCACCACGGCCTGGGGTCACACCACCGACTAACTTCGTGTCGTAATAATCCAAGCACTGCTGCGAGTGCACCGTACCCTGTGAGCCGGTGATACCTTGGCAGATGATCTTGGTATCTTTGTTAACGAGAATACTCATACCAAAACAGAAATCGGGTGGGAGGGCCATCCCTGTGCTCTACTGTGCTCTACTGTGCTTTACAGTACAGTGATTTACAGTGACAACCACGCCCATGCAGAAAACTAAGATGCAGCCTTTTGCACGGCTAATAAGCCGGCTTCACGTAAGCCTTGAGCCGCAGTAATATCCAGCCCACTCTCATGGAGAATGCGGGCACCATCTTCTGCGTGGTTACCCTCAAGACGCACCACCACTGGTACCTTGGCGCCCACATCATGGACAGCGCCTAAAATACCCTCGGCAATTAAGTCGCAGCGCACGATACCGCCAAAGATGTTGACTAAGATGCACTTGACGTGTTGATCCTCTAAGATGATCTTAAAGGCTTCCATCACGCGCTCTTTAGTCGCAGTACCACCCACATCAAGGAAATTGGCAGGCTCACCACCGCAGGCCTTAATGATATCCATGGTACCCATTGCCAGTCCCGCACCATTCACGAGGCAGCCGATGGTGCCATTTAAAGGCACATAAGAGAAATTTGAGGCCTGCGCACGGGCAATACGTGGATCCTCTTGGGATGGATCATCAAGCTCGACCAGCTCAGGATGGCGGTATAAGGCGTAAGAGTCGATGTTGATCTTGGCGTCTAAGCAGCGTAAGGAGCCATCGGTTGTTACAGCCAGAGGGTTGATCTCGACTAAGGAGAGATCCTTGTCAAGGAACGCACGGGCGATACCCATAAAGATCTTGGCAAACTCGTTAACCTGCTTGCCCTTTAAGCCCAGCTTATAGGCAAGGGCACGGCCTTGGTATGGCTGTGGGCCCGTGAGCAGATCGATGTTGACCTTGAGGATCTTGGAGGCATCTTTGGAGGCTAACTCCTCAATCGACATGCCACCGGCCTCGGAGGCCATAATGGTGAGGTTAGCGCTGGTGCGATCGATAGTGGCACCAACGTAGAGCTCACGCACGGCTTCAGTAGCGCGCTCAATTAGGATACGCGACACCAGCTTGCCTTCAGGGCCGGTTTGTTTGGTGACTAAACGCGAGCCGAGCCATTTTGCCGCAAAAGCTTCCGCCTCTGCTGGGCTTTGCACCACTGCTACACCACCGGCCTTACCACGTGCACCAGCATGCACTTGGCACTTACAGACAAAAGGGCCTGGGGCTAATTCATAAGCAAACTTACCAATGCCTAAGGCCTTGGTGCTGACGCGAAAGTCAGCTATAGGCAAACCATAGGCACGCAATAGCTCTTTTGATTGATACTCGTGAAGATTCATTGTGAAGTCTCCATGTGCTTACGCACATGGCTTCCTCCCGTTTTAATAGGGCGGGTCCTGAACAAGAATACAATCCTACCTCAGCACCGTTCCAAACAA